>JBBTAF010000001.1:0-17560 GCA_038044305.1 Nanobdellota archaeon
CATAATTCCTAGGAATGCGGGAGATGGTTTGAGGCTGAGAGAATATTAGAAAAATTCTCGAGGCGATCAAGAACTTTGTTCTTGACGTTTGTGAGTAAGGTTTAGATGTATATTTATATAGTTGAAATGCTTTTGAAATCTGTGAAAATTGAAGATGTATATTCAATATCAAGAGAAGCACATGGAGAAATATCTGGGCCTAGAGAGGATTCTATAAATTTATATTCTCTTTCTAGTGGAGGGTTACAAGAAGTAAATTATCCAGTTACTAAAAAGCCAGTGAGTTTTAATTCTCAGGCACCCGGATGTAAAATAGGTTTTAGAATAGATATGTCTCTTTCCGAGTGGCGTTAAGTTTTTTCAGTAGCTTTTTATTAGAAACTAGTTTCACTAAGGAATCTGAATTTAGAAGATGAATTGCTTTTTTGTTCCGCTTCTTTAATTATTTGAGGCAAGGTTAATGAATTTGAATCAGGTGATTGTTTATATTTTCTAGTTCTTAATATGTCTAATGGCCAAGGGAGTAATGTTATTTTCCTTGCTTCTCTTAGCATAAGGTTTAGGCTAGTTATTTCTCTAGATGCCTGTCTAATCTCTAAGTAATCTGCAGCTCTTTCAATATCACTTCTAAGTAAAATATATCCTCCTATTTTGCTAATATAATTAATAGCTTGAACTGTGCAGAAACATATTAAACTTATACTAGTTATATCTTGTAGTTCCATATTTTTAGTTAGTATAATGTTTTAAATATCTAAGCATAAGCTAGATGTTCGATATAATGGTCTTTAAATTATAGGGTTGAGGTTTTGAAATTAGAAGTTTATAGTCGCTTTTTATAACTTCTTTTTTTATCTTGTTTAAATCTTGAAATTCTATACTTCGGTTTGAAGAAGAAATTATTTCTGCTTTTACTAGAATTAGAATAAATGAATGAATTATTTTATTTTTCTTTATATGTTCTAAGGATATCGATTTTATTTCTTTTGGAATGATTTGGATGTTAAATTTAGAGAGCATTATTCTTTTTGCTCCTTCTTGAACTGATTCTCCAATAATTAATCTTCCTCCTGGAAGACTGTAAAGGTTAAGATATGGACGCTTTTTTCTTTTATACAAAAATACTTTAGCATTTTTCTTTATTTCTATGAGTATTACTGGAAGAGATGACTTCTTTTCTGATAAATATGGAATTAGGTATTCTGCTTCATCTGAAAGGGAGTAGAGTGAATTTTCTTTTTTTAGAATCCCTCTATTTTTAAGGGAATTTAGATGGTATGCAATCTTGTTTGATCTTTGTTTTAGAGCTCTTTCTATATCTATAAATTTTAGTTTATTTGCACTTGTAAATAGATGAAGAATTTTTTCTTCCATTTAGTCAAACTTTTTGAGGAACTATTTAAATATAATCATAGTGGAAAGTTTTTATGGTAAATTATGATAAGAACAAAGCACATTATGTTGTTGTAACTGGAATTCTTATAAAAGATGGAAAGTACTTAATTGCTAAAAGAGCTGAATGGGAGAAGGCTTTTCCTGGAAAATGGACTGTACCTGGAGGGAAAATTGAAGTTATGGATTATGTTATGAAAAAGAAAGATACTAATGCGCATTGGTATAATATAATTGAGAATGCATTGAAAAGAGAAGTTTTTGAAGAGGTAGGGTTGGGAATTGAAAATATATGTTATGTTACTAGTTTGGTTTATTTGAGAGATGATGAGATTCCTTGTTTAATAATAAGTTTATATGGAATTCCTGTTGGTGAGGAAATTAAATTATGCAGAGCTTTGACTGAATATAAATGGGCTTCTTTGGATGAACTGAAAAATTACGACTTGGTTGAAGGATTATATGAAGAATTTGTTATACTTGATGAACATTTAACTAATGGTAATAATATGATTTGGAAGAAGAAGGATTAACCAAAAGTAGTAAAGTATTCTTTTGCAAATGAAACATATCTTTCTATTTGTTTTGGAGTCATGTGATAGTTTGAGTGCCATGATGTACTGAAAAAAACTCTTAGAACATCAATATCTAAATCAGTTATTCCTATCACATGCGCTGTTTTGGATGATTGATAACCTGGAATAATTAATATATCTCCTTTTCCTAGTCCTTGAACGACTTCTATATCTGACTCTAATACTCTAATTTTAGTTACTCTTTTTAATGTTCTTTTTGCTATTTGAGTTATTGATTCTAATGAAGGAGGGCTTTTCCATGAACCTTTTTTTGCCACGGCAAATTGTTCGAAATTAAATTGTCGATGCATATATCCTTCTCTAGACTCTGAAGGCTTTTCTGGAAATTCTAATTCTAATGCTGTTAAAAATTCTCTAGTCATATTTTTTCATATTTTTCTTGTTAAAAAGGAAATATGTGATTAAGTATATATTAAAATGGCTCGAGGGAGAATTGAACTCCCGACCTGTGCCTCATGAGAGCACCGCTCTGCCGACTGAGCTACCGAGCCTTACTGAAAGCACATAAAAAGTGTTTATAAAGCATTTGGAAAGCATTAAAAAGGAACGAAGGTTTCAGAGCTAATGGTTGTTGAGTTAACTGGTCAGGCAGTAGGAGGAGAAATAGTTAATATTTCTACAGGAATTGTTTCAGAGGTAGGAAGGCTAGGTCATTGGCTTGAGGCGATAGGAGTAGTTGTAGTATTAGGAATAATATTTCAATTAATTAGTATTTTATATAGTCATAATCGAAAGAAGAAGATTGAACAAATTGAAAAGGACATCGAAAGGATTGAAAAGAAGATAGACAAATTGATTAGATAGGATTTGATATTATTTGGAGGGATTGTTATCTGGTGTAGTATGTAATGATCAGAATAGAAGTAAGAAGATTATACTATTTATTATGAATGAATTAACTCGAGAAAAATGAAACAATATCTAAATTAATAAACGTCTGCTTGTAGAGGCTCGTTTGATTCTTCTTGAATCGGAGCGGATTTTGCTGCATTGGTTGCAACTAGGTATTTTGCTTTTTCAAGTCTTGCAATATATCCTGCAATCTTATTTCTAGTGGACTTACTAGGCATGGTACTACCAAGTATTCTTTTGTTTGTTTCAAATTTATCATTAAACTTATCAGTATATTTGGTTAACAGTTGTTTGGCTGCTCTCTTTACCATAAGTGATTTTATTCTACCCATGATGTTGATTTGAGAATGAGCTTTTTAAAGCTTTTTGCGTGGGACGAAAGATTTAAATAAGTGAGCTCACTTAATAACTCATGACTAATATTACTTTGTCTATTGAAGATAGTGTATATAGTAAGATGCGTATTTTTTCTGAAATTAAATGGAGTGAATTTGTTAGAAAGGCAATTGTAAAAAGACTTTCTGAACTTGAACAGTTAGAGAAAAATCCTGAAAGAGAAAGTATTCTAACTATGTTTGCTTCTGAAGCAGTATTAAGTAAGGAATGGGATAATGAATCAGATGAGAGGTGGGATAATGTATAATCAAAGAGAGATAGTGCTAATTCCTTTTCCTTATTCCGATCTTTCTGCTTCTAAATTGAGACCTGCTTTAATTATTTCTAATAAAAAAATAAATAAGAACGAAGATAGAATTTGTTGTCTTATAACAAGTAATCCTACTAATGATGGTATTTTATTATCAAAAGAGGATTTTGAGGGTGGAAAGCTTCCTTTTAAAAGTTGGGTTAAACCATATAGGTTATTCACAGTGAATTCAAAGATAATCAGGAAGAATCTCTGTTCTGTTAAAATAAAGTTTCATGATAAGATTTTAGAAGAAATTAATAGCTTTTTGAGAGTTCTGTAAATTAACCGAGTTTCTCGAATTTTACAAGATTTTCCCATTGTTGTAGAAGTGTAGATGTTTTCTTATCAGGCAGACCTGGAGCCATTAGCATAACAGGCATACGCTTTTCTTGTGCCTTTTGAAGTGCCTGAGGTATATCTGTCTCTTGAAGTTTCTTTTTGTCTTTAGCTATACAATAATAATCTTGATAGCCAAAGGTTGTTTTTGTTCTTATTATAGCTACAAATTCCTTCTTTTTTTCTAATTCTACATTTAATATCTCTAGTCCTTTTTCTTTGAATTGTTCTTTCACTGATTTGCTAAATGGAGTTTCCAGATTTTGAATTTCTATTGTCGGTTCGGATAGAATAAGAGAAAATGAGGGTGAAACAATATGTTTTTTGGATATTTTTATTTTTAATTTTTTTTCAGGAACTACTTTTTGTATTTCTTGCTGTTGAATAGGCTGAATTAGAGGTTCTTGCTTTACTACTTCTTGAACTTGAACTACATTTTCTTCTTTAGGTATAGTTGCCTGAAGAATTGATGATGCAATTGCAGGATTTGCATTTATATGAGACTGTAATTGCTTTTGAGACTGAGAAATTGAATTGATGTCTGCGGAGGAGAATGCATACTTCCAAACTATCTTTTCTTGTCCTTCTATTACTTGTTTAGAAGGAATGGCAAAATCTTTTAGTTCTCTAAGGGCTACACGGATTGCGGGAGGAATTTTTTCATCTTCAAGAGAAATATTATTTTTTAAAAGATGAACTGCTTCTTGTTCTTTTCTATTTAAATATTGAATAAAGTTTTCTAATTGTGCTTCTTGTCCTGGAACTATATAAAGGGGCGTGCTTCCTACTCGCATATGGCTCATTCTTACTTTTTGTTCATTGTAGAGTTCTGAAAGAAAAGCTGAGGCGAATAAGGGAGAGGTTTTTATATCTTTAGCTACATGAACTGGTAAAGAGGGTCCTCTTGATCTAATAAAAGATAAAATTAATTCTTTTGTTCTTTGAAGATTATATGTATCTATTGGCATAAAAAGGATAAATATAATGATGTTATAAAGATTATGTCATTTTGTTAGGTTTTAACCCAAGAAACTTCATAGTATGAAATATCTCCCTCATCATCTACGATTGCAATTAGAAGATTCTTATTTACGGAATGAGCAATTCTGTTTTTTGCTGCAAATTCTTGCCAACTAAGAATTAAATGAGCAGATGTAACAAATAGAATCCATTTAGCATGGGTTTCAGTTGGTTTTAATCCTTTATCATACACTCGAAAGTCTGCCCCGTATTTTAGTGCAGTTTTTATAATATACCCTTTTTTTCGCATGTCTTTAAAAACAGTATATTTTATTTCTAGTCTTTTGTCTTTCTTTTTAAAAATTTTAAAAAAGGAATCAAATGAAATTACTTTATTTTTATGAACTTGCATCTTTTTTGAATCAATAAGATAAAGTGATTCAACTGGAGAATATTCAATTTTGTTTGATTTCTTCTCTCCAAAAATTGATTTTTCATTAAGGGAAAATGCTTCTTCTGAATTGGAAGTTACTGAATCTCCCGTAAGGTGTGCAATTATCATTATTTTTAAAGGAAAAACAGGTATTTAAGATTGAGGGTTACTAATATCGATTTAAATAAATTTAAAAGCAAAGAAGTTTTGTAAGTATGATGGGTTTTGGAACGGCGATTTCAAGAGCGTGGAAAGAGTATAAACTTAATTTTGTTAGTATATTGACTCTGGTTTTAGTATTTTCTGTAGTTCCCTTGCTTATTGTAGGATTTATTGGGCATTATTTTGTACCTTCTGAATTGATAAATCAGCAAAAGGAAATGACTACGAAACTTCAATCTTTTAATGTTACTGAGGCAAATAGTTTAACCGATGCTCAGAAACAAGAGATAGAACAACTTTATCTTTCAAATTTTAGTCTAATGTTGAAAATGGTTCCCTTTTTTATAATTATGCTTGTACTTTACATACTGATGTTTTTGTTTTACTTTTTTGGTGTAATAGGATTGATAAAATCTGCTTTTAGGAGTAATTTTAACTTTTCCGATGCTATAAGAAATGCTAAAAGGTTGTATTGGAAAGCATTAAGATTAATTATTGTCGAATGCTTTTTTGTTTTGGTGATTGGTTTAGTTGTGTTATTGATTGCTGTAATTTTGAAATTAGTTGATACATCAGGGATTTTGTTAATTATTTGGATAATTTTGTCTATTTGCTTTTTTGTTTGGTTTTTGTTTTCTATTGCTTTTTCTATATATATTTTGGTTGATGAGGAGGGAAAGGTTTGGTCTACTCTAAAAAAGAGTTTTATTTTGTTAAGAGGAAAATGGTGGATAACTTTTGCAAAAACTTTATTGTTTGTTTTGTTTAGTATATTATTTTATACTATTGTAGGAGCATTAGTTTACTTCTTGTTTAATGAGCAATTAGTTATTTCTGTTTTAGGTTCTTTGATAGTATATCCTATAGGTATTTTATTTTATAAGAATCTCTATTTAGAACTTAAGAGTAAAAGTAGATAGTTTAAATTAATTTATCAACGCGAAGGTTTAAAAGATAGTGTTTTTTCGTATAGGCATGGATGATAAATTTGGAGATTTTGAAGAAGTTATTGATGATAATGGGTTACCTCAAACTCAGGAGAATGTAGAGGGATCAGTAAGGGTTAGACTTCCAAAAAAGGGAGAAGTTATAGGGGTAATTTTACAAAGATATGGAGGAAATAGAATGGAAGTTATAGGTACCGATAGAGTAAGTAGAAATTGTAGAGTTCCGGGTAGATTTAAGAAATCTTTATGGCTTAGACCTAAAGATACTGTTTTAGTTGAACCTTGGCCAGATGATAATAGTAAAGGAGATATAATTCATAAATATTCGGGTTCTGCAATAAATCAGTTGAGGAAGAGAGGTCTTTTGGATAGTATTCCTAATGATTTTTAAGACTCTAAGACATAAATAAGTTTGCTCTTAATTTTTTGAAAGTTTCTTTGGTAAACTGATCAAGAGGCATTTTTTCTAATTCTGTTTGAGTATATCCTCTAGGCGAAATAGGCATAGGTTCGGGAACTGGTTGCATCAATAGTGCTTCTTTTTCAGAGGTTGTATGAAATGGCAATGAACTTGCTGGAGTAATTCTTAGAGTAATCTCGCTTCCTTCACCGGTTACTTTTGTAACTAAGCATTCTTTTTGTTCAATTCTCGGTAGGCTCCAAGTTTCATTTTCTCTAGAGATTAGAAGGGTATTTTCTTTAATAATTATTGCATAAGCATTTCTATAATCTTCAGGCATGATTTTTGTTATTTTTTGATTTAAAAAGAATTGTGGTGCTGTAGAGCAAGGTTTAAATTTATTGATTTTTGATAGTATTATGGCAAAGGAAGCAAAACCAAAGAAGGAGGGATTTGAATCTGTGGATGAGAATAGGATTGATTTTTCTGCAATAGAAAAGAAATGGCAGAAGAAATGGGAAGAGAAAAAGATTTTTGAAGTTGAAGAGGATTCAAAGAAGGATAAGTATTTCATTAATTTCCCTTATCCATATATAAATGGGCATTTACATTTAGGCCATGGCTTTTCTGTTACTAGAGTGGATGTTTCGGCTAGATATAAAAGAATGAATGGATTCAATGTATTATTTCCCCAGGCTTGGCATTGTACAGGGACTCCTGTTTGGGCTGCAGCACAGAGAATAAGAGAGAAAGAGCCAAAACAAATAGCAATTATGAAATCTATGGGTTTTTCGGAGAAAGAAGTTCTGAAGTTTTCTGAAGTTAAACATTGGATAGATACTTTTGTTCCTGCAGCTAAAGAAGATTTATCAAGAATTGGAGCAAGTGTTGATTGGAGAAGGAGCTTTATCACTACTGATTTGAATCCTCCTTATGATAAATTTATTCAATGGCAATTTAGAAAATTAAAGGAGAAGGGATTTGTTGATACTGGAAAGAGACCAGTTGTATGGTGCGCTAAAGATAATATGGCTGTGGGAGATCACGATAGAGTTGAGGGGGAGGGAGTTACAACTCAGGATTTCATTTGGGGTAAGTTTAGAATGAAAGGTTCCGATTTAATAGTTATGGCCGGTACAACTAGGCCAGATGCATTTTATGGGCAAACTCATATCTGGATTGATCCTCAGGGAGATTATGTTGTTGTAAAAGTTAAAGGAGAAAAATGGGTGGTTGGAAGAAAGGTTGTTGATAAGATAAAAAATCAATTTGAGGAGAATATTGAGATAATTAGAGGAGTCTCTCCAGAAGAATTGATTGGGAAATTCTATAGAGGCCCAGTTGTGGATTACGATGTTACTGCTCTTCCTGCTTGGTTCATTGATGCATCAATTGGATCAGGTGTGGTTTATTCTGCTTTAGAAGATCCTTTTGATTATTTTGAACTTAAAAAAATACAGAATGATGAAAAATTACAAGCTAAATATAACTTGGATAGGGCAATTGTTGGAGCTCTAAAGCCGAAGTTCATAATTAAAGTTTCAGGTATGGGTGAAAATCTTGGAGATGATATTGGGAAGGAGTTTGGAGTGAAAAGCAGTGAAGACAAGGAAGCATTGGAGAAGGCAAAAGGCGAACTTAACAGAAGAGTATTTAGAAAAGGAGTTATGAGGGACAATTGTGGGGAATGTAAGGGTATGAGTGTTCCAGATTGTCAGAGTTTTCTGAAGAAAAATCTTGTTAAAAAAGGAGATGCTGTTATGTTTTATGAATTAGAAGATAAGGTGGTATGCCGTTGTTTGACTCCTTGTATTGTGAAAGTAGTTTCTGATCAATGGTTTTTGAAATATAGCAACCCTAAGTGGAAGGAGTTGGTGAGAAAGAGTTTAGATCAAATGAAGCTTTATCCAGACTTGGTTAGACAGCAGTTCAATTATGTAATTGGTTGGCTTAATGATTGGGCTTGTACTCATCATCATGGAACGGGCACTAAATTACCTTGGGACAATAAATGGGTTATAGAGTCTTTATCTGATTCTACTATTTATATGGCCTATTATACTTTTTCGCATTTGATTAAGAATTATCCAATTGATAAGATAAATGATGCGTTCTTTGACTGGATATTTTCTGGTAAGGGTAAAGGAGACAAAGAGATGCAAAGGATGAGGCAAGAATTTGAATATTGGTATCCTTTCGATATAAGAAGTTCAGGCAAGGATTTAGTTCAAAATCATCTATCTTTTTGTTTGTTTAATCATGTGGCAGTGTTTGATGAAAAATATTGGCCTAAAGGATTTAGTGTTAATGGTTGGCTACTTGTAGAAGGAGATAAGATGTCTAAGAGTAAAGGTAACTTTTATACCATAAGACAGATGCTTGAAAAATATAGTTCTGATTCTATCAGAGCAGGATTAATTCTTGGAGGAGAAGGTTTGGATGATCCTAATTTTGGTTTTGGTAATGTCGAAATAGTTGGTCAAAAAATTAATCAGTTTTTCAATTTTGTTTCCAAGAATTTCAAAAGAGCTGTTAAAAAAGATTTATTCAGAAGCGATAATTTATTGTTATCTTTTATGAATAAATATTTGAAAGAGGGAAATGAGGCTATGGAAAATATGATGTTTAGAACTGCATTTGATAAATTGTTTTTCCAAATGCAGAGAATTTTAAAGGAATATATGAACAGAGGAGAAGTTAATCAAAAGATATTAAATGATTTTATAGGTGTACAAATTAGAGTTCTTTCTCCATTTTGTCCGCATATAGCCGAAGAATTATGGGAAAAGATTGGAGGAAAGGGATTTGTTTCTTTAGCTGAGTGGCCGAAGGCAGATGAAAGCAAGATAGACATGAAATTGGAAGAAGCAGAGAAGAATATCGATAAAGTTGTAGGAGATGTGTTAAATGTTCTTAAAATTATTAAGGAAAAACAGGCGAAAGAAGGAAAAAAGGTTTATCTTTATGTTTTGCCAAATGAATTTGATAACTATAATACAGATTTATTGAGTAAGAGAATAGGAAAAGAGATTAAATTGTTCAAGGTTAATGACAAGGCAAAGTATGATCCTGAGAATAAGGCTGGAAAGGCAAAACCAGGAAAGCCCGGTATTTTTGTTGAATAATATATACTTTAGAGAAAAACAATCCTTTTAAGCTGATTATATATGCTTTTTTATGGAAGGGACTTTTTCTCGTGCTGTAGGTAGTAAAAAGTTGTTTCATGAAACTATCGGAGAGGTAGAGAAGGCTCTAGCTTATTTTGAGAGACATCGTGAAAAGTTTATCGATGGTGTAAGAACTGGATTTCCGGATATTGATGCGATGACTTTAGGGCTGAAACCAGGAGTTAGTGTTATTGGTGCAAGACCTGAAGATGGACTAACTGACTTTGCTTTGACGGTTTGTGACAATCTTGTGACTAGTAAAGATTATAGGGTTTTGTACTTTACTGGGAATCTACGTTCTAGACAGGTTGCTAAGAGATTATTATCTATCTCTTCAAGAGTTAGTCTAGCTTCGTTGGAGGGAGGAGTCTTAGTGAGTGAGAGAGATTTTCCGAAAATTACAGGGGCGAGTGGAAGATATGGGATTAGTGATGATATTTTAAATATTGTTGATGGAAAAATTGATGAGGATATTGTTTGTTCTGAGACAAGAAGATTTGTTGGGCAAAAAAATAAAAGAAAGCCGATAGTTTTTTTAGATAGATTTCAAGATATTTTACCTATGAACGATGAGAGTCTTTATCGTCCTTCAAGAAATATTGCAAGAGAATTGACTGATTTAGCTAATGATTTGGATTTGACAATGATTGTTTTATCGGAAATGAAAAAAGTTTCAAAAACTAAGATTCCTACCTGTGCTGATCTAAGAGATTTTGGTGCTTTTGAATATGATAAATTAGGTATGTTATTAAGAAAAGGAGATGTATGTGAACAGGAGGAATTAGGGCAAGAGGCGTTTGGGATGGATTGTTTTTTTACTAATAATCCATATGATAAATCAAATGAACCAGTTAGATTAACTTATTTACTAAGATGTGGAAGATTTGAAAGTTGTGCCAAAATTGATTAGGAGAATACACACTATTCTTAACTTCGCTTTAAGCATTTTGATTTTAGAGCATTGATTTATAAATAAAATAAAAAAATGTTTTGAAATAAAATGACATGTGACTAAAAAAAGTGACTCTGAACTATATCAAGGATTAGAAATTAATTTTTGTTACTTAGTTTTTGTTGCATCAGATTGTCTTTGAAAAGTGACTTGCTATATATTGATTTAGTTATATTAACATAGTTTTTGATTTTTCTATTTATATTTAAGTAAAAGAGTTTTTGAGAAAAGATAAGGAGGTGTTAAATGCTACAAATAAAAAATGAGTGTGCTTTGCCGGTCAGATGTTCGAGATGCGGGAATGTTTTTGATTTAGGCTATGATATTAGTATTGATGAAGCTATGTTCGAAGAGTTTGTACAGGCAATGAGGATGCGAAGTATGCAAGTAGGGCTTTTATGCTGGAATTGTAGATGACTATTTTTCTTTTTCTTATTTTTTTATGTTGTTGGAGGATGAAATAATGAGTGTATAATCTCTTTTAATAATAGGTCATTAGAATTATTTCTATAGTTTTGTTGCCTTAGTTCTTGTTCAAGAAGAAGAGGAAAACTATTTTTTCCTTCGGTGTCCATTACTATAACTCTTCTTTGATATCCTCCTACCCAACCAAATCCTCCAAATACGACCTTTCCTGATCCAGTACGTTCGGAGAAGTGAACTATTTTAAATAATTCTCCATTCTGATGTATTTCTCCACCTACCTTCTCCCCCATTGTTCTGCTTTTATGATGATAGGGAAAGGAATTTACTGAAAGCCATAAAGGAAAATTATCGTAAGAATCTGTTAATATTCTTTCTTCTCCTTGAGATACCATTTCTAATCTTCCTATTTGATAGATATCCTCAGAATCTCTTTTTACAAGTTCTGTTTGATATATTGGAGAATCAAATATTCTTACGTTCAATAATCCCATTTGATTTTTCGTTATTGGAAGTTTATAAGAATTGTTGTGATTAAAGGATACTTGTAAAAGTTAATGTTTAGACATTAGAGGAGTATAATTACAGAGAATTATATGGTCTTTTGTACGTAATTCTTAGTCTAGAGAATTCAAATGAAAAGGGATAAAACCTAATTCTCTATATTTATTAATATCATATTTTAAGCATAAATATGATTGAATGGCTTAAAATACTGATTCTTGCAGTTGTGCAAGGGATTACTGAATGGTTGCCCATATCTAGTTCAGGGCATCTTGTTATTTTTCAGAGGCTTTTAGATTATAATGCTTCAGTTATGTTTGATGTTGCATTACATTTTGGAACGTTGATGGCAGTGTTTGTTTATTTTGGAAGAGAAATAGTCGATATTGTTGAAGCATTGTTTAAAGGTAAATGGAACAGTGAAAATGGGAAAATGGGATTGCTTCTTATTGTTTCTGCGATTCCTGCCGCGGTTTTTGGGTATTTATTTAAAGAGGTGTTTGAAAGTGCATTTTCAAGTTTTTTACTTGTTGGAATTGGATTTGGGATTACAGGACTGATTTTGTTTATAGTAAGTTTTGATTTTAGAAAGAATGTTAAAAAAATGCCTTCTTGGATTGATTCTGTTTTGATTGGATTTGCTCAGGCATTGGCTATATTTCCAGGAATATCTAGATCAGGAAGCACTATATCTGCTGGCCTTTTGAGGGGAATGGATACTAAGAATGCTATGAAGTTTTCATTTTTGATGAGTATTCCAGTTATATTTGGAGCAGGAATATTGGAGATAGGTAACAATGCTTTGCCTCATGAACTTATATGGGCTACTCTTGTTGCTTTTGTTGTTGGGCTTGCAAGTATTCATTTCTTATTGAAGGTTATATCTAAAGATAGAAAAAATTTGAGATGGTTTGGAGTCTATGCTTTGTTGTTGGCTATTTTAGTAGTTGGATATTCGATTTTGAAATAATTAATTCGATTTATTAAGAATGACAAGTGTTAGGGAGATAATATAAAAAATTAACCCAGGTATTCCAATAAGAAAAATAAATATGGTCGTTATTTTTTCTCCATCCGTAGGAAGCGCTTCTAACAGGTAGGAGATTATCATTATTATTGCTCCAGATAAGAGCATATATACATAAGTATTTTCAAATTTTCTTTTACTTGTTAATATATACCATCCAGGCAAAATAAAAATCATAGATATTGCAAATAAAATTGAATAGTTGAAGTAAATATCTTTATAATAATTACTGCCTCTTCCCATAAGATATTGATCGACGAATTGGGATGCTTGTATTAGAGAGATAACGAAAGAATAAGTCACTAATATGAAAAAGATAATACCCATAAGAATCAAGAAAGTAGAAATCCAAAATTGAGATCTGTTTTTATTCATATAGGTATACTATTTTAGTATTATTAAATCTTTTCTTCAAGAATATGCCATTATGGAGAGCAAGTTTTAATCACACATAGCTTTAATACGACGTATTCCTGAGGCAACAGATTCTTCTTTGATAATTTTAAAATGACCTAACTCTTGGGTGTTTGAGACATGGGGGCCAGTGCAAATCTCTTTGCTAATAAATGATTTTTCGTCTTTACTTTGAATTGTATAGACTGAAACAAGTTCAGGGTATTTGGCTCCGAATTCTGATTGAGCTCCGCTATTTATTGCATCTTTTAGAGGAATTTCTTCTCTTTTTACCTCTAGAGATTGTTGAATTTTATCATTTATCCAAGATTCTATTTTTTTTATTTCTTCGTCTGTGAGTTTTCTTGGGAAGTTGAAATCAAATCTAAGACGTTCGGGTGTAATGTTTGAACCTTTTTGTTTTATTTCTTTGCTAAGAGTTTGCCTAAGGGCTTCGTTTAGAAGATGTGTGGCTGTGTGAAGTTTCTTTGTTGCATCTGAATTATCTGCAAGTCCTGACTTAAATGTTCCTGCTGATGCAGTTCTACTTAGGTCTTGATGTTTTTGGAATTCTTGATTATATTCTTCTAGATCTACTTTAATTCCTTGTTCTTCTGCAAGCTCTTCTGTAAACTCTATTGGGAATCCATATGATTGGAACAGAAGGAATGCATCTTTTCCAGTAATTAGTTTTTTATTTCTTTTTGCTAGTTCTTCAAATTTCTTAATTCCTTTTTCTAGGGTGGAATTGAATTTGGATTCTTCCTCATTCAATTGTTCTTCTATGAATTTATGATTTTGATGAAGCTCTTGATAGTCTGGATAGACTGGAAGAATTGCTTTTGCTATTTTTGAGATGAATGATTCATTTATATCTAGCATTTTTCCATATCTTATTGCTCTTCTGATTAATCTTCTTAGGACGTAACCTTGACCTACATTACTTGGCTTAATGGCTCTTACGTCTCCTAGAATGAATGTGGCTGCTCGGATATGATCAGCTATTATTCTCATTGCTCTTGTATCTTCTTTGTTTTTATTATATTTCTTTTTTGAAATTACTTCTATTTCTTTTATTATAGGTTGAAATATGGAAGTTTGATAGTTATCTCCTAGTCCATTTAAAATTGCTAGAGTTCTTTCTACTCCTCCTCCAAAGTCGATATTCTTTTGTTGTAATGGAATATAATTTTGCATATTTGTTTCTATAAATTCTTTTATTTGATTATTATTCTTATATACAACAGAGTTAATTCCTATTTCTTTAGCAGAGTTCACATAATCTTTTTTATGATCAAAATAAATAACTTCCTGAGAGTTTAAGTGATATTTTTCTAATAATAATTTAAAATATTTAGAATTTTCTTTATTTGGATTATTGTTTAATGAAAATATTTCAAAGTTATAATCTCCTAATTTTTGTTTTATTTCTTTTTCATCTGAATTTGATAAGACAATTATTATTTTATGAGTACCTTTAACTATTTCTGCAAGTTCATTATTTATTCCTTTTTTTGGATCAATTAAACAAAATGTTGCATCAACAAGAATTGCCTTAATTTTTGTTTTGTTATATTGCATTAGAACGTCATTTCCTATTTCTACCCAATTGGAGTCTTTTGGATCAAATGTCTTTGGAGCTCTCTTTCCTACATAGAAGAATTGTTCTGTGCATGGGCCACATGGACCTGTTTCTCCTGCTGGCCCCCACCAGTTATCTGAAAGTTGAACTATTCTTTCTTTAGGAATTCCTAATGATAGCCAGACTTTTTCTGATTCATTATCTCTTGGAGAATCTTTGTTTCCTTCAAATATGCTCACTGCATATTTTTCTAGTGGAATTTTCAGAATTTTTGTGTGAAATTCAAATGTAAACTTTATTGCTTCTTCTTTCCAGTAGTCTCCAAGACTCCAATTGCCAAGCATTTCAAAGAAGGTATGATGGATTGTGTCTCCTACTTCGTCTATGTCCTGTGTTCTTATGCATTTTTGAACATCTGTTAATCTTTTACCTAGTGGATGTTTTTGTCCTAGGAAATATGGAACTAGAGGATGCATTCCTGCTGTTGTAAACAATACAGTGGGATCGTTTTCTGGAATTAATGATGCAGAAGGAATATGATGATGCTCCTTCGATTTGAAGAATTCCAGATACTTGTTTATTAATTCCTGACGTGTTTTAATTTGATTCATACTTGCAATATAAGAGAGGATTATTTAAAATATCCGGTGAACCGTATTATTGAAGTAAAGAGAGTCTATTTTTTATTCTTTCGAGTTCTTCTTCAATAGCATCTCTTTTTGGATCAGGAGGTAGTTGATGATTAATAATTGATACCAATTCAGGTTTTTCTTCTTCTGTAGGTTTAAATGAAGTCTGAGGAAGCGTTTTGTCTAAAACTTTAAGTTCTTCATGAGTCTCATTTAAAAGAGTTTTTATTCTTATTTTAGATGCAAACTCTTCTGCTCTTGCTTTTTTGTAGTTTCTTAAATTTTTTAATGAATTAAGAATTCCAATTTGAGTAATAAGAAAAGTTTTTTCTATGTTATTCAATTCAAATCTATTAAATAAAATATATTCCGAGCTCATAAGTTTAGGAGAGCTTTTCGAAGAGGTTTTTTGATGCCTCTTCGATTTGTGTTTTTGCGCTCTCTACCTCTTTTTCCCAAGCGGTGAGTTCTTGCTCTTCCCGCATACGTGCTTCTCTTATTTTTTTTAACATTTTGTCTATATCCTGTACTTTTTGTTGAGCTGCGGAAAGCGCTTTTCTTGCAGAATTAAATTTATCAATTTTTACAAAAACATTGGAATTTGAAGAAGACTTCGACATCTGAATTTTTTGTACTTGAGGTGGTGGAAGAAATTGTGCTGAAGAATCTGATTCTAATTCTTTTACTTCATTTTCTCTGGACTCTTGGTTGTCAACGGCGTCCT
Organism: Nanobdellota archaeon; assembly: GCA_038044305.1. GTDB lineage: Archaea > Nanobdellota > Nanobdellia > Pacearchaeales > GW2011-AR1 > SICV01. The sequence goes on from JBBTAF010000001.1 coordinate 16,168, forward strand.
TTATTGCTGATTGAGAGAATCCTTTTTTTGTAGGAGAATCTGGAAAAGAGGGTAATGGATGTTTGTCTATTGAGAAGTCACTTTCATTATCTTCTTCGTCTGTTTCTTTCACTGGAAGAGTGGTCAATTCAGGCTTTAATGGAGGTAAGTCAGGTAACTCCCCTTTGTTTTCTTTTTTATCCCAGAACATGATTATTATATTTTGTTTTCGTTTATATAGGTTTATATAAATTTTAAAGTGACAACATGTCTACGAAAGATTTTTAATAGTTCTTTTTGACTGAGTTGGATGAAGACTAATCCATTGGTAGTACTTTTGAGAAATATTTTAACTCCTTACATTGGAGGTAGTTCGATAGGATTAGTTGAAGTTTTGTATGACAAAAAAAATGTTAATGAATTTCTTATATCAAAGAAGTTAAAGCTTACTATTAATCAAACTAGGAATGTGCTCTATAAGCTTTCTGATGAAGGACTTGTAAGCTTTGTAAGAAAAAAGGATAATAAAAAGGGAGGATGGTACACTTATTTTTGGACGTTAAATATTGGAAGATGCTTGGAAAAATATAGAGAAAGTTTGATTGAAGGTTTAAGAAGTCTGAGGGAACAAAGAGACTCGAAAAAGAATTCTAGATTTTATAAATGCATTAATTGTAATATTGAATTTAACGAAGAACAAGCTTTGAATGCAAACTATACTTGTTCAGAATGCGGAGAAGTTTTGCAAGTTAAGGATATGATGGAAATTGTTGCTGGTTTGGATAAGGAGATTACTAAACTTGAAGTTATTTTAGTTAAGGTTAGTGCAGAGTTGGAAGTTATCAGAGAAGAAGAAACAAAAGCAAATCTTAGAAAGGTTAAAACTAATGAACGAAAGAAAAAACAAGAGAGAGATGCAAAGAGAAAGTCTAATGCAAGGGCAAAAGCTAAGAGCAAGGGAAAGGCGATTAAATTATCTAAGAAGAAGGGCAAGAAGTAATGAAAAATTCTGTTTTTGGACGTTTAGTATCTTTAGTTTCATATACTAATAGGCTGATTTTAGTTAATGTTGTTCTTTTTGTGGTTTTTTCAATTTTTATCTCCATTAATCCTAGTTATTTGAAATTTATCGAGATAAATGCTCAGAACTTTTTATTTTCTGGTTATCTTTGGACTTTATTTACTAGTATGTTTATGCATCAAGGATTCTTTCATTTATTTGTGAACATGATATCTTTATTTTTTCTCGGAAATCTAAGTGAACAAATTATCGGTAGGAAGCGATTTTTACATGTTTATTTTTTAGCTGGAATTGTTGGAGCATTGTTTTTTGTATTTGGAGCATGGTTCGGTAATTTAGTTGGATTGTCAAGTGTGTTTGGAGGAGTTGGAGATTTCGCAGCAGGAGCTTCTG
>JBBTAF010000001.1:17570-34527 GCA_038044305.1 Nanobdellota archaeon
GATTACTTGCCGTACTGATTCCTAAATATAGGGTTTATCTTGTTTCTGGGCCGATTATTCTTATTATATTAGAGGTTATTCTTACTCCTATGTTACCTTCTGGAATTGCTGAAGCAATAAGTATTGTTTTTACACTACTTATGTTTTTGAGTATATTTGCGATGTTTTCAAGAAATCAGAGATTTAGAAGGTTATCAGTTCCGGTAGCTTTGCCTTTGTGGGTTGCACCTATTGTAGCTATTGTTCCTTTGGTAGTAATAAGCTTTTTTGTTTCTTTGCCAATAGGAAATACTGCACATCTTGGTGGGTTGATTATGGGATTGGTGTATGGAATTGCTTTGAGATTAAAGTATCCAAAGAAAGTTGCTTTTTTGGAGAGAATGTTCACTAGATAAATTTACTAGCTTTTTTAAACTACTAACTCTTACTTTACGAATGGAGATTAAAAAGAGATATTTTGAAAGTTGGAATTATATTGTTGAGAGCAGGAAGTATATTTATTTCATTATATCTATTTTTTTTATAGCAGGAGTTTTTGGATTTATTTTTCATTCTAATTTGGATTTTTTAATTAGCACTCTTAAACAAATGGTTGAGAGAACTAAAGGCTTAAGTTTGTTTGAACTTTTTGTTTGGATATTTGTTAATAATTTAAGGGCTGCTTTATTTGGAATGTTAGGAGGTTTAGTGTTAGGGATATTACCAATTTTGAATGCTTTGAGTAATGGTGTTATTTTGGGGTATGTTTTTCAAATGGTAGGGGTTAAAGCAGGATATTTAGAATTCTGGAAAATTTTACCTCATGGAATATTTGAATTACCTGCTGTTTTTATTTCGTTAGGAATTGGAGTTCGTCTTGGTATGTTTGTATTCACTAAGAATAAAAAAGAAGTTTTTGTTTATGAAACTAGGCAAGCAATTTTGACTTTTATTTTGATTGTTGTTCCTTTGTTAGTATTAGCAGCAATTATAGAAAGTCTTTTAATTTGGTTAAAAATTTAAGCATAGAAAAAAGCAAGTGTGCTTTATCATATAGTTTTTAAATCCGATATTCATGAAGAGATTATGGATTTGAGTAGTAAGGAACTTGAAGAGATTGATGATGAGCTTGAGGCTGAAAGTAGGAGAAAAGTAGAGGCTGCATTATTTTTAGCTGGAAAGTATATGAGTGTTCAGGAGTTAGTGGCTTTGACTGATGTAAATCCTCTGCTTCTTAAAAAAACTCTTGCTGATTTACAGGATGTTTATAAAAAAACAGGTTTTCGATTAGTTCAGCAGAATCAGATGTGGAAAATGGATGTTGCTTCAGATTATAGCTGGATGGTAAACAAGTTGGCTACAGGAAGTTCTGAATTTAGCAAGGCAGAACAGGAGACTTTAGCTATTATTGCATATAAACAACCAATGAAGCAGTCTATTTTAGTTAAAATTAGGGGAAACAAGGCATATGATCACATAAAGAAGTTTGTTGATATGGGTTTAATTAATAAAAAGAAAATGGGGCATACTTCTGATTTGACTCTTACTGAGAACTTTCATGATTATTTTAGTTTAAGTGGACAAGAAGAATTATTAGAGATGGGAAAAGTAGAGGAAAAAGGATCTGGAGAGTAACAGAATGAATTTTTTTACTGCTTTTTATTTAGTTATGTTTTTTTTTGGATTGTTTTTTTTATTTATATTTATGATTTTACACTATCGAAATAAAGACAAACTATACTCTTATCCTAAACCAAAAATAATTCCATCTGTTTCTATTATTGTTCCAGCATATAATGAAGAAAATAATATTGCTGCGACTTTGAATGCTTTGATTAATTTAGAGTATCCTGCTGGAAAAAAAGAGATTATTGTAGTAGATGATGAGAGTACAGACAAAACTCTTGAAATTGCAAAGAAATTTGCAGAGAAATATTCAGCAATAAAATTAATTCATAAGAAAAACTCAGGCAAAGCCGATTCTGTTAATGTAGGCATAAAAAGGGCTAAAGGAGAATTGATTGCAGTTGTTGATGCTGATTCTTATCCTAATAAAGACGCTTTATTAAAAATGATAGGTTATTTTGATGAAGTAGGTGTTGCAGCAGTTACTTCAAGAGTTTTAGTAAAAAATAAAGAAAATTGGCTGACTAAATTTCAAGTAATGGACTATTCAATTATAGCTTGGACTAGAAAATTATTAGATTTTATTGATTCGGTTTATGTTACAAATGGTCCTATTAGTGTTTATAGAAAGGATGTTCTTTTGGAAATTGGGGGTTTTGATAAGAAAAATCTAACCGAAGATATAGAAGTTACTTGGAATATTCTTAGTAGAGGGTATAAAACTAGAATGTCATATTCAGCTATAGTCTATACTACTGTGCCTGAAAAATTTACAGTTTGGGTTAAACAAAGAATACGTTGGAATTTAGGAGGAATACAAACAATTTGGAAGTATTGGAAGTCTATTATCAACAGTCCTAATTATATCTTTGGTCGTTTTGTTATCCCATACGTAACTACTTCTTTTATTTTAGCGCTAATTGGCCTTTTTCTAGTTATTAGATCAATATGGATTACGGGAAGTTATCACTTATATTCTTTGTACTATGCTTTTTCAGGTTATTCATTATTTAAGTATGCAGATTTTAATTTTAGTATTTCCCTACTTTTTATTTTTGCAGTAATTTTTTTAGTTTGTGGTATTTGGTATTATAAAGTAGGATTTAAAAATTCTGAGACAGGTAAAAAAGGAATATTTAGTATACTAGCATATTCATTTATATATAGAGCATTTTATGTAATTCCGTTAGTTTTGGCTATTTATAAAATGGTCAGAGGAGACTTAAGATGGTACACAAAATAATTCAAAGCAGATTTAATGTGTTTTTAGAAGCTTTTCTTATGGCTGCAAGCATTTTTATAATAGCCTTCGCTTTAGGGTTATATATAGAATCCTCTAGAACTAATAATATTATAAATAATTACAAGACTTACGAAATTCAAGGACTTGATTTTAAGTTACAGAGCTATTATTTTCAGACTATGACTGCAAGTACTTGTGATCTAGCTGTGAAACATAATTTTGAGTTTGCGGATCAGGTTTATAGCAGTGCTATAGATTTAGAGAGAGCGGAAGGAGCTAATCAAATAACAGATGATTTGATTCTTGAAAAGCAGAGACATACTTTATTAAGAACTGAGCTTTGGCTTAATACTTTACAGTTGAAATCTAAATGCGGTTATCCATTTGATACGGTTGTTTATTTTTATTATGGCGATCCAAGAACGAATAAGGCAGTTTCTGAACAGAAAATTATATCTAATGTTCTAAAGGAAGTAAAGGAAAGGTTTGGAAATAAAATGATTTTGATTCCTATTGCTGGAGATTTCAATCTTGATTCAGTTAATTTACAAATGGAATCTTATAATGTTACTCAACTTCCTGCTGTATTAATAAATGAAAAAACTGTTTTATATGGATTTCATTCTGCTGAAGAAATTGAGAGTTATGTTGGAAGATAGGATATCGAGAACTATGTAGATTAGATTACATTTTGTACTTAGTTCTCTAATGGCTAACTGCCCAAAACAGCGTCATCTAAATAATTCAGTTATCCATGTTATTAATCACAATAAACAATAAAAAGGATGATTTTCTTTGGTTTAAATGAGTAATAATAAGGGAGAGGGATGGGTTGATGTCATTGATGACGGTAGAATCGTAAAAGTTTCTGAGAGTTATGCTCAAAGTGAGGGATTACCTATTATAAGGAGGTATAGTCCTGAAGTTCATAAAACTCCTTCCGATAAGCCTCAGGCTCAACCTATATCTTCTAGAGAAAAAAAAGGACTTTTGAGATTTGAGGAATTTAGAAGGCCACTGAAGGGAGACAGAGGGATAATAAATGAGTTGAAGGATAATTTTCATTGGGATCTTGTAAAATTGAGAAAATCTAGAGGACTTTCGAGAAAGCAGGTTGCTGATGCTATAGGAGTGAATGAGAACGATTTGAAGATGTTTGAACACGGAGTTTTAACTAAGGAAGATTATGTTCTTATAGGTAAAGTTGAGAATTACTATCGAATTAATTTGAGGAAAGATAAAAGTCTTTCTGGCTCAGCTTTACAGAATGCTTTAGGTTCTAAATCTTTTGGGTCGAGATTGAATGAGAAAGATAGAGAAAAGAGTGAATCTGGGAAAGAAGGTGTTTCTAAGGATTTGGTTTCAGATGAAGACATTGAAATTGATGATTCGGTATAAATTATATAAGATTAATAGTTTTTGTTAGGTATGGAATGTAAGTTTTGATTTAATCCTGCTTGAAATTATAGAGAAAGGATAATGAATATTATTTGAATAATTCTAATTTGAGTTTTTATAATTTTGAATTGCTTTTATTGCTTCTTCTATTAAGTCATTTGTTATGAAAAGTGAAGATTGGCTATGCATTTCTTTTATTTTAGTTATAGCTAGTTCTTTATTTATTATTTTTTCTTTAAATGCTCTAAGAATAATTCCTATTGTTCCGTGTACTTTTAAGTTATAAACTTTTGCAGTTATTCTAGCATCAAGGTCATCTGTTAAAAAATAATCTGAATTTGTTTGGATTGTTAGAGCTATCGCCTCTGATTCGCCCATATCTAGATTATACTGATTAGTTAGTAGGTTCACTATATTTTTTGATTGGGCGTCAATTGAAATTATTTTTATATTTTTAGGTATGGGGATATTATGTTTTTTTATTTCTTTGGATACTTCTAGAGGTATTGTTATAGTTTTGAAAATCTTTAATGTTTCTGTGAGATTTATTTCTGATAGATGAATTATTGGACCAGTATTTGAAATCGCATTAGCTTCCATAGAGCCCCCATTCTATGTCTTCTTTTATTGCAGATTGAAGCTGAGTCACTTTTTGTTTTTTTATTAGTTCGCGGACGGCATTACGAATTAACTCTGATTTGTTAGCATACCATCCTTGTTTGACTAATTCTTCCATTTCAGTTATTATTCTTTTAGTCATTTTGGTTGGAACCATTTCCATTTCATTGTTTTTCATATTGTATTACCTGAGTAATACTTTATAAACATTATGAAAGAAGGGTTTATGAATAAATTATGTTAATCTGATTTATGAAAAGGTTTATAAATCACTTTTGTGGGAATGTTTTATGCAGATTAATGTTTTGAAGCTTGAAAAGGATGAGGCAGACTTGCAAATTGATAATATTACTGTTGCAGAAGTTCTGAGAGTATATTTGAATAAACAGGATGTTGATTTTGCAGCTTGGAGAAAAGAACATCCTTCTAAACCAATAGTCATGAAAATAAAGTCTTCAAATGTTTCTAGGTCTGTTGTAGATGCAGTTAATGCTATAAAAAAAGATTGCACTGCTTTAGTTTCTGAGATTAAGAAATAGAGGGTTATTCACTACCTATTTGTGTGACATTTTTATAGAAAAGTTTATGAATACTTCTTGTTGATAAAAAAGATGGGTCAAGTAGATAGAGTGGAATTGGGAAAAGGAACTAAAGAAGGAACTTTTAGATATGCAGAGCCTTTTTCAGGAAAAGATGCAGAAGAATTAGTAAGAGAAGTAAAAGGAAGAATAAAATCTGAGTTTGAAAATGCTAATGGATTACAAGGACATTTTGAATATAATTCAGAATCAAAAATGATTGAAGGAAGTTCAACGTATCTTGCTATTTTAGCAAATTCAATTCTAGCAGAAAAAGGCAAGGGACTTCCAACAATAAGAGATGGAATTGCTTTAGACAAAGCAGAAAGATTAGCAAATGGAGTTTACAGAGACTGGGGCGTTGCAGTCTATTTAGAAGGAAATCCAAATGCTAATGTTGCAAAAGTCCTAATGGAAAGAGGATATCAACTTCCATTTTTGGCTTCATTTAACGATTTAAGATTGAGAAATGCAAACAATGCCCAAGGATTAGAGATATTTTTCGCTGATGAACCAAAAGAATTAATTCAGGGAGAAGAAGCAGAATCGTTTTTAAGAGATAATAATTTCCACACTAATAAAACAGGTGCCCGTAGGGTTGATCGTGGCGGGGATGGCAATCGGTATGCTGGCTGGGTCGATTTCGGTGATTCCGGCTCTGGTGGTCGGGTGGATTTCGTTTGTGCCGAAGGCGCGCGCGAAAAATTACTAATTCAATAGAATAGTTTTTAAATAGAAATAATTAGATTTATTAAGGGTTTTTGTCTTTATTCTTTGGAGGTGTTGAAATGGGATGTAAATTAATGAAGAGTGTTATTGCGATTGTTATTGCAGTACTAGCTATTTGGCCGAGTTTGATAGGATATTCAACTAGTAAGTGGTTGATTTTTGTGGGAGCAATTGTTCTGCTAGTTCATGATTGGTGTTGTAGAAAGTGTTCTATGTGCTGTGGCGCTTGTGGTGGTTCTTGTGACGCAGAGATGTCAAGACCGAGTAAGAAAAGAAAGAAGTGATTGTTTATAATCTATTTTAAATATACTGAAAGTTCTTTCTGGTTATGACTAAAATATCTGCCGGCTACAAACTTTTAACAAAAGTTTCTAGGAGTTCAAAACTCGAAGGAGGAGCCTTTCTGTGACTAAAATATCTGCAGGCTCGTGGGATTTGAATAAATGGCTTTTTGGAGGTTATGAGACTGATGTTTTGACTGTGTTATATGGTGCTTCTGGTACAGGAAAGACTAATTTTTGTTTGCTTGCTGCAGTTAGTCAAGTTAAAAAAGGAAATAAGGTAGTTTTTATGGACACCGAAGGGGGATTTTCTGTTGAAAGAGTTAAGCAGTTATGTGAGAGTTCTCAAAACGGGAACTCAATAGTTGATTATCATGATGTTTTAAAAAATATTTTTCTTCTTAAACCAACTTCTTTTTCTGAGCAAAAAAGGGATTTTGAAAAATTATTAGAGTATCTTAAAGATGAAATTAGTCTTATTGTTGTTGATGGGATGACTATTCTTTATAGATTGGAAAGCGCTGATGCAAGGGAAAAAAGTAAGGAGGCAATGCAAAAGATAAATTCTGAATTGGTTAAACAGATGAGAACTCTTGCCGAAATTTCTAGGAAGAGGGAAATACCTGTAATAATAACAAATCAAGTTTATAATTGGGAAGATGAAAATAAGATGGTCGGAGGAGATATTTTAAAGTATTGGAGTAAATGTCATATTGAATTGGTAAATGAGCGAGGGGGGAGAGTTGCGCATTTGAGAAAGCATAGGAGTTTGAAGGAGAAAAGTCTTGAGTTTGAGATTGTTAATTCTGGAATAAGGAAAAAGGGGTGGATTTGAGGGTGTGGGACAGGAGTAGTTTATGATGGTTCGAACAGATCGTACCTATAGATTTTGTGATGGCATATGTAAGAAACAAAAAGATTAAATGAAAAACTTACTATTATGTTGTAGAAGGAAAATTGGATAGAATAGGTAAGGTAAAACAGAAATTTATTCTTTACCTAGGAAGCACTAAAAATATATATATATATATATTAGAAATCTTTAATTTCTACAATGAAGAACATAATGACTAATTAATCCTGTCCCAATCCCAAAATCGGGCAAAGATTTATATATATATATATATATATATATATATAGTTTGTAGTTATCATGAAGAAGGGGATTGGGAAAATTTTTGTTCTTTTTTTAGGACTTGTTTTATTTATTAGTTTTGTTTCTGCGGTTTGGTGGAATCCTTTTACATGGTTTAGTCATGATGTTAGTTTGAGTCCTTCTGATAGTTCTTCAGGGGTTGTTGCATATTACAACTTTGATGGTGATTTATTAGATGCTTCTGGAAGGAATAATAATCTGAGGTATTCTAATTCTTCTACTTTTACTTATTTATCTACTGGGCATGGTAATTATCTTGCTCTTATGGGAAACGGGTATTTATATTCTGATTATAATATTAATATTACTGGAAATTCTCCTAGAACTGTTTCTTTATGGTTAAATCCTTATGTACCTTCTGCTTGGAATCTTCCTGTGTCAGGCAGTATCCCTTTCTTATATTGGGGAGATGCGAGGACAACAGGTTCTTTGAATCTATTAGGTTCATGGTCTAGTAAATTATCCTTTTTAGGGCTTGGTAAAGATGTTTTCTCTTCTTCTAGTCCTAGATCAAATGTTTGGCAACATTTTGCTGTGACCTATGATGGAACGACTGCTAGAGTGTATCTTAATGGAACGTTAATTAAGACATCTGCGGTTTATGGTTTGGGCACTTCGGTGTCTCCATTGAAGATAGGAATGTATAATTTGACTGGAGGATGGACAAAGTATTATACTGGAGGAATTGATGAAGTATTAATATATAATAAGGCTATTTCAAGTTCGGATGTTTTGGAAATTTATAATTATCAAAAGGGGTTGTTTAATCAAACTGGTCAGACTGTATCTTTTAATACGACTTGTGGTACAATTATTGGTAGTAGTATGGTTACTCAGAATTGTACTAAATCTTTTACGTATAATTATACTGGAGGAGATAGATCGATCTTGATAACGCATAATACCTCTACAGGAGTTGTTGAAAGCTATAATATAAGAATGAATATGTTCACTACCGTGGGGGATCCAATTAACAAGACAGAGTTTGAGTATTATGAGGGAGGTAACTGGGTTTCAAAGGGTCAAAAAGGTTCGGGAGATACTATTAGTTTGGGTACCTTGATATTGATAGTGGATAGGGTAGATATAATGGGGAATATTAAGTCAGTTACACTGCATGGAAATGATTTTCTATATAGAATTTTTAACATACTTGGTGAATGTGCTGATACCGATTGGGGCACCAATTGGGGCAGGGATTATTTTGTTAAAGGGAGCATTTGGAGTAATGGGACAATAATTCATACTGATTATTGTAAAAGTAATTATAGTGACTATTTAGTTGAGGGGTATTGTCTTGGTGAAATGTTTATGGCTCTTCCGAACACTTGCCCAGATGGATGCTTAGATGGAGCATGTATCAGTGTTAATCAGACGAATACATCTGTTTCTAACAATTGGTGTAATGGAGCAGATACGGATAAGAGCGGATTTGTAGATTTGAAAGATCTTGATACTGTGAATACTTGGTGGTATAAGTCGTGTGGTTATTAGCTTTTGTGGTGTAATGAATTTGTAGGTAATTAGATTAATTAGTTGGGTTATAAAGATGATACTGTTGAAGAGTATTGTTTAAAGTATGCATTAGCAATGCATATTAGTATGCATTAGCAATGCAAATCTTTATAAATATATAACATATACTCTTATTATGATAGATAAAGAAAGTTTGAGAAGAGTGGTAAAACTTCAAAGAGAGGAACTGAAGATGTTTGAGAAAGGAATACTTAGAGAAGGATTTAAAGAAATAGATATTGATGTGTTTTTTGCAGTTATCCTGTCGGGCATAAGAAGGTGTGGGAAAAGCACTCTTCTTAGACAACTTATGAAAAAAACTAATAATTTTTATTACTTTAATTTTGAAGATTCAAGAGCTACTAATTTTGATGTAGATGATTTTGAAAAGTTAGAAGGAATATTTCATGAAGATTATGGAAATAGTGATTATTATTTTTTTGATGAGATACAAAATATACCTAAGTGGGAGTTATTTGTTAGGAGATTAGTTGATATAAAAAAACATGTTATAATTACTGGTTCAAATGCTTCACTTCTTAGTAAGGAGTTAGGTACTAAGTTGACTGGAAGACATTTAAATCATGAAATTTTTCCTTTTTCTTTTAGAGAATTTCTTAAAATAAATAATGAAAAAGAAGGAATTGATTCTTTTGAAAGATATCTTAACGAAGGAGGATTTCCTGAGTATCTTACTTTAAAAAGACCAGATATTCTTCAAGAACTTTTGAAGGACGTAATTGCTAGAGATATTACATCAAGATATAATGTTCGTAATCAGAAGGCATTAAAAGATTTAGCAGTTTATCTTTTAACTAATATTGGAAAAAAGTTTAGTTATAACTCTTTGAAAAATAATTTTAAATTTGCTTCAATTAATAGTGTAATTTCATTTATGTCATATTTTGAAGATACTTATATGTTATTTTCTATTCCAATGTTTGATTATTCTTTAAAAAAGAGCCTTGTTAATCCCAAGAAAGTTTATGCAATAGATAATGGATTTGCTATAAAGAATTCAAATTCCTTTTTTGATGATAGGGGTAGATTACTTGAGAATATGGTTTTTTTAAATTTAAGAAGAAAGTATAAAGATATTTTTTATTTTCAAGGCAATGCTGAATGTGATTTTTTAGTTAAAGATGGTTTAAATATTATTCATGCATTTCAAGTTTGTTATGAAGTCAATGGAGATAGTAAAGAAAGGGAAGTTAGTGGTTTGCTCGAAGCTATGAATAAATTTAATCTTATGGAAGGAACTATTATTACTTTCAATCAGGAAGATGAATTTACTATTGAAAATAGGACAATTAAATTAATTCCTGCTTGGAAGTGGTTGTTAAAATGAGGTATATAGAATTTGTTAGTTTGTATGAGAAGTTGGGCGCAACAACAAAGAGACTTGAAAAGGCGACTATTTTGAGCGGGTTTTTGAAAAAGTTGAAAGAGGAAGGAAAGGAAGAGTGGATCTATCTATTAATGGGAAGAACTTTACCAGACTATGATACTAGAGAGAGCGGTATTTCAACTCAACTTGTTATTAAGATTATCTCTTCAGTATATGGTATTTCTTATGAAAAGATATTTACAAAAATGAATAAAATAGGAGATTTGGGAGAAGTAATTCAAGAATTTGCTCAAAAGAATAAACAAAGTTTGTTATTTAGTTCTAAGTTGGAAGTTGGAAAAGTATTTGAAAATTTTAGGAAGTTAATTGAATGTGAAGGTAAGGGCGCAGTGGATAGAAAAATAGGATATGTTTCCGAGTTATTAAGTAATTCTACTCCTTTAGAAGCAAAATATATTGTAAGAACTCTGCTTTCTGATTTGAGAATTGGTATTTCTAGTTCGACTATAATAAGTGCATTTGGAGAAGCATTTGGAATTGAGCCTGAGAAAATTCAGGAGGCTTATGATTTATCTAATGATTTCGCATTGATTTTTCATGCTTGTGTTAATAACAATCTTGAAAAAATAGGACTTGAGCCAGGAAGACCTGTAAATGTAATGCTTGCAGTTAAGGTAACAAGCATTAAAGAGGCTTTTGAAGTTTGTGGAAGACCTGCTGCAATAGAACATAAATACGATGGATTTAGAGTCTTGATAAATAAAACTTCAAATGGAAAGATTATTCTTTTTACTAGAAAGTTAGAGAATGTTACAAACCAGTTTCCAGATGTTGTAAATGCGATTAAGGAGAATGTTATGGGAAGGAGTTTCATTTTGGATAGTGAGATTGTAGGATATGATAATAAAACTGGAAATTATCTTCCTTTTGAGTCTATAAGTCAAAGAATAAAGAGAAAGTATGACATTGATAAACTAATTAAGGAATTACCTGTGGAAATAAATGTATTTGATTGTTTATATTTAGATGGAGAGAGCATTATTAATTTGCCTTTTATTCAAAGAAGAAAGTTTGTTGAAAAGATTGTTAAGGAAAAGAAGAAAGTCATTAGGCCTGCAGTACAAATTGTTACCGAAAATGATAGTGAAGCTGAAATGTTCTATGAAAATGCATTAAAGATAGGTGAGGAAGGGATAATGATAAAAAAAATAGATGCACCATATAAACAAGGAAGAAAAGTTGGATTTATGGTAAAAATGAAACCAGATGTTAATGAAATGGATTTAGTAATTGTTGGAGCAGAATATGGAACTGGAAAAAGAGCAGGGTGGTTTACAAGTTATATAGTTGCTTGTATAAATGAAGGAGAGTTTTTGGAAGTTGGAAAAGTTTCCACTGGGCTCAAAGAAAAAGATTCTGAGGGATTTTCTTTTGAACAAATGACTAATTTACTAAAACCTTTAGTGGAAGAAAAAAAAGAGAATTATGTTAAAATTAAACCTTCAATAGTTGTTTCTGTAGCATATCAAAATATTCAAGGAAGTCCTAGCTATAGCTCAGGGTATGCGTTAAGATTTCCTAGAATTTTAAGATATAGACCAGATAGACGAGTGGATGATATTATTAATTTAGAAGAGATTAAAAGTGAAGTGGGTCAAAGTCTGAGATAATCGACGATTAAAACTAAAGCTTTATAAAGGGTTTTTATTTATAAATAGCATGGCTAAGTCTGATTTGAAAGTACAAAACATCGTAGCTACTACTTCTTTGGGAAAGGAAGTTTCTTTGACTAAACTTGCAAGAACACAAAGTAATACTGAGTATAATCCAGAACAGTTTCCCGGTTTGGTATTGAGAATTGATAAACCAAAGTCTGCAGTTTTAGTATTTTCTTCTGGAAATCTTGTGTGTACTGGAACTAAAAGCGTAGCGCAGGTTAAGGAAGTAATAAAGGCAGTTATAAAACAGATAGCTAAAATAGGAGTTAAGGTTACGGATGTTCCAAAGATTACTGTTCAGAATATTGTGGCTTCTGGAAGTATAGATATGACTTTGAATTTGAATATTCTTGCTTTGCAATTGGAAAATACGGAGTATGAGCCAGAACAGTTTCCCGGTCTTGTATATAAACTAGATGAACCTACTGCTACGTTTTTGCTTTTTAGCAATGGTAAGCTTGTATGTACTGGAACAAAAAATAAACAGCAACTAGAAGAAAGTATGGTTAAGCTCAATAAGAATATTAAAGAAGCACAAAAGAAGGAAGTTTGATTTATATATCAGTCTGGAATTAAGTTTAAATAATATCTTTGTTTGTTGTGTGAATGAGAAAGAGAGGGAATGCTGGAAAGAAAATTAATGAGAGAGGGATTTTGTTTTTGTGTTTTCTACTTTTAATTTTTTTTGTTGTATTAGGATTGTTTCTGTTTTATCACTTTCAGGGATTTTCTTTTGTAGAAGGTTTGTTTGGGAAAATTAGATATTCTCCGTTTGTGTATAATGATACTTTTAATGGAAATCATACTTGCAATTGGAACGGAAGTGGATGTTTATCTGGAGAAAAACTTGTTAATATTTCTTTATACCCTGGGCTTAATTATATTACTTTTCCAATTTATCCTAGTATCTCTACAACAGGTTTATTGACTGATTTTATATTAAACTTAAATAATTTTACTGGAAAGGTTTTATTGTTTAATGGATCTTTTCAAATGATAAATATCACTCAGAGTATTTATGAGTATAGCTTTAATGGAGGAGTTATATTTAATTCTACTAATTATTTCAATTTAACTTTTGATGGATTTAATGTTTCTTCTTTAAATCTTACTAGAGCAATGTTTGATTTATCAAATGGATGGAACGCTCTTGAGACATTTTTGCCTTTATGCTTCAATGGATATAGATACAATGCTTCTACTATTTTGAGTGAATTGAATGATTATGGATATAGGAATTGTAGTACTGTTATATCTCCTGAAGGAAATAATCCGTCTAAAAATTACTTTTCTATTGATAGCAACTTTACTCCTTTTGATTCATCTGATCAGATGAATGATTTTTATTTAGAATCTGGGAAATTACATTTTGTTAATTGTCATAATGTAAATGTTTCAGTTTCAAATCTTCCTGTTTGGAATCCTTTGTGTAGAAATTATTCTCCTTGCCTTCCTACTTGGCAAACTGTTATTACTTTTTGTAATAGTAGCAATATTCAGCAAGTATACCAAATTCAGAATGGAACTACTTGTGATGCTTTTCCTTTTGCTACTAATTATAGTACTCAATCCTGTGTATATTGTGTTGCTAATTGGACTTCTATTTGGACTGGATGTTTATCTGGAGAGCAGAAAATAGGATATTTTGTTCAAAATGGAACGAGTTGTAATAATGTGAGTCCTCCTGCTAACCTGAGTGAATCTTGTGATTATAATGGTAATAATATTATTGGAAATGAAGGAAGTATTATTTCATCTAAATCTTTTAATTTGATTATTGATGACCAAAGGTTTAATGATTCTGTAAAGTACAATAATTCTGATTTGTTTGTTGAATTAAAAGAAGGAAATGTTAGTAGAGTAGAATTTAACTTTAATTTTAATGATTCAAATAAACTTGATTTAAATAGAATTAGAATAACAATTCAGAGTTCTGGAGATTCTTTAGGTTACATAGAAGTTAATGGACTTGAAGTTGAGAAGACTGTAAGATTGGAGCGTAAGAATTCTAATTCTAATCTTGTTTGTGTGAGAAATAGTAGTAGTGGCACAATTAGTGCAAATTGTGATTCTAGTTCGGAATATGTTATTCAGTGTGACAATTCGAATCATGGAGGATATACATGTAATTCACAAGCTATTGATAATAAGTCTTATTTTGTTGTTACAGGATTAACTCATTCAAGTGCTAGAGAGTATGTTAATGGCAGTAGTGTAGTTTTAGGTGGGGAAAATAATGTTGGAGGAGGGTGTGTCTTGCCTATGGTTCTTGCCAATGGAACGTGCGTTTTACCTTCTACTGACTGTCCTCTTCCAAGAATTTTAGTCAATGGGGTTTGTGTATTTCCAAATGCTACGGGATGTTCTCCTCCAAGAATTTTAGTCAATGGAACCTGTATTCTTCCAATTAGTTCTAGTAGCGGTGAAGGAGACAATGGCAAGAACATTATCTTTTGGGTTGTGATTGGGGCTTTGATAATTGGTATATTAGTAGTAGGAGGAACTATCTTTTCTCTATTGAAGAAAAACAAGGAAGGAGAGAATAAAACTCCTGTGGGAGTTTCTGGATTAGTTAATTCAGGACCTATTTATCGTCCACCTGCGGGTAGTGTTGGTTATTCAAGGTAGTTTATAAAAATTGATATAATAATGATTATAAAGTATAAATTTCATTGTTGTTATAGGAAGATTTTTGATAAAATGAATAAAAAGAGAAGGATAAAAGGAAAGGAGAGAAATAATGAAATTGTTATGTTTTTGAGTATTTTTTTGATATTATTGCTAATAGGAATATACTTTTTATTATCTTTTTATTCTTTGAATAACTTATTTAATTTTTCTAGTGCTGGCGTAAATGCAATTAGCGGTTTGATTATAAGTGGAAAGGGAATTACAGGGTTAGTATTGCAAGAGCTACAAGTAGAAGGTCAGAATTCCAGTGATTTGATGGAAAATGTTTCTCAAGAAACAGATATTACTTCAAATGAGAGTGCCGTTGAAAATTTCTCTGAAGAAATAGATAATTCTTCCAAAACATATTCTTATCTTTTGGGAGATTATGGGCTTTTGGATGGTTCAAATGAATTGAATGTTAGTTTTGTGTATCCTAGTCCAATAAATGGATTTGCTCAATCTAGTAGTTCTATAACTGTTAATATTTCTAGTCACAGTAACTTTGACCATTATACTTTTTTGGACTTTGATAATTCTCTTTTATTATGGATGAGAATGGACGATTTAAATGCATCAGGCGATCCTCTCGATTTGAGTAATTATAGATATAATGGAAGCAAGAAAGGAGGCGCTGTGCAAAATCCATCAGGAGCGTATAACTCTTCTTTTAATTTTCCTTCTTTTGCGACTTCTGCAGGAATTTCTTTACCTTCTTCTCTTAAATTATCAAGTATGAAGAATTGGACTTTAAGTATGTGGATTAAAACTGTAGGAGAACAGTATAATCTTATTTATTTAGATGGTTCTGGAAGTTATGATTCATCTTTTTGGATATCTGTTAAAGAGAACAATATACCTTATGAAGTTGTATTGACAAATCATAATTTTGATATGATTGCGGGTTTGGGTTCTAGTTCTAATTTTCCTTATAATATCTGGACACATGTAGCGTTTACATATAATGGAAGTAATTTCACATATTATAGAAATGGCGTTGCTACTCTATCACAAAATTTAGTTATTCCGACTAGTGTAGGTTCTAAAGTTTATATTGGAGGAGTAAGACCAGATAGCTGGAATGAATATAATTTAGACGAAACTTTAATATTTAATAGAACTTTGATGCCTTCTGAAATACTTTCATTATTTAATGCTTCTGCCAATAATTATTATAATTCTTTTGATAATCTTTCATTGGGAAATCATACTTTTAAAGCTTATTCTGTTGATAGTTCTGGAAATAGAAGTGAAACTGCACTGATAAGAGGACTTATAGGCAACTCACTGGAAATTAGTGCGATTTCGCCTATTGAGAATAGGAAGTATTATACTTCTTTTCAATCTTTTAATGTTTCAACTAATAGAAATGTTTCAGTAAATTATACTTTGGATAATGGAATAACTAATTATACTATGTTGTCAAATGCTTCTGCAACAGGATTCAGTATAACAAATCTCTCTCTTAGCGATGGAATATATGGCGTGAGATTTTATGTTAGAGCGGATGATGGCATGTTCAATAATAGTTTGAATGTTTCTTTTGAAGTTGATGCTACTTCGCCTATATCTGTTCAGTATATCAGCCCAACTTATCAGAATAATAGCATTTTGGATAAATCTGGTTTTTTCTTAAGCACAAATATTAATTCATCTAATTTTAAAAATATTACTTATTTGTTATACAATTCTTCTGGTAGTATTATTTCTTCTGGAAATGGTCTTAAGTACAATTCCGAATTTGTTGGAGCGCGGTCTAGCTATTGTTTTATTAAATTAAATGGTTCAGTGGAAGGAGAGTTTTTTAGCTACACTGGCGGAGACGCCATCCAGTGTTCTGTTGGTGTTAGAGGTTATGGTCAAGCTTGTGTCTTAAAATCAAATGGTAATGTTAAATGTTATGGTTACGGTCTTCCTAGTTACACAGGTGGCGATGCCATTCAAGTTTCGGTAGGATATAATTTTTATTGCGTTTTAAAATCAAGAGGAGATGTTTCATGCTTCAAAGATAGTAATTATACATATACTGGCGGAGACGCCATTCAGATATCTGCTAGAAATAGTATTTGTGTCTTAAAATCAAATGGTAATGTAACTT
>JBBTAF010000002.1:0-4395 GCA_038044305.1 Nanobdellota archaeon
AACAACGTAAAACTGCTACTTTCTAGCAGTTTTTGAAACATAAACTTTTTAAGAAAGTATATCTTTAGATAAAGATGAAAAATAAGCTTATCGAAGATATTTTAAAAAATAAGGAGATAATTCTTTTAAGTTTGATAATTTTATTTGGAGTATTTTTGCGTCTGTATTCCTTGGGCAATTCTCCTCTATGGGTTGACGAAAGTATTTCTTCTGAAACTGCAAAGCAAATTTTAAACACTGGTGTTCCTAGATTTGAATCTGGAATGATTGATACAAGAGCATTTGTTTTTCATTATATACAATCATTTTTTATGATATTTGGCATTAATGAGTTTAGTGTGAGATTAGTTAGTGTTTTGTTTGGTATTTTGACTATATTTTTTGGTTATTATATAGGCAAAGAATATTCTAAATCTGGAGGAATAATCTTTGCTCTTTTTTTATCAGTATTTTATCTAGAAGTATTTTTCTCTAGACAGGCAAGAATGTATCAGATGTTCCAGTTGTTGTTCTTTCTTTCTATTTATTTTTTGTATAAGTCAAAAGAGAATGTGAAATATCTGTATTGGGGATTAATCATCCTAATAGTATGTTATGATACGCATATTGCAGGAATAGTTTTGGCTCCTTTCTTTTTAATTTATATATTAGTTTATAATCGAAATAAATGGTATTTGTCGTTTGTTCCAGTTTTTCTTTTAATTTGGAATTTTATGCCTATTGCAGGATTGAGTTCTAATTCTGTAGAAAATACTGTTAGTTATGCGTCTTCTTATCTCGCATATCTAAAGAATTGGTATTATCTAGTTGTGTTATTTGTATTAGGAGGTATTTGGTCTTTCTTTAAGAAAAAAGAACTTACTTTCTTGATATTGACTCCTTCTCTTTTAATGTTATTTGGAGTATTCTCATTAGAAACGTTTGCTTTAAGGTATGAATATTTCTTTATATTTCCTCTCGTGATGTATTCTTCTCTTCTAATTGCATTTTTATATGATAAGTATGGAAAGATAATATTAATTCCTTTGCTTATCCTTTTTATAGTTCCTTCAAACTTGTTTTATCCATTAAATTATGTTAATATAATAACTCCCATAAACTATAATTATAATGATGCAAGTGCACCTTATACAGATTACAAGAACTTGCCTACTGATTTACTTTTAAAATTGAAATCAAATACAACTTTAATCTCATTCTTTTCTCTTGATGTTAAATGGTATGTAAAAAACCCTGATTTTGTGATTCCGTTTAGTTTAGATGGAAGGGGAAATGATCAGATATCATTTAATAGTTCGAATGGAAACCTTGTTGACAGATATTCTGGAGTAAGAATACTAAATTATTCGAACCTTCCTGAGATACCTTATTATGTTTTAGCAGATAGTTTTTCTGTTTCCAAATTAAAACCTTCTCAAAATATTAACTTTAATACTCTCATTGCTAATTGTTCTTTGAGTTATAGTGCAACTGACTTGAAAGTTTATAGTTGCTAAGATTTTTATATCTTGTTTATAACTTGGAGATATGAGAAATAGCCTAAAAGTAAAGTCTATTATAGTTTTTATTGGATTAATATTGATTGTTATGTTGGGACTGTATTTTTCTGGAGTTTTTCATGGAAAGATATCTGGTAATGTGGTTTCTAATACTAATTCTTCAAAAACTGCTCCTGCGATTCCTATAAATTACACCAACATTGAATCGCAGTTATCAAAAAACAGCATGATAAAAGCTTTGCCTGATGATTCATCTATTCTTTTGAGATGGTATAATTTTAAGTCTGGGAGTAGAGAATGGGAAAACTCATATCTACTTAAGAATTCTGGGGTTAAGAAAGCAACTACTTCTGAAGTTGAGGCAGATATTACTATATCAATAAATTCAAAGTATATCTTACAGCTGACTAATCGTAATTTCTGTGAGATAATAAAGAAAGCAAAGAAAAACGGAGATTTGGGAATTGAAACAGATATGAGTGCAATAAGTTTAGGATGGAAATTTAAGAGTATGCTAAAGTATAAGGATTGCTTCGATGTTTAAAAACGTGAAGGACTTTCTGGTATTAAACTGACTATATTTTTGATAATCAAAAGCACGATGCGCCACACAGCTTTTGAGCCGTGATTTAAACAGGCGCTCGTGCTTTGGATGCTCAAGGAACGACCACACCTTAAAAGGTGTGGTTTTCTGTCAAGTTCCTTGACATTACAAAAACGTCTGCTCCTCTCGCTTTTAATGCGTCTCTTTCTTTATTTGCTATCTCCAAAAGAATTTGTTCATTTGAAATTTGCTCACCTGTAAAAGTCGTTACTTTTGGAATTGGAATATACTTAGGAGAAGCCACTCCTTCTCTGAAAACACGTCCTTCAAGTCCAATCTTTTCTCCTTGAAGTATTGTTTTTGAATTAACTGTTCCGATAGTAATACGATAACTTGGAACTCCATGATTAATCATATTAGACACTCGAATAGCAAGATATCCTTCTATTTGTCTTAATGTATCAATATTATTGAACATCAAATCTGTTGCTATAGGAATATAATTTCCATTTAGATATTCTAGTTTATTTGAATCATTACTCATATAAGTGTCTGACTTAAAACTTTATAAATCTTTCTTATCATGTCACTATAAAGTAATAACTTACGTTAGTTATTCTTCGTTATCTTCTAGGACAAGTATGAAAAGCAAACGTTTTTTAACTAATGTTTAATGCTAAAATTGGTTAGGAATTGGTGTTGAATGGTATATGATGACTATGATAAGAAGTATAGAGAATGGAAAGACAGAAAGAAAAGTAGGTCTAATATTTCTAAAAATGTAGAAAAAATTGATAAAAAGAGTAATGAAAATGAACCTATACGTAATAACCCTATGCAAAGTATAAATTCTCAAGAAAAATATAATTTAAAGGATCACGCAGTTCATCATAGTTTTAGAGTTCTTGCATTTGTTATTCCTATTTTAATAATATTATTTTTTGTTTATATTAATTATACTCCCTTTGGTTATTCTTCTAGCTATGAGATTAATATCAGTGAGAATGGAAATGTTGTTAGCAGTTCTAATAATGCATATTTAACTGACTTGAAGGGTAACAAAATAAACAATCTTAGCAATGTTTATGATTATGGAGCAATTAACCTTGTGGTTAATGCTAAAGTTGTGCTGAAAGATGCTTCTATTAATGTTAGTATAGAAGGAAATGACAGCTATTTTACTGAATACTTGCCATATGATTTTTCAAAAGGAGATTATTTTTGGAACTTTTCAAAGAGAATTCCTTTTCCATTGAATGGAACTGCAAAATATGATTCTGAAAATAAATTTATATGTTTTAACGCATCTAATAATGAAACATTAAACTATCCTAATTCAAGCGAGATGTTTGAAGAAGGAAGTTTTGTGATTTATGCAAAATGGAAGCCTGAAAATCCCATTGGAATAAATCAACAAATAATTGGACATTATAACTGGGAATTATGGCAGAGTAATAATTCGGTTAAATTCATGGTTGGAAGATTAGACAATAAAACTGGAACTATTCCCTCTATTGCTTATCCAATTAACTCAACGTTCTTTGGAGAAGCGCATAATGCAATTGCAGTTTATAATACTGAAAATGATTCTAAAGGATATATTGAACTATGGGTTGATGGTGAGTTTGCTGGAAGAAAAGGAATAGGAGACGAAAGAATCTGGAGGAATTATAACCTAGATAGAAATCTCTCTTTTGGGTGGAGCCCACATAATTACGAAAATAATTCATATTACGCTGGATGTGTTTATGAAGCTGGATTTGATTATGGACTATTAAAATATAAGCAGAATATATCTTTTATTTCTAGCGGAGATGAAGTTAAGATAAAGATTATTGGTAAAAACAATCCTAACAGAATTAAAATATCAATTTCTCAATGATTAAATGAATCGAGATAAATTATATGCCTCTTTTAGAATATTTTGTTTTAATCTATTTTTAATAGGAATTATATTATCGATATTATCTTTTTTTTCTATCCTAAATGTTGATATTATAATTAATGCAGATTTTGTTCTTGCTTTGGGTTTGTTGTTTGGGCTATTTTTTATAATATTAGGCGACAAACTAGGAAAGAATCATGGAAGAGGATATGATTTGCTATTTGAACTTTCTCCTTATGTTTTTTTAATCTTTTTAGTGTTTATAGCTTTGAATCAGTTCCTTCATTGGCAGTTTATTGATGAAAGAATAGTAAGACTAACTATAATTTCGGTTGCGTTTGGAGCAATAACCTTTTGGAGAAATAGAGATAGAGTTGAAAATGAGATTGAGGAGGAAAAGGCAAAGGAAGAAAATGCAGAGGCAAGTAGAGCAATGGAATTTGAATGGAAATTCCCCAAAATAAGTA
>JBBTAF010000003.1:0-20690 GCA_038044305.1 Nanobdellota archaeon
TGATAAGAACAGCAGGAGCTTTTGCTACAGTTATGAAACAACTTGAACATAATAAAGTTTTAGTTCAAATGGCAAACAGAAGAGAAATAATTCTTGCAGGAGATTGCAGAGCAACAGTAGGAGTTATTGCAGGCGATGGAAAGAAGCTTAAGCCATTCATTAAAGCAGGAGCAATGTTTTACAAAATGAAGTCAAGAAACAAACTTTGGCCAAGAACCTCTGCAGTCAAGATGAACGCTATAGATCATCCATTCGGATCAGGTAGAGGAAAGAGAATAAAGTCAAAGATCGCAAAGAGAAATGCTCCAGCAGGAGCGAGAGTGGGTCACATTAGACCAAGAAGAACAGGGAGGGCTAATAAATAATGGCACAGCAATCACAAGAAGTAATTGTAAAATCTAAAGAAGTATTTTACAGAGGGCAGAATGTTGAAGAATTAAAAAAACTTGAGGTTAGAGAAGTAGCAAAATACCTTCCTTCAAGAAGTAGACGTTCAGTTCTTAGAAACTTTCAGATAATTGAAAGATTTGTAAAGAGATGTGAAACAGCTGTTGCAAATAAAAAGAAAATAAGAACTCATTTAAGAGATATAGTTATCGTCCCTAGATTAGTCGGCATGACTATAGGAATTCATAACGGAAAGAATTTTAATGATATACATATTTCTCACAATATGATTGGTTCTAGACTAGGAGAGTTTTCGTTATCAAGAGGAAAAGTAGTTCATGGTAAAGCTGGAATTGGTGCAACCAAGAGTTCAGCAGGAGAGAAGAAATAATGAACGAGCAAGAAAAGGATAAAAAAGATAATATTAACGCTCATTCTCAAAGTACTGCAGAGCAAAAAACTGAGAATAATCAGTCAGAGAAGAACAAAGAAGTTAAGAAACCAATTGTTAAAAAAGAAGAAGCAATTGCAATAGCCAATGGTGCTTCTGTTTCAAAGAAGCACAGTATGTATATTTGTTCATTCATAAAAAACAAATCAATAGACTTAGCAATTTCACAATTAGAAGAAGTTCTTAAATTTAAGAGAGTAATTCCTTTCAAGGGAGAGATTCCTCATAGACACCAATTAGGAGTAATGTCTGGAAGATATCCTATTAATGCCTCAAAGTTTTTCATACAATTTTTAAAGAATCTAAAGGGTAATTCTATAGTTAATGGTCTTGATCTTGATAAGACTAGAATTTATTATGCTTCAGCTACTTGGGCATCAAGACCTCATAAAAGGGGAGGAGCCAGATTTAAGAGAGCACATATCGTATTGAAAGCAAAGGAATTTGAAAATACTAAACCACTAGTCAAAAAAGTAAAATCAAAAAATAAGGAGATTAAAAAATAAATGGAAAAAAAGAATTGTTTATATTGCACTCATTTTGGCTCAGCAAGGGTTTCAAATAATCCTGGCGCAGTCTACTGCTACAGAGAAGTAAATTCTAGAACTCAAGAGTTAATTCATGGATTTGCAAGAACACATTTATTACAGGGTATCCCTGCAGTTTCTCCTTCCCTTGCAGAACAATGTCCATTTTACGCAAGAGCAGAAGAGAATTTTATAGTTTTAAGATTAGCTCATCATCCCGAAATGCAGGAGGCATTAGCAGCATAATGGAAGAAAAAAAATTTGTAGGATTTAAGAAAGAAGAATTGGGTGTCAAAGAATACATAAAGCATGAGCTAGGTAAAGGAAAGATTTCAGGCGTTTCTGTAGAATATACTCCAATCGGTGAAAAAATAATTGTTGCAACATCAAGACCTGGAATGGTTATCGGAAGAAAAGGAGAAAAGATTGATGAACTTACAAGAGTTTTGAAAAAAAGATTTAAGTTAGACAATCCTCATATTGAAATCGCAGAAATAATTGATCCTAGATTGGATGCCCAACTTGTTGCTGATGAAATAGCTCTTGCAATGGAAAGACAAGGAGCGCTAAAGTTTAAGGTAGTAGCATACAAAATGCTTCAAGAAATAATGAAAGCAGGAGCCCTTGGAGCGGAGATTGTTTTGTCTGGAAGACTTCCTAGTGAAAGAGCTAAGTCGTGGAGATTCTCTCAAGGGTATCTAAAGAAAACAGGAGAGCCTTCAAAGGTAGTAGATAGAGCGATGGCTCAAGCAGTCAATGTTTCAGGAGTCTCAGGTATCAAAGTGAGCATTCTTCCTCCAGAGGCACACATTCATGACAGAATTATAGTAGATGAAACACTTATCGCAAAATTAAAAGCAGGAGAAATTGCATTTGAAGAAAAAGTAGCATTTGATTTAGAAGAATCAACAAAGAAAAATAAGAAAAAATCAGGGAGCAAGAAATAATGGCAATTTTAAGGATTAAAGATATAAGAGCAATGACTTCTCAGGAAAGAGAATCAAAGCTAAAAGATCTCAAGCTTGAATTAATAAAAGCACAGGTAACTTCAATGAAAAGCAAATCTAAACCAAAAGAGTTAAGAAGGACTATTGCTCGCCTATTAACTATTAATAAAACTACACAGGAGGATACGAAAAAGAACTAATGATTGAAAACGATCCAAGATTTGGCCTACCTACAAATTCAGGAGTATTTGAGGAAATTGCTAAGGGAGATCAGCAAATAACGGTCTCTACAGTTGCAAGACGTTATGGAAAGATAATAACTCTTGTCTCTGGCTTTGATAAGACAGTTGACCTTAAATCCGTGGCAAAGTCTCTAAAGGAGAAGCTTGCCTGTGGAGGTACAATAAAGGATGGAGTAATCGAGCTCCAAGGAAATCACAAAAAAAACGTAAAGAACGTTTTGGTTTCCCTCGGATTCCCAAATTCATCAATTTCAGATTAACAACATGAAAGACAAAAAACAAAATAAAATAGTTGAAGCAAAGACCCAGTTTGAACTTCCATCTCAAACAAGAGGAAGAATATTTGAAGGAACAGTAACAAAGAAATTCCCAACAAGAGTAGTTATTGAATTTCAAAGAACAGTAAGAGTTCCAAAGTATCAGAGATTCTACATGAAAAGATCTAGAATGCATGCAAGAATTCCTGCAGGAATGCAAATTCAACTAGGAGATTATATCAAGATTCAGGAATGTAGACCTCTAAGTAAAATAATTCATTCAATAGTTATAGAAAAAGTTCGTTCAGCAGATGTTCAGGAGGTCAAGAAATGATTACTTTTGAAGATTTAAATAATAAATATTTTGCAACTATTGAGGTTATGCAAAGTAATAGGCAAGTTCTTGATAAAAAAACAATGAGCGATTTACAGAAGTCTGCTCCTTGGATTAATGTCCCAACATTAGCAAGATGGTTGTATGGTTCTAGCACAGAATTTGTTCAAGAGTTTATTAATACATCAAACACATACTTCGCTAAGCAAGGGAGTCAAGAATTAGAATCATTAGGATCTCAGAGATCAGCTAATTCTCAACAAAGAATATCCCTAAAATTCTCTTTATCCGCGTTCAAAGAGAATATATTTAGCGCATTTCCAAATAATCCTGAATTAAGGGAGGCACTAGTAGCATGAAGGCAATATCAGCAAGAGTTACAAGAGGATTAAACATCGGAAGCAATTGTGTAGTTGCAGATAACTCTGGAGCAAGAATTGTAAGAATAACAGGAGTTGTTCATGGTAAGACCAGAAAAGGAAGACAGCAAACTGCAAAAGTAGGTGACTGGGTTAAGGTTTCAGTAAGAGCAGGAAAACCTGAAATGAAAGGAGTAGTTTTTGATGCAGTAGTCATAAGGCAAAAAATGGCATACAGAAGAAATACAGGAGAAAGAGTTTGTTTTGAAGATAATGCCGTTGCTTTACTAAAAGATGAAAAGGGAAATCCAAAAGGAACTATGATAAAAGGACCAGTAGCAAGAGAAATACATGAAAGGTGGGCGCAGGTTGCAAAGATTGCGCAATTTGTACTATGAAATCTGATTTTTCATTATCATGGAATTCTTCAGTACAACCAAGAAAACAAAGAAAATATAGGTACAATGCTCCATTACATCTAAAGCATAAGTTTTTAAGCGCACATTTATCAAAAGAATTACGTCAAAAGTTCGGCAAGAGAAGTCTTCCCCTTCGGAAAGGGGATGAGGTGCTTGTCGTGCGAGGTAGCTTCTCTAAGAAGCAGGCCAAAGTACTTTCTGTAAACTCGTCTACGAATAAAATTTATTTAGAAGGCATGCAAAGATCAAAGAGAGACGGTTCAAAGGTTCAAGTTCCTTTTAATCCTAGAGTTTTAGTAATTAAAACTTTAAATTTAAATGATAAAGAAAGGTTAGCTATCCTTAACAGAAAGAATAAAATTGCTCCTCAGTCAAGTGCTTCAGAACAAAAACAAGTAGAAAAAGTAAATCCGCCTGCAAAGAAAAAGCAGACAAAATAAAATGCATCAAACAAGAAAAGAAATTTCAAGACAATTACCTTTACAAAAAAAAGGAACAAAATACATAGCAAGAGCTACGGCCAATATTAAAAATTCTGTTCCGGTAGTTATTGCAGTAAGAGATATGCTGAAACTCGCAAAAACTTCAGCAGAAGTTAAATCCATGATTCACAAAAAACAACTAAAGCTAAACGGAAAATTAGTTCATGATATTCATCAGTCTATACAATTATTTAATATTTTTGATGCAGACCAGTCTTATATTCTAACTCTTCTTCCAACAAAAAAGTTTTCATTCGAAGCAACATCTTCAAAAGATAGGTTATGTAAAATAGTTTCAAGACGTTTAGTTTCAAATGGCAAACTTCAACTAAATCTTCATGAGGGATCAAATATACTAGGTAAAGACAATTTGAATATAGGAGATTCGTTATACCTTGATTTTTCTAACAAAATAAAATCTCATAAATCTCTAGCTAAAGGCGTACCAGTTTTTATTTCTTCAGGAAAGTATACTGGAATAACCGGCACAGTGGTTTCGCACGATTCACATTCAGTAACAATAAAAATAAGTAAAGGAGAAGTAGTTCTACCAGTCGAGAACGTATTTGTACAATGAAAGAAAATCCAATGAGAATTATAAAAATCGAAAAAGTAATTCTTAGCTGTAGCGGGAAAGACGAGAATTTGGCAAAGTCAAAGAAATTACTAGAAATACTTTCATCTAGAAAAGCACAAATTATTGCTTCTTTCAAAAGGATTCCAGATTTTGATGTTAGTCCTGGACAAGAAGTAGGAGCAAGAGTCACTATGAGGGGAGCATCAGGAGTAGAGATGCTAAGAAGACTTTTGGGAGCAGTAGACAACGCTCTTAAAAGTAAGCAAATTTCCGATAATCATTTTTCATTCGGAATAAAAGAATACATAGAAATTCCAGGAGTTGAATATCATAGAGACTTAGGAATTAGAGGACTTACTGTTACAGTTGTTTTTGCTCGTTCAGGACTTAGAGTTCAAAGAAAAAAAATAAAATCTGGGAAAGTTTCCAAGAAGCAACTAATATCTAAACAAGAAATTATCAAATATCTGGAGGACGTTTTTAAAACGAAAATATTATGACTGCAAGTGATTGGAGTAAGATAGCTATACAATTAAAGAATAAACCAGTTGTGTTAAAGAAGTTTACCAAATTTAATAAACCAAAAGTAAGAAATTCAGGAATCGCTTCGAAGAAATGTGAAAGGTGTGGTAGATTTGGAGCCCACCTAAGTCAATATAATCTAAATTTATGCCGACAGTGCTTTCGAGAGATAGCCGAAGAAATCGGTTTCCATAAATACAACTAAAATGACAAAAGCAAAACCAATCGCAGCAAAAAGATATGATCCAGGAGAAAGAGTTTTAGCAGAATCTTTTGATTCTAATAAGCCAGTTAATTGCTTAGTTGTGGCTCAAGAACATCTAACAAGAACTATTTTATTAAGAACCAAAGTTAAAGAAAGAGGAGATGCATGCGTAATTACGGAATTAATATACAATTGTGGTGTGAATTATCCTGAAGAGCCAAGACTTCTTGCATCCTCTCCAGTAAAATTTGGCGATGCAAGATTTAATGATTACCAGGCATTGCTAAGGAGCGCATCATGAGCCAAGATATAGTTTCAGATGCATTGAATCAAATGATGAACGCCCTAAAAGCAGGTAAGAATTCAGTAGTTGTAGCAAGGCACTCAAAATTACTTATATCTGTTCTAGCTATAGCAAAATTAAAAGGATATGTAAGTAGATATGAAACTAATGGAAACAGTCTAACTATCGAATTCGGGAAATTAAACGGTTGTAACTCAATTAAACCTAGATTTATAGTCAAATCAGATGAATATGATTCATATGCAAAAAGATATCTTCCAGCCAAGAATATAGGAGTAATAGTTGTTTCAACAAACAAGGGATTAATGACTCATCAAACTGCAGAAGAAAGTAAAATCGGAGGATGCCTTTTGGCTTACTTTTACTAATGAGGCATCCATATTCACAGTCAATTTCAATTCCTGAAGGAGTTTCTTGTGAAATTTCTAATGGTAATTTAAAAGTTTCAAAATCAGGAGTTTCTCTTTCAAGACATTTGGAAATTCCAGGAGTCTTAGTGAAAATCGAGTCTAATGAAATAGTATTTTCTGCAAAAAAAAGTTCAAAAAGAGAAATAAGTACTATAAAATCATACGTTGCTCACATAAATAATATGTTTTCAGGAGTTGATAAAGAATTTGTATATTCTTTAGAATCTTGCAACGTACATTTTCCAATGACTTTAAAAGTTGAGAAAGATAAATTAATTATCAATAACTTTTTGGGCGAAAAAACTCCAAGATCAGCAGTTATTCTTCCAAATGTCAAAGTTGAAGTTAAAGGCCAGAAAATAACAGTTGCTTCTAGAGACAAAGAATTAGCAGGACAGACAGCAGCAAATATAGAAAAAGCAACGATAGTTAGAAAGAGAGATAGAAGAGTGTTCCAAGATGGAATCTTTTTGGTCGAAAGAGCAGGAGAATTAATATGACTACAAAATTTTTAAGACCTGACTGGATGAGACATTCACGTTTGGGAAGAGGAAGAAGAAAACTTCAGAAATGGAGACGCCCAAGAGGAAGACACTCTAAGATTAGAAGAAAGAGATTTGGTTATCCTTTGAAGGTCATGATTGGATTCTCTTCTCCAAGAAAAGGATTAGGAGAGATAGAAGGATTAAAACCTATGCTTGTTCATAACATTAAAGAAATTTCAGCGTTAAACAAAGAATCAATTGCAATAATCGCAAAAAGAGTAGGAGCAAAATCTAAGATAGAAATGATTAAAGTCGCGCAACAGAAAGGTATAAAGATAGCAAACATCGGAGGTAAGAAATGAACTTAAGTAAGAAAAAGGCACTAGCAGCAGAAACTTTAGGAGTTGGAAAAGGAAGAATTATTTTTAATACTGCAAGACTAGATGAAATAAAAGAAGCCTTGACGAAGCAGGATATTAGAGATCTTTATGTTGCTGGAGCAATTTCTATAAGAGAGATTATTGGAAGTAAGAAAGTGGTTCCCAAAGAGAACAGAAGAAGAGCAGGAAGCATAAAGAAAAAGGTAAATAAGAGCAAAGAAGTATACATGGCAATAACAAGAAAATTAAGAAGATATATCAAAGAACTTCTTTCTCATGAAAAAATTACAAAGTTGCAATATCTTAAATTAAGACAAGAAATAAGAGCCCACTCATTCAAGAGCAAGGCACACCTAAAGGAGAGGTTAGTGAATCTAGAATAAAATGGGAAGAGTATTAAAACGTCGAAGATTGGAATCAAAAACAGATTATCGTACAAGAGTAAGTTTATTGAAATCTGGAAAGGCAAGACTAGTTGTTAGAAAGACAAACAGATACATGATTGCACAAGTCATTATAAGCAAACAAGCACAGGACACGGTAGTTTGTGGAATTTCCTCAAATATTCTTTTGTCCAAGGGATGGCCTAAAGAAATGGCCGGAAGCTTGAAGAGTTTGCCTGCTTGCTATTTAGTAGGAATATTAATTGCAAAACTGGCAAAGGAAAAAAAGATAACTGAAGCAATATTAGACATAGGAATGTATAGAACAATAAACAATTCAAGATTATATGCTGTTCTAAAGGGAGCATTGGATGAAGGGTTATCCGTTCCTCACTCAGAAGAAGCAGTGCCTTCAATAGAGAGGATATCTAAGAATGAAAAAGTAGGAAAACTTATATCACTAAAGGAGAAGATGAAATAATATGGCAGAAAAAGAAACAAAAAATAAACCAAAAGATTTAATTGAAGCAACACCTGAAGAAGTCGTTAAGCTAGAAGAAGAATCTAAGAAAGAGGATACAGTTATTTTAAGCAGAGAAAGTAGAGCAATGGCTAGAGAAAAAGAGTCTCAAAGAGTTGCATTAGAATCTTGGGTTCCAAAAACAGAATTAGGAAAATTAGTAAGAGATGGAAAAGAAAAGGATTTAGACAAACTTCTTTCTTCTGGAAAGAAAATTCTTGAATCAGAAATAGTAGACATTTTATTACCTCTGGAAAGCGATTTACTTTCTGTTGGTCAGGCAAAAGGAAAATTCGGAGGAGGTAAGAGAAGGGCGTGGAGACAAACTCAGAAAAAAACAATGGAAGGCAATGTAGTTACTTTTTCATGCCTCGCAGTTGTAGGTGATAGAAAAGGACATGTAGGAGTTGGATTTGGTAAAGCAAAAGAAACTCTTCCTGGAAGAGCAAAGGCTTTAAGAAAGGCAAAGTTAAATGTTATCAAGATAACTAGAGGATTTGAATCAATGGAAGTTTCAACAAATGATCCTCATACAGTTCCATTTGTTGTTGAAGGAAAGTGTGGTTCAGTGAGAGTAAAGCTTATTCCTGCACCAAGAGGAACAGGATTAGTTATAGGAGATCAAGGAAAGAAAATCCTAAGACTTGCAGGAATTAAAGATGTATATTCCAAAACAAGTGGACAGACAAGAACTACAATGAATGTTGCTTCAGCAATAATTGACGCATTAATTAAAACTAACAAAATGAAACAATGATTATAGCAATAAGAATTTCGGGAATGCCAGAAGTCTCAAATACTGTTCAGGAGACACTATTTAGACTTAGACTTAGAAGGAAATATTCTGCAGTTTTACTTTCAAATACAAAAGAAAATGCTAATCTTTTAAGACAGGTAAGAGACTTTATTGCATATGGCACTTTAGAAAATGCAGATATTGTTAAATTGATTCAAAAGAGAGCAATCTCTACAGATAAAAAGAAGATTGATGCAGTCAAAATCACAGAGCTAATAAATACAAAAGGAATAAAATCTGTTCCAATAAAGCCATTTTTCAGATTACATCCTCCAAGAGGAGGAATTGACTCTAAAATACACTTTCCAATAAAGAAAGGAGTTCTTGGAGATCATGGGAATAAGATTAATGAATTATTAGTGAGGATGTTATGAGATTCAAAAAAAGAAGAAAGTCAGGAAGAAGATTTGGTAATCAAACAGCATTTCGTGGAGCAAAAGAAAGAACAAGAGGTTCAGGAAATAGAGGCGGAAAAGGAATGTCTGGAACAGGTAAAAGAGGAGACCAAAGAAAATCTTGGGTTATTAATCTAACTGGTGGAAATAACTATTTTGGAAAGAGCAGAACATTAAGAAGAGGAAGAAAACCAAAGAAACTAAACTCGATTAATTTAGATAGTATTTCATCGCACTATGCAGGTAAAAAAGAAGTAGACTTAACAGGATATAAAATATTAGCAGACGGTGAATTAACTATAAAGGTTAATATAAAAGCTTCAGCTGCTTCAGCTGTAGCAATTGAAAAAATAAAATCTCTAGGAAGCACTTTGGAATTAAAAAAGCAAAAAAAATCTTCAAAAGTTGATGCAAAACAAACAGTTGTTAAAAAGAAATAAATCATTCTATAAAGCTTTTTAAATGCCTTTTCATATCTCAAAACATGGATTTGCATAACATCTCTTCTTTTCTTCCAGAAGTAGTAAAACCTGTTGAAAAGAAGCTTAGTTTTAATGTAAAATTAAAATGGACGCTTCTAGTTTTAGCAGCATTTTTTATCTTAGCAAACATTCCTCTTTTTGGTCTTGCTGCTAACGCACTTCAAAGATTTGAATACCTAGCACTTATTCTTGGAACGGATTTTGGAAGTATAATCAGCTTAGGTATTGGTCCAATTGTTATGTCTTCTATAATAATTCAACTTTTAGTAGGTTCAGGCATATTGGGAATCAATACTAATACTGACGAAGGAAAAAAACAATTTCAAGCACTTCAAAAATTAGGAGTTCTTTTCTTTGTGGTATTTGAAGCAATTGTTTATGTAATTATGGGCGGACTTCAGGCAATGCCTGGAATGACTGGGATAGTAGTATTTCAGTTAATCTTAGGCGGTTTAATTATAGTTTATATGGACGAAGTTACAACCAAATGGGGCTTTGGTTCAGGAGTTTCATTATTTATTCTAGCAGGAGTAGCATGGAGATTATTCACAGGATTATTCCAATTTCTTGGTGCTTCTGGAGAAAACTGTCTCCTAGATTTTACAAATACTCCATGTGCTGGTAAGATTTTAGTGATAGTTCAGTCAATCATAAATGGTGCTCCAAGTGAGCTTTTACTTGCAGTAGTCGCAATAATAGTAACAGTAATAATATTTTTAGCGGTTATTTTTGCTCAGAGTTTAAAAGTTGAAATTCCTTTAAGTTTTGATAGACTCAGAGGATATACAGTTAAGTGGCCATTACAATTTTTCTATGCTTCAGTTCTTCCGGTTATTCTTGTCGCAGCTTTAGTAGCGAATCTTCAATTATTTGGAGGACTTCTTGAAAATTGGTTGGGTCATGCAACTTTTCTTGGAAGTTTTCAGAATGGTAGAGCAGTTTCAGGTTTAGCTTTCTGGTTAGGTAACTCAAATGTTGTTGAATCAGCAATTAGAGGAAGTATTCAGACAAGTCAAATTATTCAATCAATCACTCATCTTCTGTTTTATATGATATTCTCAGCAGTATTCGCAGTATTTTGGGTTAAGACCTCTGGGATGGATGAATCAAGTCAGGCAAAAAAAATACTTTCTTCAGGATTGCAGATTCCAGGATTTAGAAAAGATGAAAGAATTTTAGAGTCAATTCTTAGCAGATACATAATGCCTTTGACAATCATGGGCGGACTTGCAATAGGAGCTCTTGCCGCAATTTCAGACTCTTTAGGAGCATTAACTTCAGGCACAGCAATTCTTTTAGCAATCATGACTGCTTATCAGTTCTACCAAAATATCGCTCAACAGCACGCAGTAGACATGAACCCTGCAATGAGAAATTTCATAGGTGGCTAAACCCCAACCATGAAATTTGGTGTTTCTTGATATTAATTATAAGTAACAAATTGACAATATCTTCAAAACTAAAAACATAAATATTCTAAAATTATTGATTTTTATGTTAAAAGACGAATATGGAAAGTATTATACTAGACCAGATAAAACTATTTTATCAGAAGTCTTAGATAGAACGATAGAATTAGATTATTTAATAAATTCTATAATAAGAGAATATTTTGATTTATATCTTAAATTTGATGAAAGTAACAAGATTACAAATATGACCGAAATCTCCAACTTTAGTGATTTCTTTTCTTTGGATATGAATGCATATAAAAAATTGAAAATATTGAAAATACTTAGGAAAGAGCTACCTGAAGATGAACAGATGAGTGTAGATAATTTCGATAACAAATTTCTTAGAATTTTCGAGATTAGAAATATATTCGCTCATAGCAAGATACCTAAAAAAACAGACAAAAAGTGGTTAGGGAACATCGAGGAAGTAAGTTGGGAAGAATTGAATATAGAGCATAAGAAAATTTGTGATGAGATTATTCCAGTGTTAATGGCAGACTTTTAATTCAACAGCAAGTAAACATCTGGATTATTTTAGAGGAGGTATACTAATTTATGTTATTATAATTAATCATTTACACTAGACAGTATAAAAAATAATATTTCTTTAATTAATCGAATTTAAATATACTCATTAGTTAAATAAAATATGGTTATGCAAATAATTGTAGATTATCCCCACGCAAGTATTATTATTTTCTCGCTTGTGGTGTCTTTCTTTATTTCGGTTGTAAACTATTTTATTATGGATAAAGATAAAATAAGAGGAATGAAAGCTAGACAAAAAGAACTTCAGGCACAGATGAAACAGCACAAAGATAATCCTCAGAAGATGATGGAGTTGAACAAAGAAATTCTAAGTCAAACTGGAGAAATGATGAAACATTCATTCAAGCCAATGTTAATAACATTTCTTCCTTTAATTCTTTTCTTCGGATTCTTAAGAGGACAATATATGGAAACATCAATAGCCAGTAGTTGGTACTGGTGGTATATCGGAGCATCAGTAGTAGGAAGTATGATATTTAGAAAGTTGTTTAATCTGCCCTAGATTATCTATACACTCTATAAATAACTTGAAATTTATTCTTAGTTATAATCTTTATTTTTAATCTCCTAGAATTATAATACTCCTTAATCTGTTTTACAGAATTAAATCTTCTATAGGTTTTACCAATAAACAGAGAGATAAATTTTCTGCTTAAACTAATTGTTTTCAACGGTTCATGAGTTATCAAAGAAAATCCTTTCTGAGTCATTCGAGATATATTGTCAATAACAAATTCAAAGTTTTCATTATTTAGATATGAAAAAAGTCCTTCAGCAACAATAATTCCTTTATCTGTTTCGAGTTTTTGCAATTTATCCCAGACTTCTTTTTGGCCAATATCTCCTTTAATAAAAATAACTTTTCTCTTTTACATCTTTAGAAATATTTTCTCTATCCACTTGCACCAATTTTTTTAAATTCTTCCTTAACAAAGGAATATAATCCTCAGAATGTCCTGCTCCAAGTTCAATAATAATATTAGGATGTGATTTCTTTACACTTTTTATGATTTCTTTTTTTAGTTCTAATCTACTATTTGCACTAATCTTAATATATCTGGGAAATATTAATTTACAAAAGCCCAACAACAATTTAGTTCTCAAAGAAAAATCTTTTTTATATGAATTATCTATCGTGCTTAATAATACATAAAGAAACTCGCTACTTCCCATTATTTCAAGTACTTCTTCAACTCATCACCATGCAATCTCTGGATTTTTTCATCCTTCAGAGTTACATAGCCAACATCAAATCTCTGGATGTCAAAATTCTTATCCAACAACTCCTTAAATATCTTCAAAGAAAACTTAATTGCTTCATCAATAGTCATAGTATCTTCAAAGTCTTTTCTTAAGCTTTCTTTAATTTTTTCATCATTCTCTCCAATTGCATTTGCTCTGTAAGACAAGAAATGTCCAGTCATATCTGAAGTATATAAATATCCCTTTCCTTTATGCACTCCTCCAATCAAGAAAGCAACACCATATGGTCTTGCTCCTCCATACTGGGTATAAAGCTGTTTTTGATCTGCTATCATTTTTATTATTGAGATAGGTTCAATCGCAGAATCATATGTAACTTTATTTTGCTGTGCAAGAACCTGTGCTTTCTCAATTAACACTCTCGCATCACTTAATAACCCAGAAGCACTTGCAATAATATGTTCATCCACTTCAAATATCTTATTCATAGATTCAGGCGCAACAAGCTTATCTCTGATTCTTCTATCTGCAATTATTATAATTCCATCCTTACAAACCATCCCTATACTTGAACTACCTAATCTTACAGTTTTTTCGGCATATTCAACTTGAAGTAAATGTCCATCAGGCGAAAACATTGTCGCTGCTCGGTCATATCCCATTGCCTGATGTTGCATTTCTGTTGGTATATCCATCTTTTAGAAAATTCCTCTAAATTCTTGTAAATCACGAGCTATTTAAACTTTCTGGATGTTAATAACATTTATTACTCAAATTTAAAGCCTTCTTTAACTAAATTTTTAACAGGAAGAAAAAGAGGAGAAGGCAAATTATTAAAATCAAACCAATTCATTTCAGTACACTTATCAGGTTCACAAATTTTAGGAATTCCTATAATTTTGCCAAAACAATAAAGTGTTATGTAATGTTTATTTTCATTTTGGAATATATCTTCAGTATAAACGCTTTTCTTTTTTATTTCTTCTACTTCAACACCTAATTCTTCTATAATCTCTCTTTTAGCATATTGTTCAACAGATTCCCCAAATTCGAGATGTCCTCCAGGCAAAGCCCATTCTCCTTCTCCATGAGCCCCTTTTCTTTTCATAAGTAAAATTTTTTGATGTTTAATAATTATAACTCCTACTCCTATCTTAGGTCTTTCATTCATATAGCTCTCAATAACAATCTTTATATAATCTTTTTCTTTTTCCCAAGAATGGCAAAGGTATTAGCAAGAATAAAAATTAAAGGAAAACATTTTGAAATTCAAGTAGATCTAGAAGAAGCATTAAAAGTAAAAGCAGGAAAAGGAGACATAATGTCTGCATTAGATATGCCAAAAATATACACTGATTTAAAAAAAGGACAAGTTGCATCTCAAGCAGATTTAATTGAATCTTTTGCAACAACAGATGTATACCAAATTGCTCAAAAAATTATTGTTTCTGGAGAAGTTCAAAAGAATCAGGACTTTAGGGATGCAGAAAGAGAAGCAAAAGTAAAGCAAGTACTTCAACTAATTATACGAAATGCAGTAGATCAAAGAGGGATGCCATATACCGAAGAAAGATTATTAAGAGCAATTCATGAAGTTCATCATAATTTTGATAACAGATCTGCGGATCAACAAATGCCTGAATTAGTCGAAAAATTAAAAACAGTAATTCCTATAAAAATAGAGACCAAAAAAATTAAACTTATTATTCCTGCGCAATATACTGGAGCAGTTTATGGAATACTAAAAGATTACAAAGAAAGTGAAGATTGGCTTTCAAACGGTTCTCTTCAAGCAATAATTAATATTCCTGCAGGAATGCAGATTGATTTTTACGAAAAATTAAATCATATTACTCACGGTGCAGTTCAGAGCGAAGAAGTTTTAGAAAAAAAATGATAAGAACATTATCTCCATTAGCAAAATATCATCCAGCAGGAAGATTAGAAGTTCATACTTGGCCAGGTAATATTGGTTCTGATGCGCAATTGAAAACATGGGCAGATAATCTTGAAAGAAAAGATCCCGATGGAATATTAGGTCAAATAATTATGGCTCAATTTAATTATCAAGCACAATCGAGCCAATATAACGCTTTAGACAAATTATTTAAAGAATACTTAGCTGTACCAGAAGTCCAAAGAGCAGATTCTAAATTAAATGCTAGTTTTAAAGCAAGAATTCAAGAGATATCTTAGCATAGATAATTCTTATAACTTTTCTTAATTCTTTAAATGTTTTTGGCAAAAACATTTAAAAACCCTTCAAAACACAGATTATCAATTGATAGAGACAGTCAATGTTATCTACGATATTTTAAATTATGAGAAAAGAAAATACCGAAGCACACGAAGCTTCAGAAGATACTGAATCAGATATTAGAGAAGAAGCAGAGCCAATTGTAAAGAAAAGAAAAATAGTCATTCCAGGAGAGATTATTGTTTCTGGAGAAGACTTTCTTCCAAGTGAAGGCGCAAGAAGAGAGGGTAATGACATAGTTTCTAATAGATTTGGTCTTTCAGAAGAAGCGGGAAGAGTTGTTAAGGTCATTCCTATAACTGGTGCATTTATTCCTAGAAGAAATAATGTAGTCATCGGAAGAGTTACAAATATCACAATGAATGGATGGGTCATTGATGTAGACTCTGCTCAATCTGCTTTTCTTCCAATTGATGAATCTCCAAGATTCATTAACAAGCACGAGATGGATCAGTTTTTGGCAATAGGAGACATTCTTGTTGCGAAGATTTGGAGTATTAATCAAAGAGGGATAGATCTTTCTTTAAAATCAAGAGGGCTGGGAAAAATTGAAGGAGGATTTGTTTTCAGAGTAAGTCCAAATAGAGTTCCAAGGATTATAGGAAGAGAAGGAAGTATGATTTCATTAATAAAGGAAAAAACTCAGACAGATCTAACCGTGGGGCAAAATGGGTGGATATGGATAAGCACAGAAAATATAGAAGGAGCTATAAAGGCAAGAAAAGCTTGTGAGTTTATAGCAGAGAATATTCATTTGGAAGGATTAACTGAAAAAGTTGAGGAGATGTTAGTATAAAATGACAGAAAAATTTAAAAGACAAGACGGAAGGAAATTAAACGAGCTAAGACCTATGAGTGCAAAAGTAGGAGTAATTCCTAATGCGGATGGGTCTGCAATGTTCTCCTTTGGTAACACTATAGCCATTGCTGCAGTTTATGGTCCAAGGTTGCTTCATCCACAGCATATGCAAGATCCATCAACAGGAATACTAAGAGTTAATTATGATCTTATGAGCTTTTCTGTTTCAGACAGAAAGAAACCAGGACCATCAAGAAGATCTCAAGAAATTTCAAAGATGACAGAGTATGCTCTTTTGCCAGTTTTGGATTTGAGAGAATTTCCAAATACAGTTATAGATGTTCAGGTTTACATTATCCAAGCAGATGCAGGAACAAGAACAGCAGGAATAAATGCTGCTTCTATGGCTCTAGCTCATGCAGGAATACCTATGAAGAATTTAATTTGTTCAGTAGCAATTGGAAAGCAAGATCAAGAGATTATTGTTGATCTTGATAAACATGAAGAAGATTTTGAAGAAGGAGAAGGAGCAACTGATTTTCCAGTTGCAAAAATTGCAAATACAGAGGAGTACACTCTTATGCAATTAGACGGAAAGATTCCTCCAGCAAGAGTTAAGGAAGTTTTAGCCTTAGCAAATAAGTCCTGTGAAGAAATTTATGAAGTTCAGAAGAAAGCATTAAAAGAGGTATTTGAAAAATGAGTTCGATGGATATAGCAAACGTCACTTTGGAGACATTTAAGAAATTATTTAGCACTGGTCAAAGATTCGATTTAAGAAAATTAGATGAGTATAGAAATATAGAACTTGGATTCGATGTTTCAAATTGTGCAGAAGGAAGTGCCAGAGTTAAAATTGGCAAGACTGAGGTAATTGTAGGAGTTAAGATGAATCTTGATGCACCTTATCCAGACTCACCAGATAAAGGAAATATAATGGTTTCTGCAGAACTTCTTCCACTTGCTTCTCCAAGATTCGAACACGGTCCTCCAAAGTTTGAGGGAATTGAACTTCCTAGACTTGTTGACAGAGCGATAAGAGAATCAGGAGTTATTCAGCTTGATAAATTAGTAGTGACTCCTGGAGAAAAAGTTTGGACAGTCATAATTGATATTTATCCTATAAATGATGATGGTAATTTAATAGACGCCGCAACTATTGGAGCAATTGCAGCTTTAAGAAAAGCAAAATTACCGGGGATAACTGAAAAGAATACTCCAGATTATAAGAAAAGAACAAATAAGTCATTACCTTTAAATGCAAATATCCCTCTCTCAATTTCTTTCTACAAGCTTGGAAATTCTATTTATCTTGATCCAACAAGAGAAGAAGAAGAAGCCACAGACGTTAAGGTAACTTGGGGAATTTCAGATTGGAATGGAAAAATGATGATTCATTCTTGTCAAAAATCTGGAAAGATCACATTTACGCAGTCAGAAATAGAATCAATGATGAATTTAATTGAAAAGAAGTATTTAGAACTAAATGCAAAGCTTAAAAAGCTAATTTAATTTGAAATTATTATGAATCAGAAAACACAGTCACTATTTACTAAGTATGAAATTGCTAGAATAATTGGAGCGAGAGCATTACAAATAGCAATGGATGCACCATTACTTCTTAAGATTTCAGAATCAGATCTCAAAGAAATGAAATATGATCCTTTGAGAATTGCAGAAAGAGAATTGGACTCTGGAGCATTACCAATTTCCATTCACAGACCTTTTCCTAGAAGACACAAAGATAAATTAATTGCTATAAAAGAAGAGAAAGTCTCAGATGAAGAATTAGCAGCAAAAGAACATGAAGTTGAAAAGGAAATAGTTGAAGACGCAGAAGAAATGGGTCTTGCAGAACCAACAGAAGATGCTGAACTTGAGTCTACTACAACAGAAGAGCAATAAATAGTTGATTTTAAATATCTTAACTTACTATTTCTTTTATGAATAAGAGGAACTTAAATATAACTTTTCAAATATTAGGAGGCATAGGAGTACTAGTAATTTGTTTAGGACTACTTTATACCTTTAACTTATCTTTTAGAGAACAAATATTAACAATATATTATACCATTTCTCCAGGAACAACATCATACCAATCTGAGATTTTATCTTGTAATGATTCTGGAAAGGATTTAGATTATTTTAAAAGAGGAATTGTTTCAGTAAATTACAAAAATGGAATTACAGATCTCTATGGAGATAATTGTGAAGGTTCATTAATAAATGAATATTACTGCGAGTTTAATAACCTTAATGTTAAAAAATATGAATGTGAGGCAGGATGTTTTGAAGGAGCATGTATAACTCCTTCCGAAGAAGAAGGAGTATTGAATGAGAATATTTCTTTACGCTGTCATTCTTATAGAATTACTTCTCCCTTGAATGCTGTAGCACAAAATGAATTTAGTTATTATTCTGCTTTAAATGCAATTGATGGAGATTTGACAACTCATTGGTTCGGAGATCCAGCACATCGTTATCCAAAATGGATTTATTTTGATTTTGGAAATCCTGTTTGTGTAACTAACATAGATCTTTACGCTTTTGTCCAAGATACACCAATTTCAGGAAATATTCAAGCATCTAACGATGCAATTCGATGGAGTACAATCTTATCAAATGTTACAATCAAAAATGTCTCTTTGACAATAGATCTTCCCCAAATAGTTACAGCAAGATATATTCGATGGTTTGAGACATCTTCTAATAGATCTTATGGCTCACTAACAGATGCAAGATTTAGAATTTCGGATGCCTATTAATTTTAAACCGCATCATTTAAAAACCCTTCAAAATAAGGATAGATACATTAGCAGGTACTAGCTGAAACAAATCTAGAACAACTCCTGCGCTATTTATAAAAAAATTACAATGGCAAAAGCAAAGAAAACCGACAATGTTGAAACAAAAGAAGTAGTCGAAGCCAAAGTTGAAAAAGTTAAGAAATCTCCCAAAAAATCTGAAGAAGTTGAATTAACTCCTGAAGATAAAAAAGCAAAGCTGGCAAAGCTTATGGAAAAAGCAAAGAAGCTTGAAAGCTCAGTCGAAGAAGAAAAAAAAGTAGATCTTAAGAAAAAAGTTAAAGAAGAAGAAACAGAAAAGGAAAATACTTTAGTCCCCATGGACGATTATCTAAAAGCGTCAATTCATTTAGGAACAAGAGTTATTACTCCTGATATGAGAAGGTACGTTTACAGAAGAAGAGCAGATGGCCTTGCAGTATTCAACACTGCTTTATTGGACGATAAAATCAGAGAAGGAATATCATATTTAAACAAATTTAATCCATCTCGAATTCTTCTTGTATGCAAAAGAGAAGCCGGTTGGAAAGCAGCTAATAAATTTTCAGAACTTACAGGAATAAAAGTTTTTACAAAAAAATATCCTGCAGGAATTTTGACAAATACTAATTTAGATAATTTTATGGAAACAGATTTAGTATTTATTTGTGATCCTTGGCTTGATAAAAACGCATTAATGGATGCAATGAGAGTTAGAGTTCCGGTGCTTTCAATATGTGACACCAATAACTTCACACAAGGTATAACTCAATCCATACCTGGAAATAATAAATCCGCAAAATCTATAGGAATGATTTTGTTTCTTCTTGCAAGGGCATTTATGGAACATCATAAAATTGAAGGAGATATAAAGATTCAAGATTTCATAGACGATTGGGATAATTTGATTCCTCCTAAATAATCATTAAAGAATATAAATTCTTTTAAACCTTATAACTATACCTAAACTATGTCGGATGTTCTACTAGCAGTTTGCGACTCAAAAGGAAGCTTAATAGGTTATAAATGTGATAGCTCTTGGAATTTAACGACAAAAAGAAAGAACGGAAAAGTGCATGCAGAAGAGCAGATAGCAAGATTAGTAGAAGATAATTTATTACAAATTTTAA
The DNA here is from genome assembly GCA_038044305.1 of Nanobdellota archaeon. Taxonomy (GTDB): domain Archaea; phylum Nanobdellota; class Nanobdellia; order Pacearchaeales; family GW2011-AR1; genus SICV01. The sequence goes on from JBBTAF010000003.1 coordinate 20,040, forward strand.
ATGGAGTATTTACTGAAACATATACATCTCGTACAGTCCCTTTTTCAACAGGAAATTTTGATGAGCAATGTAATATTAGAGTATCCATAGAAGAGAGCACCTCACACAAAGAAGTTAATCAATTTTTTATATATAAACCTAGAGATAAATACGAATTAAAAATACACTATAGGCATTAGTTTAACAATCCTTATATACCTCCTTTATTAACATTAATCATGACAAAGGTGATGAATACTGTTTTTGGAATAGGAATTGCAGTTCTTCTTTTTATTGTCGTCCTTTTAGGAACACAAACATTTTATCCAGCTCCAACTTGGGAGCAATATAACTGCACATACCCTGAAATGAAACCTTATTTTGGATGCACCGAGAATATGACCATAGCTCAATGTAACACTTTACAAGTAGCACAAATTAATTCCGAGTCTCAAAAAGTATACGATGAATGCAACAAAAGATTTAACGACGCAGATAGAAAATATGGAAAAGTTGTTTTCTTTGTATCTTTTATAGTAGGAATAATTATAGTTATTATCAGCATGTTTTTGTTGAGTATGACAAATATCGCAGCAGGAACTGCTTTTGCAGGTCTTGCTTTGATAGTTTATGGATTTATTAGAGGTTGGCCAACGACAAACGATACTCTTA
>JBBTAF010000004.1:0-20126 GCA_038044305.1 Nanobdellota archaeon
GGATGCTCAAGAACGCCACGGCTTAAAAGCAGTGGTTTGAACGTTCTTGACATCAATTAAAAATTCTAAGCCTTAAGCAAACTAACTAACTTTCATGAGTTATATAATCATGAGGTTTTGCTTCAACGTTTTTTACAAACTCTCTGCTACAAAGAAATTCATACCCTGCAGGTTCAGTAGTTATCTCCTTATTTGAGCTCATTGGACTTTGATAAATCAACAAAGGAAGCATTTTTCCCATTTGGCGAATTAAACTTCCATCCTCTCCCGAAACAGAAACCAAAGAAATCTCTTGTTTCATAAACCATCCGGATTGATTCTCCTGACTTCCATCCTCTCCCTCGAAAAAATGCACTTTTGTTCTAATACGCAAAGAATAGTCTCCTATTATAACACATCTAATAATCCTCCTTTGAGCCCTGACAAAATCCTCATGAGTTATATTCATACCCAACTACTATCTTTTCAGTTTATAAATAAATACCTACTAGAAAATATACAATAAAAAAACGCCTAAATTCTTATAAATCCTTTTCCATTTAACAAACGCATGAGTTTAATTAAAAAATTAGTTCGTACTCTTCCTCTAACCCTTTCGGTATTAATCTCTAGTTGTACCAATCATCTAAATTATCTTCCGCCTGAATCTCTTCCTCTAAAAGATACAAACCTTACTCAAATTTTTCCAGTTGATTTTTATAAATCAAACACTTCTCATTTAGCAATAATTTCAGTTCCAATCACAAATTCAATTACAAGAAAATCAGATTCACATACCCTTGCAATAGTACCTACCTATCAAACAATTACTAACCGAAAGACAGGAGAACTAGAATATTTCATTCTTACAAACACTCCGATAAAAATGGCAAAAAGAGGAACATATATACCCAATCCGTCAAAAGAATTTTCTCAAATAGAATATTTCACCTCAAGATATGTCAAGAACCATACACTCTTCTTCTATGAAAATCCCTGACCAGATTATTCATCTAACTAAACTCTTATTAACCCCAATTTCTCACATTTTATATGCCCTTATAGTTCAGCCTGGATAGAATAGTTCCTTGCGGAGGAATTGACCGAGGTTCAAATCCTCGTGAGGGCATAAATCTATTCCGTTCCTTCCTCATCCCTAACACCTGCTTTTGTAACAAAAAATACTGTTTCATTATCTGGTAAATTAGGCGAGTCAATTAACTTTGCTACTCTGCTTCCCTGTTTTCCTCTTCTTAGATACATTCTAAATGTAGAATTATGTACTATAAATCCATTAGCAATATAATTTTCAGCAATAGGAACTGAAAAATCATATAACTTCTTTCCAGCACAACTATAACAGTTTATTTTGCGTATTTTTTCAAAACGAACGCTTCCATTTAACAAACTAAATATAAACTCAATCTTCTGCTTTATTTGTCTATCTGAGATATTGCACTCCATCATTTTACCAAAAGAAAATTCTAACTCTTTTCTACTTATCCACTTATACTCCACAGGTCTACTCTTAATTATTGAAAGAGGGTTCAATCCACAAGCCGTTAAAAGCTCAACCATTTCATTTCTTCTAATAGGCATCAACTCATAAGAATAAGTATTTTGTAACACTTGAATTCTTTTCATAAATTCTTTCTGCTTATCTAATGCAGTAAAACCTATCTCATCATATTTTAAAATATCCTTATCGCAAATTCTTAATACATTCATTTTTTTCTTACCGATATCGAATTTTATAGTGGATCTTATTCCACTTCTCAACAAAAACATCTGAATATACTTCAAAATAAGAGAATTCTTTTGAACAATAGTAATATTTGCTCTTTTTTTCTCGATATGCCCTTCAGCATCAACAAATCCTTTAATAAACGCATTAACAACTTCTCGCTTTGACCTTCCAACTTCATCTAATATCTCTGTATACATTAATTCAAACAATTCCTTAATTTCTTTAGAATTAATATTCAAAGTAAAACAATTTTTTCCGCTAACCTTAGAAATATTTCCATTTATATTAAAAACTTCTTCAAACAAACTCTTATAGTTCTCTAAAACTTGAATTCTTGCATCTTTAAACCTAATTCCTCTTTCTTCAAAATTTCCATCACCTATAAAATAACCATATATTTGTGCAAACTGGGGCGTTAAAAATTGTGGAATCATTATATTCAAGTGTTTATTCGTAAAAACGGGAATAATTTGAAGAACCTGTTGCCCTCCGAAATTATTTTGTAAATTTTCTAACACATCAAAAGAAGTGGGATATTCCTGATTAATGACCCTTCTAAACTGTCTTGGAGTTATCCCAATTTTTGAACAAACTTCTTCTCTTGATACACCTTGAGAAGCAATATTTGATTTTATAATTTCTGCCGAAGGTTTATTAATTTTACCAATTCTTTTTAATTTAAATTGAGGAATAACCCTATCTTCTCCATCAAAATCTATTTTTCCAATCTGTGCAACAAAATCTCCCTCTTTCAAATCTTTTGCTTCTTTTTCAATGATACTAAAATCCTTAATGCTAAAAAATCTATGAAGTCCAGAACAATTTATTTGACAATTAGTTCTTATATTATATTCTTCTTTGACATCAGGATTAACAAAAAGTTTCTCACTTTTATTTTTATCAAGTTGTAAATTATTAAAATTGCCACTAAATACCTCATTAGAATTCATCTTTTCTATTTCTATTAAACTTCCATCAGCCAATTGTATTAAAGAATCTCCAGTCAAACAAGCATGCCCGACAATATTCCCTCCTATTGCAGTTGTGGGATCACCAAACATCATAGCAGGATTAGCCATTACCTGATTAGTAACATAAACTGCAAGATTATTTTGCTCTGCCATTTTCATCAAATTATGTAAATATCTATTCAACTTCTGCTGTCTATCTGCAAGTTGTCCTCTTCCAGCAAATTCTGCTCTAAAATGTGCGGTCAATGAATCAATAATTACAATTTTAATAGGCTCTCCATCGTTTATCATTTCATTTATTTTATCAATTAGTAAAATTTGATGATCTGAGTTAAAAGCTCGAGCAACTAAGATATTCTTTAACACTTTTTCAGGATTAGCCCCAAGTCCTTCCGCAATCTGTCTTATTCTTTCAGGTCTAAACGTTCCTTCAGTATCAATAAACACTGCTTTCCCATTTGCTCCTCCTTGTTCCTTAGGCAACTGAACATTCACAGCTAGAGTCAATCCTAGCTGTGTTTTTCCGCTTCCAAAAGCACCATATGCTTCAGTCAACGCTTTAGTTTCTACTCCTCTTCCCCCCAGAAGACCATTCAAATTTTGACTTCCAGTAGTAATAAAACAAACATCTTCTCTTTTTTTAGCAAATTCCATTCCATCACTAAATCCTAAATTCATCATTCCCCTTGCAGCCTGAATTGCCTTTCTTGCAACCGCTTCTCCAACACCTGCAAGTTCAGACAAAGCAGGAGGACTCATAACTGCAAGACCCATTAAATCATAAACTCCTGCAGCTTCAAGTTTTGCAGCAATTCCTGGACCAATTCCTGGAATATCTGTAAGCTTCTTTTCATCAGAATTTTCAGCACCCTTCTTCTTTTTCTCTTTTTCTTCTATCTCAAAACTTCTTTTTTCATCTTCAGATTTTTTCACCATTCTAATTCATTCTTGTTCGACTATATAAAGATTATACTGATTTAGAATACAGATTAAAAAATAATGATTAGCTTACCAAAATATTTAGTTCAATGAAAATAGAATCATATCAAAAAAACAATGTGCCACCACACCTTAAAAGGTGTGGTTTGTGACAGGCACTTGTTTTTTGGATGTTCACGAACGCCACGGCTTAAAAGCCGTGGTTTTTACGTTCGTGACATAAACAATCTCACCAAAAGTAATATATCAGCAAGAATAACTCCATAAAATATTCCCTTCTCCACCCTTCCCCCAGTCAAAACTTTTCCTTCAATTTCTTCTTTCAAAGGCCAAAATGGTCTTATTCCTTCAGAAGTAAACATATCTGCAACCAAATGAATTCCATAACCCACAAAAAAAGGAAAAGCTAATACTGGAATAATAAAGGCAAAAACAATAGAAACTATTGCACAAAAACTAAAACTATGCAAAACGCCTCTATGTTTTGTAGCCCATTGAAAAGGTCGAAGATACCAATGATTTCCTATATGAGACCTCATAGAATCAAGATCAGGTAACATAGTAGAAATTAAAACAACCACTCCGAATATAATATCATAATTAACAAAAGGCAAAAACACTAACAAAACTAAAAATCCTAAAACCAAATGCGTTTTAAACAACATACTTAAGATTAGAAAATAAAGAATTTAAATCTACTGATTTTAAACAAAAAAATTCTAACGCCTGTTCCTAACTATCTTTAATGGAGTCTGAGTAGGAATCAAAAACATTGCAGAGTTACCTATAACTCCTCCACCTATCTGTCTGTCAGAACGTCCTTGTTCTTTCATCATTCTTGTCTGCGCTCTACGAATCATCGTTTCATATCTTCTAACAGAATAAAAAGTCTCAACCACTTCACTAGGGGTCCCATACGGTTTATGAGTTATAACCACAACTTCTCCAGGATGTTTTTCAACATACCTCTCTAAATTGTCATGATAATGCTGAGAAGGAACAGGATCATCTAAATATAAAACCATAATCTAAACATCTTCTTTCAGTTTAAATATCTTTTCAATCTTATTTCTGTAACTCATCAATAAGCTTTGCAGGATCAATCTTGTCTATACTTTCAATCATAAGTTCAGTTGTATTATACAAAGGATTATTTTTTACACTTCCAATGAACACTCTTTCTTCTCCCAAAAGTCTCATTTTTCCGTTCACAAAATGTTCTAAATTAAAAATCTCATCATCTGTAATTCCCAAAGCAGAGATTTGCTCACTAAAAAGAACAGATCTAATAGAAGCACTGCCATCATCAAGAATAACAGAAAGCAAAGCTCTTTTTTTAGCGACAACTTTTCCGTGCACAAGACATTGCTCCTCCACCACTTTCTTACCACACTCAGGACAAACCTCAAAGTATCTTGGATCAAATATCTGAACAATAAATGCCCTATTTCGTAACTTTTGTCCAGGTTTTGCTTCAATTAGTTTACACTCATTAACCATCGATTGCGAGACAACCTTATCAATAACTTCAGTACTGTGCTTAACATCGCCAAAAGAAGAAAGATGTAACTCTCCGTTTCTAATCATACCATTAGAAATCTCAAGCACATCACCAACAGAAATGTTTCCTTCTTCAATTAGTTTAATATGATTAGTATCCCAAAAAACAACTTTAACATTAGCACTATCATCTGCTAAAACCAAATTTGCTACTTTTCCTTCTCTCCCTGACTTTTTGTACTCTCTAACTGGAGAAATTTGCAATACCTTTCCTAGAATATTTGCTCTTTTCATACCCTGTGCCAACTCATTAATTTTCATTCTTTCTTTCTCAAAATTAATCCCAAGCTCTGCTGCAACAATCTGAGCAGCTCCTTCTTTAGAAACAAGACCTGACAATTTTGCTCTCTTAGCTTCAATCTTTCTTTCAATCTCTTCTTTTTCCAACTTAGCTAAAGAAGAAATCTTCTGAACCAAAGAGGAATACACATCAACCATGAACTTCAATAATCTCTTGCTTTAAAAGAATTGTGCTTCTCATTTGATATTGATTACCAGCAAAACTCTAGGAATTTTTTAACGTCAATAAGTAAAGTTTATATAACTTATTCACAACATACTGACATCAAAAAGAGATGAAAGGAGGATAAGAAAAATGGCTGAAAAATCGGCAATTGATTGGATAGCATATGTTCTAGTAATTATTGGAGCAGTTAACTGGGGACTTGTTGGACTATTCGAATTGGATTTGGTAGACACAATATTTGGAAGCGTAGCATGGCTTGCCAAAGTAATATATGTTCTAGTTGGACTATCTGGATTGTGGTTAATTTACGCAATCTCCAAGGATTAAATAATTCGAATAAATTATTTTTTTATTTTATATTTTTCCCAAACATTTAAAAGGGAAATAAAATCAAATAAGCTATGGGAGCAACAGTAGCTATAATAGTCAAATTGATGCCAGAATCTCCTTCAACAAACTTAAAGGAAATCGAAGAAAAAGCAAAAGAGTTAATGGAATTGGAAGGAGCGAAAAATATCTCATTTGAAGAAAGACCAGTTGCATTTGGATTAAATTCAATACATATGAAAATGGCGCTATCAGAAGAAAAAGGCACAGATCTTGTAGAAACCACTCTAGCTAAAGTTCCAAATGTCTCTTCAATAACGATTGAAGATTATAGACGAGCATTTGGATGAGAGTATTCTTTAGATAAATACAAATAGATTTATATTTCTAACTTATCTCCTAAATTCATGACTCTTACAACAAACGAGGTAGCAGAACTAAAAGCACAGTTATATTCTCAGATAGAATCTCTTCCAGAAGATAAAAAAGTAATTGCAAAAAAACAGATAGAAGAAATGTCTGCAGATACTCTGGAATATATGCTAAAAGAACAATCAAAGCCTTCAAAAGAAAAAGAAAAGGGGGTTTTTAGACTTATTATCGACAGAGATATAGAATCATTAGAAATAGGTGAAAATAAAAAAGCTCTTGCAGTTCTGGACATCAATCCAATCTCCAAAGGACATACATTAATAATCCCGAAATCTCCTGTACGAGATTCTAAAAATCTTCCAAATTCTGCTTTTGTACTAGCAAAATCCTTATCCAAAAAAATAATAAAAGAATTGAAAGCAAAAAGCACTGAAATTCACACAGAAAATAAACTAGGAGAATGTATAATTCATGTTATCCCTGTTTTTGAAACACCAGTTCATCTAGGCTCACCAAGACAAAAGTCAACAAAAGAAGAATTAGAAAATATAGCATCAAAAATAAGAATCAAGAAACGCCAAAGAATTCCAAAAGTAAAGAAACCAAGCGTTGCGATTCAGTCCCAACCGATAAAAAGACGAATCCCATAATTATCCAACTAGCTAAAAAAGCAGGAACAAATGGAATGCCTTGCTTAATCCATACTTTTCTCCTTTTTCTTCTGATTAAACCTATTTCAGAAGCACTTAATCCATGAACGCTACTTCTGATTACTTTTCCTCCTATTTTTATATCATTAAGAAGCCATTCTCCCTCGGTAATTTCATTATGTTTCATTAAAACAACTAAACAGCTTTCTTCAATAGATTTAAGATATAAAAATATCAAGGGAATAAAAAATAGCAAAATACCAAATAGCTTTTGATAAAACAATAGCATAACTAATGATATAATCCACACAATCAAAAGAATGACTCTATTATTTTTTAATTGCCTATAAAATTCCTTAAAGAATCTTTTCCTTCCATGAAATAATAAAAATCCGCTATAAATTAAAGTATATCCTGCTCCAACTATAAAAAGTAAAAATATAAAACCAACACCAAAAACTAACAAATCAAATAAACTGTGATAAGGAAGAATCGCTCCTATTCCTATTAAAAGTTTTGCATCCCCTCCAGCAAAAACTCTAGAATAATAAAAAGTCAGAGCTAATCCATAAAATACAGCCATTCCAATTAAAGAATATAAAAGTCCACTCCAGTCCTTATTACCTATTGCTAAAAAGCATTTACCAATCAATCCTATAGTAAGTAAAGAATAATTAAGCCAATTTGCAACTTCTCTTTTTTTAAGATCTTGGAAAGTCGCAAAAACCATAAAAATTAATGCAATAAAATATAACAATGCCTCTTCCATTACCTCAAATAAACTATTCAATTATTAAACCTTCCCTTAAAAAGAACAATATTTATTAAGCATATCATATTATATCGAAAATGAAAAAGAGAGCAAATTCTTCTCAAAAACCAAATGTTCAAAAAACATTTTTTTGGATCACTATTGCAATTCTTTTAGTTGTTTCCTTTATTATTATACGTCCATTTGTAATTTCTCTAATTTCGGCATTTCTGTTAGCATTTTTGATAAAACCGGTATATAACTGGTTAACAAAATACACAAATAAACCTCTAAGTGCACTAATTTGTATCGCTCTAATAATTCTAATCCTCCTAATTCCAATTTCACTAATTGCAAATAAATTGATATATCAAATCGATTATTCTCAAGCAAATAACCTCTCTCTTCCAGATTCAGTAGTAGAAAAAATAAATACTATTCCATTCATTCAAAATATAGACTTTAGCTCATTGAAAGAGAAAGGAGTTTCTCTAATACTTTCAATAGCTTCAGTTGCTCCTTCCTATTTAATATCTCTAGTTCTGAGTTTGATTATTACATTTATAGGTATATATTATATTCTTATTTATTGGAATAATATAGTTTCAGAACTTCGTGCTCTTCTCCCATTTAAAGATAAAAATAAGATAGAAACTGAAATCTCTCATACAACTACTCATTTAATTCATGGATATTTTCTTATTGCGCTATTGGAGTTTATAGTTTCAGCAATAGGATTCTATATTTCTGGAGTTACTCTTTACTTATTCTTCCCATTTCTTATAGCTATATTTGCATTCATTCCATTATTAGGAACAGGAGCAGTATGGATTCCTTTAGCCATCTATTATATATTTATTGGTTCATACACTGCAGCAGGAGGAATAATAATTACTGGAATCATAGTAAGTATTCTTATAGATCGAATCTTAGCTGCAAAAATAATGCAAGATAAAGCTAAAATAAACCCTCTTATATTTATTTTAGGAATTCTTGGAGGAGTTCCTCTTTTTGGAATATTTGGGATAATCATAGGTCCGTTAATCTTAACCTACGCTCTTAAGTTCATAAATAATGCTATTACAGACAGATAACTTAATCAAAAACTAATTTCCTACTAATGCAAGTTGTTGCGCAAGAATATCCATATGAGCGAGGGCTTCCTCTTCTCTAATTGAGACTACCTTATCAAAACGCAAATTTGAATTTAATGGATCTTCAATTGGAGTATGATATGAATAAACTACAAAACGATCATTAGCTAAATTAGCACCAAAAACCCAGTTAGTATCATGAATATGAGGATCATCTTTAGAAGTCATAACCTGACAATAAGTTTGTAAACAATTAGAAGGAAGTACTCTATGAACTTCAGGATTTGTATGTCTTGTATCTAAAAGGTGTCCTTGTGCATTATACCTAAACTTTCTTTTTTGCACAGAAGAGCCATCAACAACCATTGGAAATCCAAAAGGAAAGTATATATCTCCTAGTCTTAGCTCCGCTTCAAATTGTGCCCACCTTTGATCATATCTAAAACGTTCTCTAACTGCCCTAGCAGCAGGTCTAAGAAACTGAGGAGGTACACTTCTCATTGTAGTAGTCATGAAATCCATAAAAATTCTTTTTCTAAGAGTATTTAACTCTTTTCAAAAGTCTACTTCTTCTCATTCCCTGAAATATTAACATTATCTACTCTATGCTGTCCACCCTTACGAAACATCATAAACCTTCGTTTAGCTCTCTTATCGTTCCTATTCTTCCTTCTCTCAGGCATTCCATAATCATCGCTCATAACTAAAACAACTATCAATCGTTATTAAACTTTACCAAAGAACAATTAGATACAGCAAGTCTCAGATGGACCATTTGAAGTAACTCCCGTGGTAACTTTCTTCAAACTATTAGAACAAGCACTTCCAGCAGTAGGATAATTTCCACCCAACGAAGCACAACTAAAAGTTTGACACCTTGCATTATTTATAACCAAATTCTTAAAATTGCTGTCTTTTGCATGCTCTTTGCAAAAGTCCACATTAATTTGATTTAAATCTGCACTCTCACAAGTAAAAGGAGCCTTGAAATCTATCTTCTTAGCTTTGGACAACTGATCGCAAGTCGCCCAAACATTATCCGCAATAACTTTTGGAACCGCACAATATTGTTGAACAACAATTTGAGAAGCAAATTCAGAACCGCTCACCGTCAAAACTCCTTGACAAACTGCAATAGCACTCTCCAATCCTTTTCCACCAACATTTTCAAGAGTAGTGGTTATAGTATCGCCCACATAAGAGTAAATACCATAAATTATTATCCCGGCCAAAATAACTAATCCAACACCCAAAATCCAAGAAGGAATTTCTCCACCCTCTCCCTTTTTATTCACCATCCTCTATCTAAAATAATCCCATTTATAAATCTTTCTCAAAATTACTCAAATAGAGAAATATCTTTCCATTCAGAATCATGTAATTTTAAAACGACTGAAATATTAAATTCTCTTTTCACCGAGTTCATTCCTTTTGTAGATTGCACAAAAACATCATTAATCTGAAGTAAATAACTTCCATCCTCTTTATACTCTAAATTAAATTCGTTATTTCTAATTTTATAAAAGAAATTACCGAAGCTCTTAACAGAATAATCCCTCTCAAAAGCAATTTTAATGAAATTTTCTCTAATTTCTCCTCCCTGTTCAATTGCCTGCATCCCAATTGCATGAGATTCAGATATAACATACTGTTGTGCATTCTCAACTTCAACCATCATTTCAGAAATCTCCAAAGGAGTATTCACTTTTTTTTGATTATAATAAACGAAAGTTCCAAGTAATGCAATTGCAGATACTAAAGCAATTAAGACCAAAAGAGTCATCGCAACATCACCTCGTTGATTCATTTTATGCATTGTTGCCTCCCAAACATTTGCCCAAGTAATAATAAACAAAAGAACTCTTCAATTGTTTGTCTCTATAAGAAGTAAGAACAATAAGATTAAATTTCCCATAATAACTAGATAACTTTCCAAAACTAAACCATTCAGAGCCATATTCTTTATGAACTTTAGAAACTCCATTCTCAAATCCTATAAATGCACCATCCCAATTAGGAAGAAATAATTGATTATTAGTTCCAAGTAAACCACTCCCTTTGCCTAAAATTTGAACAGCATTATCTCCAGCTATATTGTTCGTAAATATTACAAAACAATCTCTATCTTTACTAACTAATTCCTTTAATTTATCAGCAACTTCATCGCTATTTATTTTCCCAGCATAAAATTTAATTAAAGAATCATAAATTAAAAAATGTTCTTTTTTACCATTGGAAATATAATTCACCTCTTTATACAAACTAAATCCTGGCTCGACAAAAGGATATTTTTCTCCATCATTGCTTCCTTTAATCTTCGAAATAGCAGTTGTTAATGCCAAAAAAACTCCCATTATTACTATTATGAAAATAAACGCAACAAAACCTGTCAAAAACTTACCAATTTGTGCTTTATTGTTCATTATACTTTCCTCGCTTGATGATTGCTTCCTACAATAACATCGAACACTTTTTTACCATTATTTACACTTTTATGATTACACTGCATATACTTAGTATTCTTCCCAATAAAATCACAAGAAGAAAAATCGCTTCCGAGCTGATAAACTACCTTTCCATTTGAACAATCTCCATCACAAATACGAATAGCAATCTTAGTCTCATTAAAATTATCCTCTAATACTATTTTATTCAACTGACAAACAGAAAAAAATTCATTAGAATTACTAAAATCAATATTGTTAAAAAATAAACATTGCCTAATCTTATAATTCAATATTCCTGCTTCTGCTCCTCTAAAATCATAACTCTGACCAAAATACATAATAATACCTACAGAAAAACCCGCAACGAGTATTATCAATAATAAAACAAACCATATACTCATTATTTGTTCTCCTACTGCAGATCCTCTTCTATTGTTAAACATTCCTTGCCTCCACCTTAAATTGAAGAACATTAGTAGGAACTCCGAGAAAAGTTTTAACATTAGAAATCTTAACATCATTAAAATAAGAAAATCTTGTTTCTCCATTAGTTCTCAACTTAACAACAATCTCACGAGTTTTTTCATCGAACCTAACTAATTTGTCATATAACTCATAATCATTACTTTTTGCAACAATACTCGCTTTATCTAAATCAATTGTTATCGTATCTCCAGGTTTAGCCATATCTATCGCTCTAGCAATCTCCTTAGCATAAAAGTCCTCCCAAACTCCTGCACCATTTTTATAATGTGAAAGCATTGCAAAAATAAACAAAGTAAAAACTAATACTAAAATTACCATTACAATAGTATCCATTAGCTGTGAAGACATTGCTTTTTTGTTTTTCATTTTATTTATCTCACTCGAGTAGAATAATGTGAGATATTGAGCCCAGTTGTAGTTTTAGATAATACGAATCTACTCAAAGGATCAACTAAGAACACAACATTACTTGTTCTTTTAAAATTGTACTTGAAAACAAACATCTCGGTAATTTGTACAGTATAAAAATCAGTTATATTAATTTTATCAAAGTTAAAAGATTTGCAAATACCAGTTGAAGAGTCCTGACAGTCTGCTAAAATACTCTCCTCATAACCTCCTTTACCAAAAAGATTAGGATCGAATTTACAAATACACAAACAACTATCAAAATAACATCTGTCTGGTTTCTTTATACTTTCTTTTCCCCATCCAGCTATAAGCCAAGGACAATTCTTAACATCGCTTTTACAAGGACTCTGAACTGAAAAACTTGTACTCTCGTCAGCATTAATTGCATTTATTTTCATTTCAATAAAATCTAAAACTTTTCCAGCATTTTTATACTCAGAAGTCGTAAGCGTTTTATATACCAAAACAGCAATACCTCCTAAAATAATAAGACAAATAACAGCCACAACCACAGAAGTAAGAGTATCTTCTATTCCTCCTCTTTTTGACACAATCATGGTGAACTTTCAATCGATGTACATAATTTATTTATCGCTTCAGCATCATATGGTACAACCTGCACAATTGAACAACCATTTTTAGCTCGATCCTTATCAATTTTAGAACTCCCAACTCCAGGAAGAGTAACTTCTCCACAATATCCAGCAGCTACCTTTCTACCATCATACACATTACTCACAACATTTCCTACAACAACTCCCGTAGCTATCAAAGAAAGTATTGGAAAATTCTTAATGAATTTTGTACTATATGTTATTCCTTTCATGGTCCATTTAGGAGAAATTGCGAAAGCACCTCCCGCTCCTCCAACAGCAATACCTCCCCATGATTTAAGAACATCTCCATAACTCTTTGGTTTTATTTGCATAAACACTACAGCAGATTCTTTATCCTTATCAGAAACAGTAATAGGAATATAAGCGCTTGAATCACAAGTAGTATCATTAGTTTCATTACAAAAACCTTCTCCATGAACAATCACAGGATTGTCTATAACTATTCTATTTTCAACTTTAGCATAACTTGAAACCTGCCCATCAGTAAAGTACTCCAAATAGCTCTTAGTCCCATCTGTCCCCGCAATATTATTCTGTAAGTAAGCTCCTAAATCTGTAAGACTATATATAGAATTCAATCTTCTAGCGTCTTTAACATCAACTGCGATTCTTGAACAAATAACACAAACAGGTTTCGCATAGTCTAAAGCAATATTCTGAGATAAACTATGAAATAAGTCAATCTTTCCTTCTCCCATCATCTGCCAACAGCCGTACATTGCCTCAGCGCTAGTTTTGTCAATTTGCTGTGCTGCAACAGCATTATCCTTCTTGTCTAAAGAAATCTTGTTTATAGACTCTCCCGCAAATGAAGATTTACAACCATTTCCAGTCCCATCGTCCAAACAAATTTTCTCAGTAGTACATTTCAAAGGAATATACATTTGAGCAGCCTCTGGACTAGTTCCTCTAGTCAAAACACTCAAATGACACACTTCTCTTTCAGATACTCCTCCAAAATCAAAACCCAAAATAAAAAATAAAACTACTAAAAAACCCATAATCGCTATAACTAACATTCCAATTTGCGTAGACGTCAACTCTCCTCTCTTTTTCATTCCTTTCCAAAGAAATATGAGTTTATAACAATTACTACCATCCGACAAATTTTTTAAGAGATAACACAAAAAGCACTCCCAATACTAAAAAAGCAATCCACAACAAAATTTCCAAAAATCCATCCCAAAAATTCCCTTCACCCATTTTATTAAAACCCATGCTATTTATCTCCACAAATCGCACTAGAAGAAACAGGTTTGTTCAAATCAATAATAAGATCATAATTCTTTCTTGTAACACAAAAATTAGTATTCTTAATATTTCCAGAACTAGCACTCTTAATATCGGCACTTATAGATTTCTCCATTTGTTTATCTAAGTAATCAAAAACCGCTTTCCTTATAACAGATACACTTTTATCAGATTCATCAAGAGGAGCATATCCTTCCTTAGATGAAAGAAATAAAACTTCTCCTCCTGTAATAAATTTAGCCAAAGAATTTCCTTCTGGATTAACAATCAAATTTATTAGTATTCTAGATGAGATATCTGAATTTGAAAGTTCAGGAATCTGATTCAAACCAGGAACAAATTCACAAGGAATCTTTTTACTAAAAGAAGAATCTTCCGCATCAATATGACAGTTTAGATATGCATTAGGAAATCCAGACAATGAAGGATAAAATTTAACTTTTCCATTACGTAAATCCAAATAATCCAAAACACTTCCATCTAAAACATCCAATGCCTTTTGCACCTCTAAAGAAGCCCTTGAGTATTCTCCGCTTATATCTCCTCGATTAAGCACATTTATCTTAGCATGAACTCCATCAGAAGATATTGTTCCCCCTGGAACCATTGAGACAGAATTTTTATAAATCTTCCCTGTTCCCTCCATAACATAATCTCCATAATTCAAAATAAGATAAGGCCCAAAAATTCCCTCTGGAATATAAGCTGAAGAATATCTGATTCCGCAACCAGTAATTTTTATATTTAAATCAGAAGATTTCAAAACAAAAATGTTTAGATTACTAATCCAAGGTTTAACAGAATCTTTAAAATCCCCTGCACTACAAATAGACAAAAAATAATTATTAAAACTAGACAACAATGAACCATAACCTATTAGTTTATCATTAACTTTTCTTTCAATAAAACTATTCCACCTAGTCCCATCGTAATACTGGACAATATTATTAGAACCTGATTTCTGACTTTCAACAAAACTATACCTAAACAGTCCAACATCACTTTTAACCAGCTTTCCTCCAATCCAATTAAATGCAGGAAGATTTTGAATTGCTGGAATCAATGTTTCTCTAGCCATATATCCTATTCCCCCTAATATCAAAATAACCACTAGGATTCCTAAAACAATCTTAACAGTCTTCTCTTCAACAATCATCCCTCTTTTATTCATTTTCATCCTATGTGTAAAAATCCTTTAAAAAAAGAAGCTACTCCATCTAGTTTTCCAGAAGCGACTCCTAAAGCAAAAGCAAATACTCCAATCACACCTAATGCAATAATCCAAGGCAAAAGAGTATCCAAATCAACATTTCCTTTTTTATCTAACCTAACCATAAAAAAATCAAGTTTCTAAGCTTATTAAATTTAATTGCTCAAACCATTCCTTCTACCAATTCTCAAGAATACTTTTATAATACCTATATTACATATATATCAATAGAAAGATGGTTGATGCAAAAGATATCTTGAAAAAGTATTCTGCAAAGATAGAGTCCCAGTTAGACTCATCAAGAGCAGAAGTTTCATCTGAATACTCCCAGTTCAAAGAAGATATGATTCATGAAAACACCCTTTACGAAAGATGGGCCAAAACTCTAGGAAACCTTGTTTCTATAAAAATCTCTGAAAAAGACAAAACAAATATTGAAAGAACAATAAAAGAAGCCCACGTAGATGTAACTCCCAGCCAAGCAGCCACTCTATCCATAATTGCAATGAGTTTAATATTTTTTATAACTCTTCTAAGCACCGTATTAATTTATCTTGTTTCTGATAAATTTTCGATTTTGTTCTTTGTTTTAGGTTTGGTTGCATCAATCACAGTATATTACTTTACATATACTATGCCTAAAAGATTAGCAAATAGTTGGAAACTAAAAGCGTCATCACAAATGGTTCCAGCAATTCTTTACATAGTAGTTTACATGAAGCATACATCAAATCTAGAAAGAGCTATTGAATTTGCATCGCAACATCTGGAAGGGCCTTTAGCTCTAGACTTCAAAAAGATATTTTATGACGTAGAGATTGGCAAATACTCCACAATAAAACAATCTCTTGATCAATATCTAGAAACTTGGAATATTTATGCTCCAGAATTCGTCGAGTCAATGCATCTTGTAGAGTCTAGTCTATATGAGCCATCCGAAACAAGAAGAATAGAAATTCTTGAAAAATCTCTTCAAGTCATTCTTGATGGAATTTACGAAAAAATGCTAAAATATTCTAGAGAAATACGTTCTCCTATGACTAATGTCTATATGCTAGGAATAATTCTTCCAACTCTTGGACTTTCAATGGTTCCGCTTGCATCGACCCTATTGGGAGGAAGCTTTACAGCATTACATCTATTCTTGCTATTTGACTTAATAATTCCTCTACTTGTATTCTTCCTTACCTCAGAAGTTCTCCTAAAAAGACCTGGAGGATATGGAGAATCCTCTGTTTTAGAACTCAATCCAGATTATCAGAAATTCACATCTAAAAAACCATGGATAAAATCCTTGTTAATAATTGCTCCCCTAATAATTATAGGTCTTGTTCCATTTATATTTCAAATACAGTTTATAACAAACATCTTTGGTCTTCAACATGATTATAGTTTTTCACAAATAGGAATAGGCTCATCAGAAACTATGTTATTCGATTTCAAGAATGTCTCAACTTCGAGTACAAGCCTAACACAACCTTCCAAGATTGGACCATTCGGACCTCTAGCAATAATTTTAAGTCTTCTTATCCCTCTCGCAATAGCTCTCTTCTTTTCAATTTCTTACAAACTAAAAACTGAAGAATTAATTAAGTCTAGAGAAAAAACAAAAATACTTGAAGAAGAATTCACAAACTCCTTATTCCAACTTGGAAATCGTCTTGGAGATAATATTCCAGCAGAAATTGCATTTGCAAAAGTAGCAGAATCCACCCAAGGACAAACAACTCAAAGTTTCTTTGCAATAACAAATCAAAATATTCAACAAATAGGCATGTCTCTTGAGTCTGCAATATTCGATAAAAAACGAGGAGCTATTACCTACTTTCCTTCTGCATTAATATCTACTTCCATGAGAATTCTTGTTGAATCGGTAAAGAAAGGATTACAAGTTGCAGCTCAATCTCTAATGTCAATCTCAGATTATGTAAAAAACATTCAAAAAATAAATCAACGTCTTCGTGACCTTCTTGCAGAAATAGTTTCAGATATGAAATCAAATATGACATTTTTAGCTCCTTTGTTAGCAGGAATAGTTGTCGGACTTTCCGCAATGATTACTGCAGTACTTGGTAAACTTACTATATTAAAAACAATACAGAGTAGTGAAGGAACTCTAAGCACTCTCTCAAGTATAATGAATATCTTTAATTCAAGCGAGATGATTCCTCCTTACTTTCTTCAAATAGCAGTAGGAATTTATATTATAGAAATAACATTTATATTAACAAAAGCATTAGTCACGATAGACTCAGGTAAAGATCCGCTAAAGGAAAAATCAGAATTAGCTTCAAATCTAAAAAGAGCAATATTGACTTACATTTTAACTGCCCTCGTTTCAGTAGTTGCTCTATCAATTTTAGTAAGTGTCGCTTTGAGTCAACTTTAAACTAAATTTTGTTTTGAAATATAATTTTTTTGCTTAATCTTTTCTTTCATCTTTAAGTGTGCTCGCACACAAGCAATTTCATCATAAGTTACTCTTTTGTCATAAATTCTTTCTTTGATTTGTTTAAGAGACTCCTCTGAGTCTCTTATTTTTTGCAACAAATACACAATTTTTCTTCTTGATAAAATAGACCAAACTGCCAATTGCCCATGTTCAATAAGATTAACACAATGTTCCCAGACCGTTGCTTCTTTTATTACTCTCTCTTTTGATATTTCAGAGACAGTTAATCCTTTCCTGAGTAAAAGTAAAGTTTTTTGAGAACTAAATTCAACCTTGCTAGAATAGTATTTTCTAAAGAAGTTTTTTATTTTCTTAGAAATTATAATTTCTCTTTTATTTCTTATTGGAAAGTTTTTATTGAAATTTCTTAATAGATTTCTTCGATATTTATAGGTATTTCCTTGCTTTGCATAAGCCATCCATCCTTCAAGGCACTCAACCACCTGTTCCCTATTTAGCTGATTCTCTTTGTATAATACTCTTAATTCATTCATTTTGCCCTGAAACTTTCTAAGATTAGTTTTTCTAGGTATTCTGTGATATGGAAATATTCTAAATCCTAAAAATGGAATTCCTTGGCGTAAATTCAAAATCTTTGTTTTATCAGAATGTAACTCAAGAAAAAGTCTTTCTTTTAGAAATATATTAATTCTGTTCTTATATTCTTGAAGTTCTTTAATGGAATTTGAAAAGATAACAAAATCATCAACATACCTAATATAGTATTTGATTTTCAAGACATGTTTAACAAATTGGTCAAGCTCATTTAGATAAACATTAGCAAAGAATTGAGAAGTATGATTGCCCAAAGGCATGCCTTTGACTCGTTCTCCCCCCCCCCCAAACGACAGAGGAGTATTTGCTAATATTTGTTTGACAAGCCAAATTACTTTTTCATCTTTCACTTTCTTTCTGATAATTTTTACAAGCGTTTCATGATCTACTTCCTCAAAATAATGCTTAATATCTGCTTTCAATACATAACAATTTCTTGTATTATTTCTAGAAACTTTTCTCTTAAAGACATCAAATCTAGCTACTGCCTTGAGTGTTCCCTTTCCTATCTGATTTGCATGAGAATCATAAATAAAATTCTTGATAAAACTCCATCCTATGATATTTATGAGTGCATGATGAATAACTCTGTCTCTAAATTTACTTTTGGATATTTTACGTGTTTTTGGATCTCTAATAACGAATGTCTTGAGAGGTTTTGGTGTGTATGTTTGGCTTATGAGTTCGGTTTGTAGTTGTTTTAAGTTCTTATCTAGCTCTTTTTTGAATTTTACAACATAATGCTTCTGAGTTTTCCCCAGCCTAGCTTTTTGATAAGCGCCTAAAATATTTTCATATGAGCATAAATTTGAGTATATCATTATTATTATTGTTATTCCTAACGGCAGACAGGTCTATTCGACCAAACGACCATTGTCATTGTTGAGATTGTTCCTGCCATTAAGCTGAGACCTGTTCTCAAGCCTGTTGACATAGGACGCCCCCAGAATAGCCCTTTCACTTATATAGAAAATTCGAGTTGATTTTGTTACATTTCATTCGAATTCTCTAGACAGAGGATTATGGTAATTTCTTTACACTTTGTTGCTAATCCTCTGTATTATTCACTGCCCCTTCATAATTTTTGTTAGAGCTGTATTTTATAGCAATACAGAGAATTTTAAAATTCTCTGTTTGTAAAATTATTTTTTTATAATTCTACATTTATTGCCCTAGTGAAAGGACGTGTAGCCCAGTCTGCCCCATACATCCTTGTTGTATGGTTAGCTAGGACAATGTTAATTCAATAATAACACTATAAAAAGATTCATTTAATTGAACTTATATAATAGAATATACTTAATTGAAAAGAAGTATTATTATTTAGCTCTTAATTCAAGATTTCCCTTTCCTAATTCTGAATTTACAGACTCTAACATTTCAGCAAGACTTGGTCTAACAATAACACTATTCGGCGCACCTAGCGCCTCCGGCGCTACCCCGACCAAACGACCACCGTCATTGTCGAGATAGTCCCAGCCACCAAGCTGAGACCTGAACTCAAGCCTGCAGACATAGGACGCCCTTAAAGTTGGAACCTTTTCTGCTGAAGCTAAATAAACTCCCATGTTGTTATCATAATTTGTATTGCCTTGTCCAAATCTCTGTTTCATTTCATCAAACATTCTAGCAGAATATTCATTCAATAGAGCAGGATTTCTTGACAGAGCAAGCCACATAGGATGATCTTTTACTTCTTTAAGAGTTAAATCTCTTTCAGTAATGCTTTCGAGTTCCTTTCTTGTGAAGTCAAATCCTCCCAAAGTTTCATAGACTCCGTCAGCTAAAATGAATAACCCAATCGCAGCAAGCTGCGGGGTATCAGATGAATTCAAAAATAG
>JBBTAF010000005.1:0-20501 GCA_038044305.1 Nanobdellota archaeon
AGCCGTGGCGTTCTTGAGCATCCAAAACACGAGCGCCTGTCACAAACCACGGCTTTTAAGCCGTGGTGGCGCATCGTGTTTTTGATTTTTATATTCTAGGGTCTTGTCTTAGAAACTTTTAGTTTCTGATGACTGTCAAGGATATAAAGTTCTTGAAGCCATAGTGTGAAAGTTCTAACAGGATTTGTTGAACAAGATTTCTAAAAACTAAAATGTAGAATAGAATTATCAGATAATAACTTTGTTCAGTTGAATGTTTAGGAAGTAGGGTTCAGCGTTGCGTGAAAATGCACCACTCCTAACGAAGCGAGGATTTGTTCCGTAGGACAAATGTCTTATGGTGAGAGATTCACTGATTTTTATTTCCAAACTAGATGTTTTATTTTTTCATCTTTTTTTATTGTTGGATAAATATGTTCTACTAATTCCTCTGCTTTGAACCAAAGTTTGATTTCTTTTTCGGCATTTGCTTCTGAATCTGAAGCATGAATTACATTTTCGAAAACACCAGTCTTTGAGTTTATTCTTCCATATCTTCCTCTTATGGAAGTAGACTCTGCTTCTTCAGGATTTGTTTTTCCTGCTACATTTCTTATTTTATCTATTGCGTTTTCTCCTTGATAGACAAGAGCCATTACTCTATCAGTATGATACTTTCCAGTTATATAATCAATGGTTGCTTGAAATATATGAGGTTTTTTCTCTTTTAATTCGGTATAATGTTTTTCAGCGTGTTCTTTTGTGACTTTTACTATTTTTGTTCCTACTATTTTTAAGTTAGTTGTCGAAAGAGCCATAATAATGTCTCCAGTTATACTTTTAATTAATCCGTCTGGTTTGATTATTACTAAACACTGTTGAAGATTAGACTTTATTTCCATATATAAAATTAATTTATGGGTTTTTAAAGATTTGTACCACTTTCATTTTTTAAGAAGTCTTTTTTAAATCTTATGAAGAGCAAGTCTGTATTAGTTTTCTTAATTTATCTTTAACAGGGCATTAATAAACTCTTTTCTGAATAATGATATGAAAAAAGATATTATTTACTTTAATGATACCGAATTTATTACAAAAGAGAATATTTGTAAGGATGATATTTTTTATGAGAATTTAATATTGATAGGTAGAAGATATAATAACTTTATTTTGAAAGGAGGTGAGTCAAATGAAAACTAAAAATCGAACTTTATGGGTAAGAAAAGGAAGAGAAGCAAAGGTTTGGAGGACTTATTCTATGATCCCTTTTTTTATGGTCAATAGACTAAGTTCAACCTAATCGTGCTTTTAACAGAAAGTATTAAATATTTTAACTTTTACTATTAATTGTGAAAAAGAAAGATGAAGATTTGGGGTTATTAGATACGTATAGCTATCTCAAATTTGGAGGCAAAACTTTTGAGTGTCTTAAGTGTGGAGCTAGTATAGATCGAAAAGTATTTGAGTCTAAAGAAGGACTATGCCTTTCTTGTTTTGATGGATTAGAGTTTGAGGAATAATTTTTAAATTGAAGGTTTTTAATAAATATATGAATGAGATAGAACAGGCTAAGCAAACTGAAATTTGTAAGAATTGTAAAAATATTGTTGTTGGGAAAGGAAATATTAATGCTTCTATTATGTTTGTTGGAGAGGCACCAGGAGCCAATGAAGATTTGCAGGGATTACCTTTTGTTGGTGTAGCGGGAAAGAATTTGGATAAACTGCTAAATGAGGTTGGACTTACTTTGAATGATATTTATGTAACCAATATTCTAAAATGCAGACCTCCTGAAAATAGGGCTCCATTACCTGAGGAAATAAAAGCGCATACTCCTTGGCTTATTAAACAAATAAGAGAGATGAAGCCTAAAGTAGTATGTTCTCTTGGAAATTATGCTACTAAGTTTTTTATTGGAGGGCTCAGTCCTGAAAATATGAATAATCAATTAGGTATAACTCAATTACATGGAAAAGTAAAAGAGATTGAATTTGAAGGATTAAAATTCAAATTGATTCCTTTATTTCATCCTGCAGCAATTATCTATAATCGAGGACTTTTATCTCTTTGGGAGAAAGATATGGAAATTGTTAAGAAGGAAATAAAATCTGCTTCTTAGAATTGTTTACTACTTATTTCGATAACAATTGTATGACAAATATTTTTATAGGCATATCATATTGATTTTGTATGCCTAGGAAATTTAAGCATTCTTTTTCAAGTTTTATTCATTCTATGGTTGCTCCTCAATCGGCTACTTGTGTGAATATAGGAATCGCTAAAGCTAAGCATACTAATAACTATTTTGTTCAGATGGGCACTAGTGTTTATGGGCCTTCTTTATATGATGAAACAGTATCTACAATAAAGAAATTGTGTTGCGAAAGAGGATTACCATTACTTTTGCAAGGAAGAGAAATTAAAGTTCCTAATCGATGGGGCAGAAGAGTTGCTATAAAAAATACAACCCCTGTTTGTGATGGTGCAGTTAGAGATTTATGCGAGATTTTTGAATGTTCAGGAATTAAAATAGTAGGAAAAAATAGGACTACTTTTGAGACGGTTTCTAGAGATGAGTCATATGAATCAAAATCTTCTCTTAATGATGTTGCAAAAGACTTTGCTTATTTGTCTGGATTTTCTGGTAATTATAGACCAAATGTACTCTCTTCCGCAAGAAGTCGTTCTTCTTTGTATAGACGACCTTTAGGACTGTCTTTTAGAAGAGGCCCAGGATATTAAGAACTTATAGTGTGCGTCCTTTGTCTTCTTTTTACATTTTGAACATTCTTCTTTAAGCGTATATCCATGAATATGACATTTTTTTATTAGCATATTACTCTTTTATTTCGAATAGTATTTTTTTAGCTTTAGCTTTAGCTTCTATCTCATGAAGAATATTCTGAATTTTTATGTTTGCTTCTTTGAAATCTTTAGCAGTAACAACTATTGAAAATTGGCTTGAACCTAGATAACGTATATCCGCTTCTTTTGTTGAAAGAAGAGACTTTATTTCTTCTAATCCTGAATCAGATAAGGTTCTTACAATAAATGTTTTTTTCACTTGTTTTATTGTGTTCTCTTTTTCAGTCAGAATCTTTGATATTTGCTCTGCCTCTTTTTTACTAAAGAATTTGTCTAGAATTTTAGAATTGTTTTTTATTTCTTCATAAAATTCTCCAATATCATACTCTTTTTTTATATCTTTTATTATTTCTTCAGAATTTTTTGTTATTGCTTTTAACATTGCTGTAAATGTTTTTTCTTTTTGATATTTATTTAATGCTTCTTCTCTTTCTCCAGAGGTAACTCTTCTTAGACTCAATTGTACTCTGTTTTCGTTTATACTTAAGATTTTACAAACTATTTTTTTGTTTTGGGCAACATGTTCTCTTAAATTTCTTATTCTTCCCGCAGCAATTTCTGACATTACTATTGCTCCTTCTCCATTTCCTTCAATTTCTACCAAGACTAGTGCAGGTTCTATTTTCTTGACTGTACAAAGCATGATATCTCCAACTTTTAATGACATAATACCTCCTCTACTTTTGCTCTAATCTTGGTTTTTCCGCCACTAGTTTTTGTTAAAAGATATCTACATTGAATACATTTCACTTCAAGTGATGCTTTTCCAAATACAATTTGTTGATTTTTACATCTTGGACATTTTATCTTGATAAAATTTCCATTTTTCATATTTATGGATGACATAGTGCCGTTTTAAACTTTTACTACCTCTACTTCTAGGATACGTTTGAGATTATTTAGAAATTCATTTTCCTTATCTTTTGAGATAAGGCATCCTGCCGCATTTGGATGTCCTCCTACTTCTCCTCCAAGAGGGACAACTACTTGATTAAGAACTTCTCTTACATTTCTTCCACTTTGCCTTCCTGCAAGTCTTGCAGAAACTTTAATTTTATCTTGATTGTATGCCATTCCTATTATTACAGTTCCCTCGGTATATGCCGGAGAGTTTGAAATTATTGAAGCAACGGTTCCTATTATAGTATCTTTAATTTTATCTTGTGCATTTATTATAGTATACTGCTTTCCTGATATTTTTTCTGAAGTTTCGATATATTTAAGTGCTGAAATTAAATGTTGTTTGTAAGAGATATAAACTTGTTCTGCTTCATTTTTATAACTTTTATTTCCAAGACAAAATCCAAGTGCTACCCATGGAGAATCCATTCTACTGCATGCATTAATTAGTGCAGAAAGCTCTCTTGCATCTTCTTGTTTGTTAAAGAATTTAGTTAAATAAAGATTACCAATTATTTTTTGGTGATCTTGATTAATACATCTTAGCATTACTGCAGTAACCAGTGATGACATTTCTTCGTCAGTTAGCTCAAATAATGCTTTGTATTTATCATTTATTTTGCCGATATTTGCTTCTTTTAGAAGTTCTACAGCGCCTCTATATGACCCAGAAACTCCAGGGATATAAGGATTTGATGAATATTCAAGAGATTTATCTAGTGGTCTTGTCGCTGGATAAATTATCAGTCCCTTTTTTACAAGAACTTCTGCGTCTTTAAGTATTTCATCATAGGTTTTACTCAAATTCTTCTCCATCATATCTCCAACCATACCTATTACTGCAAGATTTGCTAAATCTTTATTTTTTTGGGAAATGGTCTTTGCAAATAGATAACATATTCCTGCTCCTGACAGGGGTTCTTCTTTATGGAGCATGGGATTAACCATAATTATATTTTCAGGTATTTCCTGTATTATTTCGTGATGATCTAAAATGAAAACTTCAGTTTTTTTGTTTTTTAAATAATTTAGACTATTTGAAGCAAGATCTAAAAACATAAGAATGTGGTCTTCTGGAAGTTTTTGGATAAATTCTTCTTCTAATCCTTTTACAATGCAGAGGGAGAATCTTTTTTCTAATCTTTCGAGGGCTCTAGCAATTATTGCTGCAGAGGTAATACCATCTGTGTCATAGTGGCTTATTACTTTTATAGATTTTTTTTCTGATAGATTTTTTAATTTTTCAACTGCAGATTTTATATCATTAATTAACATATTACCTCTCTATTAATTGGTTTAAGATATCTAGTTTTTAAGCTTAATTGATGCTCAATTTTCTAATTATCCACTGCTTTTTTGCTAAAGATTTTTTTGCTGTATAATCATGCTTATTTTTTGTAATATGTGCGTTCAATTTTTCTATCTTTTTGTTTACTTCTACTTTTTCAGAAGGAAGTTCTAGCTTATTATTTACTAAAATTTGAGAAATCTTTTTTCCTATTAATTTGGCTTTTGGAACTCCATGTTTGTCTCTTAGTATATTTCCTATTATTGCGGGAGAATTTCCTTCTTTATGCAATTTGATTACCAACTCCTCCAATTCTGGAAGCTTCATTTTTACCCATTCTGGTTTGGGTTCTTTTGTTTCAGTCATTGGAATGGCTGGAAATGAGGTATTAAAAAGCTTGTGGTAAAGTGGCTTATTTTTCTTTTTGAGAAAATTTAATTTAAAATCTAAAGGTTTAAAAAGAGAGATTTGTCAGTGATTTTAGCGTATCCAATTGCTGAAGGTCGAGAATTGGTTAGCTACTACGAACTTTTTTATAAGAAAGTTCACTTATGACCTAATAGAAAACTATGAATCAACAAAAATTGAAAATTTTTGAGCTTCACAGCTCACTAAGGAATTCGCTATGAAGTTACCAAAGGAAGTTAAAAGATATTGTCCGTATTGTAAGAAGCATACATCTCAGATAGTTTCTACTCAGAAGCAGAGAGCGAGATCTGCTACACATCCTATGTCTAGAGGCTCAACTTCCAGAATGAAGCTTAGAGGACTTAGAGTTGGTTATGGAAACCAAGGTAAATATTCTAGAAAAGGTCCAAAGGATTGGAAATCTAAGGTTAAAACTACTAAGAGAATTTTGCTTATGTTTAAGTGTAAGATTTGTAACAAGCAGAAGACAGGTAACGGGGCATATAGGGTGTCGAGAATAGTAATAGGGGAGAAGGTTTCAAAGTAATAAAATGAAAATTGAAATTTCCTTTGGCTCTAATTTTCAATTACTTGCAATAGGAGGTATTGCTTCGTAAAATGGCAGAACAACAAAAATCAAAGAAAAAATTGGTAAACAAGTTTTTTGAGGTAAAAGCGCCTTTGACTAGTTCTAAAATTTCTCTTTATGGTTCATCTGCAGAGTCTTTTCAAGGAAAGGTTGTAAGGATTGACTTGACTAGAGTGTTAAGAGGTAAGAACGCGGAATTACTTTTGAAGCTTAATGTGCATGGAGAAGATATAGAAGGAGAACCTATCTCTTTGAATGTTTTTGGTTCATATATTCGAAGAATGATGAGGGGAGGAATTGATTATGTCGAGGATTCTTTTGATGCTGAGTGTAAGGATGCTTTTTTGACTATCAAACCATTTATTATAACTAGAAAAAAAGTTCCTAGAAGTCTTAGAAATGCTTTAAGAGTAGAGGCTCAAAATTATTTGAAGAGTATCTGTGTTCCTCGAACTAGTTTGGAATTATTTGGAGACTTAATGTCTAATAAGATTCAGAAGGATTTGTCTTTGAAGTTAAAGAAATTATATCCTTTGGCTTTTTGTGAAATTAGAGCTTTTCAAATCAAAAGGAAGAAGTAAGTATTAAATAGTGCAGTATCTTTTCTTTTTTATGAGTAGTTTAGATAATTTATGTCGAAAGCAAAATAATTTATCTGATAGATTAAATGCAGATATAAAATCGACAATTTTTTTGACTGGAATTGCTTTTCCAATTGCAGTTTACTCTTATTGTGTAGAACATCCGAATTTTGATGTAAATACTACTATTCTTGGGAGTGTAATTGCTTTTCCAATTAGTATAGGTGTTTCTTATGGGTTAAGTTATCTGCATCTTAGAATAGGTTCTTCTTCATAGAACTATCCTTATCGATTATAACAAAACTTTAATAGGCTAAATAATAACTTGTTTCATGGAGCTTGATAATAAATGCCCTAAATGTAAAGGAACTAGAAGAATTATGGATAAAAATGGAACAATTGGCCCTTGCTTTGATTGTTTGATTGCTGGACGAATGGATCAGCATGATAAGAATCCTAAAGACTCGGGAATACAGATTTAGTTTGGAATATGAATAGCCCTGCCCGGATTCGAACCGGGGTTTACGGCGCCAAAGGCCATCGTCATAGACCACTAGACTACAGGGCTATATAATTAGGGGATGAGAATGATTTATAAGGGTTTTTGTTTTGCTTATTTATGAGTATGATAAAAAAAGTGTTACTTTTTGATTATGATGGAACGATTGTGGATTCACTAGATGTAGCATTTCGAGCGTATAATATGATTGCTGAAGAATATTCTATGCCTAGAATGAAAAGTAAGGAGGAGTTTGCTGGACTTTATGAAAATAATATTTATGATGCTTTTATTAAACTTGGCTTGAATCATAATAAAATTAAAGAGTTTAATTATAAATTAAGAGATAAATTTTTGGAATGTGGATACAAACCGAAGTTGTTTAATGGAATAAAAAAAGTAGTAAACCAATTACATAATACTAATAGGATTATAGTAATTACTTCTAATATTACTAAAACTATAGAAGAGTCTATTGAAAAGGCAAATTTAGATATTCATGAAGTTATCGGTGGGGATAAGGAGACTAGTAAAGTGAAGAAGATTTTAAGTGTAAAAAAAAGATATCCTAGTGCAGAATTATTTTATATTGGCGATACTATTGGAGATATTATAGAAGGTAAAAAAGCAGGAATTAAAACAGTAGGTGTTTGTTGGGGATATCATTCGAGAAAGATGATTGAGAGTGTATGTCCTGATTTTATTGCAGAAAAGGCAGAAGACTTGTTAAAAATATTTGAATGATTTTAGTAGGATTGTTTGTATCTCCCTCTTTTTTCTACAGATTCTAGTCTTTTTAGGATATTTTTCGCGTTCTTTGAATTATAATATCCTTTTAAAATTGATATCCAAAATCTTTTTGCTTTTTCAAAGTGTTTTGCTTCCAGTGCTTCTTTCAAAACATGAAGATCTACTGCTTTATCTTCATCTTTCTGAGATTCAAATCCTAATCCAAAATCGATAAAGAAGACCTTTTTTTCTTTTATAGAATAAATCATATTAGATGTAGTAAGGTCTCCATGAATTATATTTGAATCATGAAGTATTGCAATATTTTTGCCTATCTGATAACAAATTTCTAGAGAATTATTTAATTTGTCAAGGTGATTTGAGAGTTTTTTACCGTTTATGTTTTCAAGAATTATTTCTTTTGTATTTTCGTTTGTTTTTATTAGTTCTGGAACGGGAATAAGATTATATGCTTTTTTCAAAAGTTTCGATTCTTTTCTTGTTCTCTGTTTTCTTAGCCTTTCGTCTAATATAAAATATCTATAAGATTTTTTTATTCTTTTTTTTATTATCCTTCTATTTTTAAGAAGTATAATAGCTTCTGCACCTTGGAATATGGTCTTTATCATCTTTATGAGCATATTACCCAGATATTTAAATCTGTTTTAGCATATCTATATTTTCATTTTACCTGCGAACTTTTTTGCGAGTTTCATTATCGTTTTTTGATCTAATGATTTTCCTTCTATTGAAGACTGAGACTTTATCATTTCCTTTAGCATTTTATATTGTTTCATTAGTGTGCGAATATCTGAAACTGGGACTCCCGATCCTTTTGAAACTCTTTGCATTCTAGCTGTTTGTTTTTCTAGAATTTCTGGATTTTCTATTTCTTCCTTTGTCATTGAGTTTATAGCATTTTTCCAATTTTTGGTTTTCTTTTTCTGTATTTCCATTGCTTCTTCAGGAATCTTTGCTTTTCCTAGACCTGGGATCAAAGAGACTATTTTATCCATGGAACCAAGTTCCCCTATTGATTCTAGTTGAGTTTGTAGGTCTCTAAGGGTAAACTTGCCTTCCTGAAGTCTTGCTTGCTGTTCTTGAATTTTGTCTTTGTCAACAACTGAATGTATTTTTTCCATAAGAGATTTTAGGTCTCCCATTCCAAGAAGTCTGGATAGAAATGATTCTGGATCAAAAGATTCTAAATCTTGAGGGGTTTCTCCTGTTCCAATAAATACAACAGGCGCCTTTACTTCTGCACAAGCAGTTAATGCTCCTCCTGCTTTTGCAGTGGAATCCATTTTAGTTATAATTACTCCTGTGATATTACATGCTTCTTTGAATGTTTGAGCTTGCTTTTTTGCAGTTTGACCTACATCTGCAGACATTATAAGCAAAGTTTCAGTGGGATTTGCAAATTTAGCAATATCTTTTATTTCTTTTATTAAATCTGATGAAAGTGCGTCTCTTCCAGCTGTGTCGATAAGTATTAAATTATACTCTTTTAGTTCCTTCTCAAATCTTTTCCAAATATTTTTAGGATCTTTTAGTTCTGGAGCTATAAAACATTGAATATTTAATTTATCACAAAGTTGCTTTAATTGTTCTGAAGCGGCGGGTCTGTGTACATCTAATCCTATGGAACAGACTTTTTTCCCTCTTTTAGAATAATATGCTGCCAATTTTGAAATGGTAGTAGTTTTACCTTGTCCATATAAACCTAGGAGGAGAATAACATTCTTTTTTTCTAATTTAATCTCGTGAGCTTGTCCTAGAATTAAAAGTAGTTCATCATGAATAAGTTTTATAATATGTTCCTTTTTTTCTATGCCTTTTATTCTTTCATCTAATGCCTCTTGTTTTATTTTTCTAGTTATTTCCAATACAAGAGCTACGTTTACGTCGGCCTCAATTAGTCCTCTTTGAAGATCTTTAATTACTTGGTCTACCAGATTTTTGTCAAGAAATATAGCATTGGCTATCTTATCTGTTGTTTTTTTCAGTGTTTGAGACAGCTTTTCTAGCATACAACTTATGGTTCATATAAGGTTAATAAGTTTATGGTTCATCTATGTGAAGTTTTATTGCAAAGAGTAGGGCATTAAAATATTTCTTATTTAAGAGCATAGTTCAAATCAGAAATTTCTCTTGAATTTTCTTGAGAAGAATTATTATTTTTTCTTAAAATATATTTTATTAATATAACTAATATTATAGTCATCAAGAAAATTCCAGTTATTCCTAAAATATAAATTAACTTATTTTTAGATGAAGTACTAGGAATTTTATTAATTTCTTGCTGGGAGCTGTTTTCTTGTTTTTCATCTGATTGATTTACTTCTTGAATAGCTAAACCTGTTTGTTTTGTAGTATTACTTGTTGTTGAAGTAGTATTTTGGTTATTACTTCCTCCTCCCCCTCCTCCACCACCCCCGCCACCACCGCTAGAACTACCTTCATCTTCAGGATTATTTGTAGAAGAAGTTAGAGTGATGGTTCTATTTTGAAGATAAGCAATATTTCCTGCAAGATCTTCTACTTGTGCATTATAAACATAACTTTCTGATGATAGACCTGAAAATGTGATAGAGTTAACTTGAGATAAATAAGAAGTTTGATATTTAAGAGAAGATGAATTCCATAGACTAAAGATTATACTATAAAAATTTGTTTCGGTTATTGAGGTATTTATGAATATATACGATTGTTCTTTTGTTGTTCCTGAAACTTCTGTTCCAGAAGTATATTCTACTACTGGAGAAATAGAATCATAATAAAATGTAACTTGATCGATTTCAGTATTTGAAAGATCTGAGATATATGCTTCCCAGGTGTTAATACCTTGTAAAGGAGGATTTAATACATCAGATATACTATTTACGCAGGCAATAGAGTAATTTATTATTCCTCCATTAGAAGAAACTTGACAATTTTGTTCGTCCATTGCAGATGTTGAAATGTACATAGGAACATTATTATACCATATTCCTGAAAGAGGAGAGGTAATTTGAATTCCTGGACATGTCTGACATGAGCCACCACAATCAATTCCCGTTTCGTCTCCATCTCTGATATTATCGGAACACTGATCTTCAAGAGTATATTCACTAAATCCTGAAACATTTGCATAGAATATATTATTTAAAATATCATAGCTTGTATTTGCGCAATTACCTTGAGTACAATATTCTCCATTTTTAAAAAGAACAGGAATAGTTTTATCAACTTCATCAAATATTAATTCTGCAGGCTGATTAAATTCAGGGTATGCTGTACTATTAACTGTAATTTTATTTTTTTCTATTTTTATTATATTTACGATATCTACTCCACAAGCCTGAGTAATATTCATTTGATTTTTGAAATTTATCTTTCCTAATGAATTTTTGAATGTTAAATTTTTTAATTGTGACATTTCTGTAATATTAAAATTAAATAAGTTAGTTGTATTTTGATCATCCCATTCACTATAATTTATTTTTACTTTACATCCCTTTGAAATAATAATTTCTCTTGTTTTTGCATAGGTACAATGCTCTGCTGCATCACATACTGTCACATTGAATTTGTATCTTCCTGGGGGAGCATCTAACGTATAATTTGTAGGAGTATTGTATGTTTGAGGAGTGCAAGAAGTTTTGTTTGTTGTAATGTTACAGAGTTCGTAAGTAATGTTTTTGAAACTTACATCTCTTATGGAAGCGTTTAATACAATAGTGGTGCTGTTTAAGTATCCATCTGAATCACTGTTTACTGTAATATTTATTCGTGGGGCTTCTGTATCAAAGAGAATATTTTCTAATGTCGTAAAATTGTTATTTCCCACTAAATCTGAACAACGAAAAGTAAAATTATAATATCCTTCCGAAGCAGATATGGAATAATAGGCACTTAAATTATTTTGTGTTTTGTTTAGTAATGTTCCAGAACCAATTAAATTATTGTTCCAAAACGAACACGAAGAAACTTGCTTGTTTGAAGTTAGATTTATTAGTACATAAGAAGAGAAATTTTTTGTCGTTTGATTAGGGGAAATTATTGTTATTAATGGTGAAGTTGAATCCGTATTTATACTAGAATTTGAAATTGCATGATTATTAAATACTACAAAATGATTTGGATTGGCTAGATCTTCTGCAAATATCCACAGTGCGCGATTATTTTGACTTTGTTTCGAAATAGTAAAATTTGTGCTTAATGATTTATCCACGTAAGTTGAAGTATTTTTTATATCCCACCACCAATTGTCTGTTGAATGAGAGTATAGTAATTTTGTATCTTTTTTTGAATATGCCGTCATTGATGTTGCAGTATATACATTACCCTGAAGAGTTATATTTCCTGAATAAAAAGTGTAACTTTCGTTAACATCTGGGCTTAATATTCCTAGAAGCATCTTTTCAATTGGAGATAATTCAACTGTTCTATTTCCGAATAGACTTTTTGGAAGATATGCCCTTACTGGATTCATTATAGAATAGATTTCATAATATCCTTCTTTTTGAGTTGGAGAGTCTGAAAGGTTATATGCTTGTAAGAAATCTCCTTGTTGTCTAAAACTTGCAGGATGATAATTGTAAAAAAGCTTTTCTCCGTTTATTTCTGATGGAGGATATCCTATAAATGAATGCATTATTTCATGGAGAACAACATTTGGAAGAATTTCAGAATCATAATTTTGCAGGTTTGTTACTGAAGTATTTGTAAATCCGTTTACAGTTCCTATTCCTATTAGATTGTTTTCATTGTTGTTTTGGAGGTCATTTGATGGGGAAAGCAGAGGGAAATAGTCCCAGACATCCAGCATTATTACAATTGAAGGATTTGGAAATTGAAAACTAGACATAAGATAGTTATACAAAGAAGAAGAATATACTGAATAATTGTCATTTGTGTTGAATTTAGGAATTTTATATACTGTTTGATTTGTGTAGAGTTTAAAATTTAAAGGATGACTATAATTTGTTAAATTGTCCCAGAGATTTGCAATTGAATTTTGAATATTCTGAATTTTAGTTGTCTGATTCGTTGTCAGATTCCGTGTTTCATTTTCTGCTTCAAACGGAATTATATAAACTGTTGGCTTTATTCCATAGAAATATTTTACACTTGTTAGGTTTGTGTTGTTTTGAATTGTTATCCTATAATCTGTGGCATTTTCTGAGATTGAGATGTTTGCAGGAGAAGTTTTTTGAATGTATAATGAATTAAAATTTGAAAGCGTTAGGTTTCCAGAAGTTTGACTTGATATTTTTATAGTTATATTACAGGGAAGGGAGCAGGTTTCAAGTATGCTATTTATCTTATTTTTTATTTGAGGACTTCCTATTGTTTCTGATTGATTGAATATCGAATTTGCTGGGGCTCTTGCCAAATGGGTTGGAATCATGGCTTCTGAAGGAGATAAATCACATTCTGAATCCCATTGAAGATTGTGTTCGCTATTGCAGTAATAGGTTGCTCCTCCTTCTGAAACGTAAAATCCTACTGTTGCATAAAGAACTGAAGTTGAGGGAAGAAATGCATGAATTATATTGTTATTTGTAGATATAGTTAGAATTTGGGAATTTATTTGGAAGTTTTCTCCAGAACTTATACCTAAAATTCCATTTGAGAGAGTGTTTGTTGAAGAATAAAATATATTATTTGAGAAGGTTCCAAAGTTTAGCATTGAAAGAATATCTCCCTTTGTTATATTAGTTATATCTAGAAGAGAGGAGTCAGGATTTGTAGACCAGACATTTGTTACATTACTTAATCTTACTGGAGAAGTTGAATTAAATATACTATATCTCCAATCTATTAAATTATCGTTTCCTATATCTAAACTTATATTTGATGGATACGAGTTATTATAAATTGAACCTGTTATGGTAAAATTAAAATTATCTAAACTAGAATACGAAATTGAGAAATTTATAAATTGAGTTCCTGAATTATTGAATAATAATTCTAAAGAACTTATGGTTGGAACTAAAAGTATGACTATTAGTATAAATGCCTCTTTTTTTAAGTTCATTGCTTATTTTATCATTTTTATCGTTATAAATATATATTGTTGATGAACTATATACTGTTTTTTTATCACATAAAATTATAAATACTCAGGTTGGAGCTTTTTTTATGAGAATGATTAATAAAAAAGGAGTATTGGAAGAAATTGTTAAGCGAAGCAAGAAGATGGTAGGTTTAACAGCAGTTGTTGGATCTTTCGTTATTGGCTCTGAATCTTATGGAGCTGGAGCAATGACTCTTGCATGGCAACCATCTACTACAGTTGGAAACAATGTAACTCATTACATTATAGAAGCTAAAAAACTAGGAGGGAATACTGTGAGAATTCCTGCACAGACTAATGTTTCTTTAAGTGGATTTTGTGAAAAAACAATAACTTCTTTGGAGAATAATGCAGTTTATCGCTTTTGTGTTTATGCAGCCAACGCAAATGCATCTACATTAAATGGCCAAATATCTAATCCTTCGGCGTATATCTTGGAGGCTTTGGGAACTCCTCCTGGAGATGATTCTTTTCCAAATTTGGTTATTACAGGTAATACTATTGGGGGGGCTCCTCTAAATTTTGCTGGGGATGGATCTATTTTGCTTAATAATTCTGGACCGTTGTATGTTAATGGAAAATTTCTATCTTCTTGTTTTTTAAGTGGATTGAACGTTGTAGTTCAACCTACTAGAGAAGGAGAGAATGCGAATAGTATAAGTTTCGATAATGAAACTGGAGATTGGAATACTTCTCTTTACTTTTCTCCTGGAACGAATGAAGTTACTATTGCTGGTATAAATTTCAGAGGTAAATTTGATACAGAAAAGTTTAAAGTTATAAATTTGAATGGGGCGTTTGACTACGATGGAGGAGGACTGAATAATATTGAAGAAGTTAATCAGGGTAAAAATCCTCTTGATCCTAGTGATGATAAAGATTTCCTAAAACTTTTTATTGCTTCTAATGGAAATAGAAATTTATTTTTCTTTCCTGCTATGATTAGTCAGCTTAACAGAGAGGCAGGATACATTGGAGAATTTCCAGGGGAATATAAGGATTATCTTTGGTTGCTTACGGAACAAAATCCATTTAAGCAGTATAATTTTCCTGAAACTAAAGTTCATAGCGGATATACTTTACAATTTAGCACTAATTTAATTGATTGGAAAGATTTGGAACATTCAAATAAATTATGGATGGAAAATACAACAAATTGGGGAGTTATGAATTTTACAGATACGAATGATATGACAAAAATAGGATTTGGAGCATATAGAGTTTTACCTCCTTTAAATTATACTGCTTATGTTTCAAATAAGTTCAGAGGAGATATGGTTAAATGGTTGGATAATATTAAAGGAGTAGCTGATCAGTTTTATGGTCCAGGCGGTGAAAGAGGGATAGACAGTTCCTATGCTGAAGAGCATAAGGATGATATATGGTATGAGGAACAAAAGGTATTGCCTTCAGCTATTTTGAATATGAGAGATAGAATTATACTAGGTTATTAATTAATAGTTATCTTATAGGTATAGGTTATAGTGTAAATGCTTCTAGAAACAATATAAAAATAAATTCAAAGTAATAAATATCTGATGTTAGATTAAGATGATTTCTTCCAAGAAATATGAAGAACTGAGTAGGTTAAACTACATTTTATACTTAGTTTTCTAATGGATAATTCTCAAAATTGTATAACCTAAATAATGTAGTTATCTATTATTATCATCTGAAAATGTCCTTTCCTAGGGAAGAATTTGTTCTGCAGGACAAACGTCTTATAATGAGAGTTTTACTGTGTTTCTATTTTACTTTATGAAATAATGACGGAGCAGAAGGTCTTATTTCATCAGGACTTGCCATTACTGCTGAATCTGGAACCGTTCTAATTGGTCTAAAGATATGAGAATAAGGAGAAACATAATCATATCTAACTGTTAAATTGGTTTCTCCAGGAAATATCTCATCTGTTAAAAGTCTGGTTTTTTTTCCTATTCTCCCATTTCCAATGTCTGTTGTTTCTAAATCTGTTTGTGTCATGTATGAATCTCTTTTGGAATTAAATACTCGAAATTGAAATAGAAATTCTCTAAGAAATTTTGGATCAAGGTTACCTATTGTTTCAAATATCACATCAACATAATTTGTTCCTGGACTTATTGTGAAATTTGTACTTAAAGCAGTTAAATCTGCAACCAAAGAAAATCCTCCCAATGAATCATCATTATAAACAGGTCTCGTTACGAAAAAATGAGTGTCTGCCTGAGCTGGAAAGGTATAATTATACGCAGTTCCTGCTACGAATGTCGCATCAGTATAGTTTGTTTCATCTGTGCTGTGATATAAAATATATCCTTTAATTTCTTCTGGAGTATTACCTATGGGATTATGCCAATTTATAGTCATGTTTTTAGGATAAATAAAAGTAATTCCTCCTATCTTATTAGTACTATAGTTAATGTTAGAATATTCCAAAACACTCGGTATATTAACATATAACATATCTGCCTGAGCTGGATTAACTAAAGAAGAATCTGAAATCCCTGTCATTAATGCACCAGCCAAAAGTAATTTTTCTAATTTTTTTCTCATATTGAAGTGGAATTTAGAGGATATTTAAGATTATGTTTACTTTAGTTTATCTCAATTTATGAAGCTTTGAAGGAGGAGAAGGTCTTATTTCATCCGGACTTGCCATTACTGCTGAGCTAGGCAGATACCTAATTGGTCCACAGGAAGGAGGGGTTGATGCGTAACTAAAATTATAGATTATTTGATTTGTTGGAGAGACAGCTAATCTGGTTTTTTTTCTTATTCTCCCACTTCCAATGTCTGTTGTTTCTAAATCTCTTTGACCCATAAATGAGCTTCCTGTGTTAAATTGAAGAAAGTCTGCTGTCCAGAAACCAGGAACAGGAGAGGATGGTTGTTCAAATGTTACATCAACATAATTTGTTCCTGGTTCTATAGAAATATTTTGACCAATTCCAACAATTCCTAGAACTGTGGAAAATCCTCCTAAAGAATCATCATTATAAACAGGTCTTGTTACAAAAAAATGAGTGTCTGCCTGAGCTGGAAAGGTGTAGTTGTATGCAGTTCCTGCTACAAATGTCGCATCAGTATAGTTTGTTTCATCTGTGCTGTGATATAAAACATATCCTTTAATTCTGTCTATAGGTCCTATTGGATGAAGCCATCCTATGATAATATCTTTTGGATAAATGAACTTGCCACTTCCAAATTTATTTGTGATATGATTATTTGGTAGAAATTCAGGTACAATACCTCCTGAAATTATTATATTTTCTCCGTTTGCTTGACTAACTAAAGAAGAATCTGAAATACCTGTTATTAATGCACCAGCCAAAAGTAATTTTTCTAAATTTTTCATGTAGAATGTGATAGTATCTAATATTTAAGATTATGTTTAGTGAAGTTTATTTTACTTTGTGAAGCAATAAAGGTGCAGGAGGTCTTATTTCATCTGGGCTAGCCATTATTGCTGAGCTAGGCAGATACCTAATTGGCAAAGCAGCAGGAGAACCTACAGCATGATTAAAATGGTAAATTATGTTACTATTTGTTGGAGAGACATCTAATCTAGTTTTTTTTCTTATTCTTCCATTTCCAATATCTGTTGTCTCTAAATCTCTTTGTGTCATAAATGAATTTCCTGTACTAAACTGAAGAAAATCTGCTGTCCAAAAACCATGAACGGGAGAGGATGGTTGTTCAAATGTAACATCTACATAATTTGTTCCTGGCTCTACAGTAATATTTTGACCAATTCCCACAATACCTATAACTGTGGAAAATCCTCCCAATGAATCATCTGTGAATACTGGTCTTGTTACAAAAAAATGATTGTCTGCCTGAGCAGGAAATGTATAATTATATGCAGTTCCTGTCACAAATGTTGATTCATTATAATTTGTTCCATCGATGCTATGATAGAAAATATATCCTTTAATTTCTTCTGGATGATATCCTAAAGGATGAAACCATCTAATTATTATATTTTTAGGATAAATGAACTCAATACTTCCAGTTTTATTCGTAATAATATTATTTGGTCGAAATTTAGGTACAATACTTCCTGAAATTATTGTATCTTCTCCGTGTGCTGAATTAATTAATAGATCATCTGAAACCCCAGTCATCAATGCACCAGCCAAAAGTAATTTTTCTAATTTTTTTCTCATATTGAAGTGGAATTTAGAGGATATTTAAGATTATGTTTACTCTAGTCCTAGGTTTTTAAGAACTATTTTTTTACTAAATATTTCTAAATCTTCATAATTTTGACCCGTACCAAGGAAGTAAATGGGCTTGCCTGTAACGTGTGAGACTGAAAGGATAGTGCCTGCTTTTTCGTCTATGTCTGCCTTGCTTAGAATTATTCCATCTATTCCTGCTGTTTCATTGAAAGTTTTTGCCTGATCTACTGCATCGTTTCCAGTTATACTTTCACCAACGAATATTTTTAGATCTGGTTTGCTTATTCTAATTATCTTTTCCATTTCTTTTAGGAGATTTGTTTTGGTATACATTCTTCCTGCTGTGTCTATTAAAACTACTTTTATATTATGTTTATTTGCATATTGTATTGCATCAAATGCAACGGCAGAAGGATCTGAGTTATATTTTTGAGATATTACTGGAATATCTAATCTTTTTCCGTGAGTTTGAAGTTGTTCAATTGATGCTGCTCTGAAAGTATCTGCAGCGGCAAGAACACAGGAGATTTTTTCTTTTTTTAATAAATTTGCTACTTTTGCGATACTTGTAGTCTTTCCCGTACCATTGATTCCAAAAAATAGAATAGTAAATACTCCTTTTTTTGTTTTTATTTGATCGATTAATGATGGTGGCTCGTGAATTACTGACAGAATTGCATCTTTTAGTGCTTGAATTATTCTTGCTTCGGCCTCTGTTTTTTTCATTTGTTGATTTACAAGTTGAGAAGACAGAGTTTCTTTTATTTTGTCTACTGCTTCTAGCGCTACATTATTTTCTAAAAGAGTTAATTCTAATTCCATAAATAATTCTTCAAAATCGTTTTGTGAGAGCTTGGACGTTGTTATTTTTTTTATTAATTTAGAGAAAAAGTTTCCTTCGCTTTCTCTGGTTTCTTGAACTGGTTGTTCTTGTTGACTTTCTGATTCACTTATTATTTTTTCTACTTCTTTTTCTACTTTCTTTTCTTTGATTGTTTTTGATTCCGAGGCCTTTGTTTCTTTCTTTGAGGAAGTTTTCTTTTCTTTTTTGATGGTTTTGTTACTAGTCTTTGCTTCTTTTGGTTTTATCCACGAAGATATCTTTTTCTTTAAAAAATCAAACATATCTTTTGTAGGAAGAATGCGTTTTTAATGGTTTTGACTACTGAATTATAGAATAGTATCATTACTTTTTAGAGTATACGCATTTTTATAAATTGATAAAATGACTATTTTACATGCTTAGTTATAATGATTTGTATGAAATATTAAGAAAAGAGAAATATGGCGAGGCTTTACAACCTCTATCAAAGGATTTTCTTGAGCAAATCTCTGAATTTTTGAATGATCAAAAGGCAGTAGAAGGAGCAGATTCTGGTCTTTTTCAAGATTCTGTTTTGAGATCCAAGAAGCAATTAGAAAATTCAGTAGCAATATTCAAAGAATTGATTTTGAGGAGAAAGAAAAAAATATTGAATCTTGTTTTCGTGGCAACTGAAACAGGGATAATGAAAAGAGATTATGAAAATATGT
Source organism: Nanobdellota archaeon (assembly GCA_038044305.1). Classification (GTDB taxonomy): domain Archaea; phylum Nanobdellota; class Nanobdellia; order Pacearchaeales; family GW2011-AR1; genus SICV01. The sequence goes on from JBBTAF010000005.1 coordinate 19,596, forward strand.
TACCTTGGGAAAGGGAAGTTTTTGATAGAATGGTTAAGACTTTCGAAGAAGGAGACAGAGAATTATCAAGAGTTATGGAAGGTAGAAAGGAAGAGACTAAAGAGAATAAAATGATTGTGTTTCATCAGGAAGTGGAACAATTTTTAGATATGAGCGGAAAATTGGTAGGACCATTTGTTTTAGGAGAGTTGGCTAATCTTGAGAGTCCCGTTTCTGAGATACTTGTTAGTGGAGGAAAGGCAAGATTCGTTGATGAAAATGGCAGATAGACTTGAGTTGTATTTGATTATTGGAAAGGATGGACAACCTATTTTTGGGAAACCATTTGTTTTGAATGAGAGGGAAAGTGAGAGGGTGGTAAAAGAATTGAGGCCTATTTTGGAAGAGTTGAATTTTGCAAGAGCTGAATCTGAGAGATATGCTAGAAGTCATATTGTATATTAGGAAAAAAATTAAGCCTCTACCGTCAACTCAACCTTAGGTTTAAAGCCTCCAGGGGGAATTGAACCCCCGACCCCTAGTTCATTTGGGAATAAATCTATTCCGTACAAAACTAGTGCTCTGCCGACTGAGCTATGGAGGCAGTGTTAATTGAGGTTTTTTATGTGTTAAAAATGTTTGGATTATGTTTAAAAAGTCTTGGAAATCTATTTTTGTGTGTCAAGAATTACATTTGCTAAATTTTGTTACTTCAGTGATAAAATAAGGCAAATGAAATTCTTGAGCATGCTCAAGAACGATACTAGTCAGTATGCTATACACTTTAGTGTATGGTTCTTGACATGACCTCATAGGCTAATGGTAGACCGGATCCTTGACGTGGATCATACCCAAGTTCGATTCTTGGTTGGGTCATTTGAATAAGAAATATTTATATACTATATTATATATTTTCTAAGATATATA
>JBBTAF010000006.1:0-4956 GCA_038044305.1 Nanobdellota archaeon
TGTTCATCTTCTCTTTTGATTATAATTCTTTTCAGATAAGGATTTAACGGAATATTCTTTAATATTAATGGAACCATAAATCTGTTGGGTCTTATCCTCTTTTTAGGAATTTTAAATTCGAGAACTCCAGTTTTAAATTCAGAAATATCAGGATGCGAAATTCTATTGTGTGAGGCATATTCTCGTGCATCGGACTCATCATTAAAACACCATACAAACAAATTTCTCATAATTTCTCTATAATCTCTTCCATGTGTTATTGTGTCAAATATTCTTTTTTCGCAGTCTACAGTTAAGTTGTCATAATAGTTGTCTGCTTTCTCTTCAGAGGTTTTGCAAAATTTAGCACGAGCACTAACTATTTCTCCTTCTCTAGTTTTAAATCCTTCAGGCATAACTGTAAGTATCCTCTCTCTAAATATAGCATGATCTACAAGAGAGTCATAATTCCTCTTGTATATTTTGAAAAGAATATCGTTTCTTCCTGCCATTGATACTACTCGTGCTTGTTCAAGTATACTAATCAAGTTATTTGTAGCATGATATACAGTTTGCATATTTCTTATTATCCACACAGATTTTAAACCTTTCTTATTTGTAGTCTCTATATAGTTACAATACTAGAAAGGTTTAAATACCCTTTATTTGTCACTTTATCATGATAATTAAACCAGAACTTGTTAAGAGAATAAAGGATTACTTTAATCTTAATATCTACGAAACGAAAGTCTGGTTAGCTTTACTATCTAAAGGAATTGCTTCAGCAGGAGAAATTGCAGAATTATCTAGTGTTCCAAGATCAAGAACTTATGATGTTTTAGAATCTCTTGAAAAGAGAGGATTTGCGATTACAAGAATAGGAAAGCCTGTGAAATACATTTCAGTTAAACCTACTGAAGTTATTGAAAAAATGAAAAACGAAACACTTCACGAAGCAAGCGAGAAGGTAAAATCATTATCCAATTTAAAAACTACAAATGAATACATCGAACTAGAACAGCTTCACACTACTGGAATAGCTCCAATAAAGACGCAAGAAATAACTGGTTCATTAAAAGGAAGGTCAAATATAATTGCTAAAGTTAGAGAGATAGTCGAAAACTGCACAAAAGAGGTACTAATTTGCACTTCTGTAATTGATTTTGAAGATAAGTCCAGAGTTATTATTCCAGCAATTGAAAAACTTAATAAGGCAAATGTAAAAGTTAGACTTGCCCTATCTGGAGATGAAGAAAGAATAAAGAAACTTTCCCATAAGTACAATCTTAAGCCAAAAACAGTCGATACAAATGCTCGATTTTTCATAGCAGATAAAACACAAGTATTACTAATGATTACTCCAGAGAATGCAGATGAAGAAATGGGTGTTTGGCTCAATTCCGAGTTTTTCACGCAATCTTTACATAACATTGTTGAAAAATCTTTGAAAAACTAAGGATAGTAAAATGAAAATCTCAGTCGAAAAAAGTTCAATTCAAGAGAGAATATTCGGTGTACTCACATTATTACTTTTTTCTTATTTGGCTTATATTTCTTTACCATACATAAAACCTTTTTTGCCTTCTGAAAGAACAGAAAAAGAGTCTAACCTTGTAAGAGATATAGATTTCAAATTTAATCTAAACACAAATTTCAATACTAATTATCTATCTCCAAAAGACGCAAATCCTTCAAATTATATCGAAAGAACAAGAGTAGAGTAATCCGTTAGTTAAACAATATTTACAGTGCTTATATCCATCTCTTTAATCTGACTGGCTTTTTTATTTTTCCATTCTTCTATAAAAACTTTTATTTCTTTTACTTCAATAGGAGCATACAACCTATTTCTTTTTACAAATACATTCTTATGTACTTTTTTGAATGATTCTGCGTGAGTTTTCATTTTTAACATAGGACCAATCTGTAATAATTTTTTATTCGGTTTAACGACCAAATACACTTCTGCCTCATTTTTCTCATCAAATTCAAAAAAGTTTAATTTTATACTATAAAATTTATTAATTTCTTGTAATAGGAATTTATAAAATTTTTCTAACTTTGCTCCAGCAATGTCTCCCTCTTGTTTTTCACTACGTATAATCAATTTCAAATAACCAAAACCCTTTTTCCTTGCATCACTCTCTATTTTTTGAGAAACTATCCCCTCTCTTTCAAAAAAAGAGCGATTTGGCCTCTTAATAAATTTTTTAGCGATAACACTAAATCTATCAAAAGTCTCTTGATTTAGAGCAGAACAAACATTTCTTTGTTTATATGTAGGATCAATAAGAATAATAGGACCTTTTCTTTTACTTTCATTTAACTCAATAATCATTTCATGCTTTTTTTTGTACTTCTTTTCAGAATCAATTAAAATCTGCCCTTTCGATTTACACAATTCCTTAAGCATTTTTAAAAATGAGCCATAATTTATTACTAAACATTCAAGCGCATATCCTGAGAATCCATGAACCCAACTCTCTGCACCGTATACTCTTTGTGCTCTGCAAAAGGCCTTAGCTAATAATATCTCTTTTACTAACGCAGGTTTAGCCTTTATTTTATTTTTGACATATTTAACGTGAAAATAACTTAAATCGGTAGAATTAACTGCTTGTTCAGGTTTACTTATCTTTTTAACAGGTACAATTTCGAAAATCAAGTCTCCAGAAATAAGAGCAAAGTAGTCTCTACTTCCATGAATAGTTTTTAATATAAGTCCGATTTTACTAGATACTCTTTCAAGCACATTTTTTAAAATTTCATCAGGAGATTCATATTTTCTATCAAATCTTACAAAGATATCAACATCATACTTATTTCTTTTTGCTAATGTTCCCTTGGCGAAGCTTCCTCCAATAAAAACTTCTGCAGATAATTTATACTTTTTTATTTGACTCTCAATTTCGCTTACGACATTATTAGTCTGACTTTCTATTTCTTTCTTCTTTTCATTCGAAAGTTCAAACTCTAAAGAATTCAGTAGTTTGTTTATGTCACGAACGTAAAAACCACGGCTTTTAAGCCGTGGCGTTCTTGAGCATCCAAAAAACAAGTGCCTGTCACAAACCACACCTTTTAAGGTGTGGTGGCACATTGTTTTTTTGATATTCATAAGTCTAATAAGAATAAGTTATTTTTAAATGCTTCAATCTAGCTTTTTAAATCAGGTATTCGCAAATCAATTACATATTTTCCTTCTTCTAATTTATATATTCTTGGTTTGCCCCTCTGAAATAGTTTCTGAAGATCTATTAAATACTGCCCAGGCTTAATAACCTTAACACTTTCGAAATCTAAAAAGACAGATTCATTTTCATTTTCAATACCTGCAATTTCTCTAACTTCCTTTTCCATCTTATCCTTCTCAGGATCGCTAAGGACAACATCTGGCTCAACATGATTTTCAATTTCTTTAAGCTTTTTCTCACTAAGATAAAAGAAGAATTTACTCTTGCAAGTACAACCATTTAATACTTCAGATGAACCATCAAGGTAAATCTTAGAACAGTGAACGCATCTATAGGGCATAAATTCATTAAGAAATTACAATTAATAAAGATTTAGATGTATAAGTTCACTATAACTAATATTAAATATGCATTTAAATGTCAATTTCTATGACTAATTTAAAGAAATATTATTATTGCACCGTTGTTTCAGATTTATCTACTCGTTCTGGTTTACCTAACGGAGAAGATATAGCTCAAATATCTGCAAGCACACCCACTATTGGCGATTCGTTTGGATTCACAATGTTAGTAAGAGACTTACCAAATGGATCAAATCCCTTCCTAATGACAAATTATGATGTAAATGGAGCATTAGAATCAATCTATGAGCCAATAATAGATTAACCCAGCATCAACTCAAGCTTCTTAGGATCTCTCTTTATTTCCTTTACAATAGAACAAGGACCAATTATTGTTAAAGCAGTACTACCTGCTACAAGTCTTTTAACTAAGTTATATTTCAATTTAACTATAAAAGATTTATCGCTAGTATCGGGCTCAATTACAGCCAGCTCTATCCCTTTAAAATTCTTAATATGATCTACCATTGCCATAGTATCCTCTATCAATCTTGCTTCCTCCTCCGCTCTTAATTTTCCCTGAATTATGATTATCTTTCCAGCAAGAATAAGTGCAAGAATTTTTCTTACTCTTTCTGCAATACCTAAATTTTCAATTTCAGAAAAAGGAATTACCTGCATACTCAATTCATTAAGTTTCTTGCTCATACTTGTTTGGCTAATTTAAACAGGGATTCATAAAACTCCTCCATGTTTAATCCCTCTTTTGCAGAAATTCCAACGGAATCATATTCAGGAAATGCCTCTTCTATTTTTCCAATATCTGCTTTCTTTAAATCAATTTTATTAGCAACAATAAGAACAGGAATTTTTCTTGCAACTAAATTACCTATAATTGTAACATTAACCTGTGAATATGGATTTTCAGATGCGTCAAGCACAACCACTACTGCTTCCATATCATCTAACCATTGAATTGATTCAATTATACCTTGGGTGGCTTCTTTTGCTCTCTTTTTAGCTTCGCCTTTTTTGACGCCGAATTTTATAAAATCCTCATAGTCTATCTTTGTCGCTATTCCAGGAGTATCAACAATTTTAAAAGTCAGAGTTTTTCCCTTATGATTTATTTCAACTTTCTCCTTAAATTGAACATGTCTTGTTTCATGAGGCACTTTACTTACAAGGCCAACTTCTTCACCAGTCCAATCCTTGCAAATTCTATTAGCAAGGCTAGTCTTTCCGGCATTAGGAGGACCATAAAATCCAATTTTCACAGTTCCTCTTTTACCAAATAGACTGTTTAACACTCTTCTTGAAAAACTTTTTAACACTCTTAACATCTTTCTTTATATAAATGGCCTTTTAATAAATCTTGCGTCTAGCCTATTAGCACTCCTTTTTGCTATTTCTTGTTTTATTTTATGTTGTTCTTTCATTCT
>JBBTAF010000007.1:0-3033 GCA_038044305.1 Nanobdellota archaeon
TACTTTGTTCATTTGAAGAAAACAATTGTGATGTCTCATCAAATCCATTTGCACAAGCAATTAGAAACCCATTAACACATGCTGGCGCCTTGGTAATCAAAGTGCTTCCTTTAGTATTACCTAAATCACACTCCTGATCAAAACACTGATATTTAATATTAGCATCCACTGAATTAAGATTAATATCTAAAGCGTTTACACTAATATCTTGTGTTTTATATTCACACAAATCAAAACTAGAATTATCTTCAGTTAAAAGATTCGAATAAATACCCTTTCTTGGAAGGTTCTTATCAACTACAACAACAACAGGAAATTGAAATACTTCATTTCCGGCCATTAACTGAATCATTACAGGAAATCTCCAATCATAAACATAATGATAGGGTACATAGCAAAAGCCCATAACTCCTAATCCTTCCTGATTTCCTATAGGTTTTGCAATCAAAAATCCAGATTTAGCTCCTTCTCCAGATATCTCTAAAACTTGAGGTGAAGACTTAGAATATAAGACTCTTGCAGAAACTTTTGAGTCTATTCCAACCGCAAAATAGTCTCCTGGAACATTTCTAAATTTCAAAGCACCTAAATTAGCTTCGATTGCATTTTGAAGAGATTCTTTTATCTCATTGGTCTTCCAAACCTCAGGATTACATTGAACTAAAGTACCATCAACTGGAGCATTCAATCTCAAAACATCAACTGAATAATTTTCCAAAAATGCCTCTGCCTTCTCTTTTGCAAAAATTCTTAACGCCTCATCTAACAATAGCCCAATATTAGTTTGAACATCTATACTTCTGCTTAGTACCTTTTCGCTTTGTCCATCTTTCTGAACATCAAGTTTAGCATCTACTTCTGCTCTGACGCCTCCTTGAGAAATTACCACTTTAGAACTAATTTCTCCCAAACTAACACTATATCCTTTCTCACTAAAAGAACTAAAATCACATTTTCCTAGATTTTCATTCAAATATCTTGCAATATCATTTTCAAGAGATTGCTTACTAGGTACCTGTTCTTTTATCAAAGAGTTGCTTGCTATCCACATCCAATACGGAACCCCAAAACCCATAAAATTATACTGAGAAGAAAAAGGAGCATACTCACTTCCTGGAATAAAATCAGGAGTATATACTCTTCCGCCTTGAGTACCTGCTAAATCTACTGCATCTTTTAATTCTCTCTCAATACAAAGATCATAATACTGATAGACTTCATTAAATTTACCACTTGTTCCTCCTCCAGGAGAAATAATCTTAGTTACTAAAAAGTAAATTCCTATTATTACAACAATTGCTATTGCCACAATAACATAAATCGATACCTGCCCTCTCAAATTCTTTCTCATTTTATCATCTCCATTTCATAATTTGTTATCTTAAATCCAAGTTTCTTGTACATCTCTATCGCATACTTATTACGAATATCTACTCCAAGCCTAAATTCTTTTATGCTCTCTTTTTCCATATCTGAAATAAATCGCTTAAATAACCTCTGCCCAAATCCTCTACCTCTAAACTCTTTTTTCACAAAAATATCATTAATATATCCAAATTTCTTAAAAACATTCTTTATCTTACTAGCTATAATAAATGCAACAATATAATTATTAATTTTAAGAAACATAAAATAATCTTTATTAGAAATCTGATTTAAAAATTCCTTCTTTATTTTATCTCTCAAATCAAATTCACTTAACATGATTTTTTTTCTAATAAGAATATAATTTTCTTTTAGATACTCTACTTTCAAATCAGTATACTCCTCCAAATCTACCTTTTTAGCTTTTTCAATGTTTTCCATTTTTCACCTCAACCTTCTTTCTTATCAAATAAATTATCTCACTGTTTATATCAACATTTATACTTTCCTTGAATTTTTCCCAAAGCCTCTCATCCTCCACTAGGAGTAGATACTTTTTCATCTCTTTTTACCTCAAAAAATATATCATTCTTGCATATTTAAACTTTCCTTATTAACTTACTAAGTAAGTTAATAACTAAGCAATAATTCGTCTAGTTTTTAGTCTTAAAAATAAAAATATTAATAATACTATAAGAATTAAAGAAACTCCTAATAGCCATTTCTCAGAATGCTCAATTTCCAAAACAGAAAATCCAGTTCCAATTGAACTCTTAACATTTATTTTAATCCAAACACCTACTGCAGCATTCCCTGTAGAAATAACTAATAAACCATAATAATTTCCATTATTGTTAGGTTTCAAACAAATATCTAACACTCCTTTATCATTTATCTTAATCTCTTTATCGTGATACACATCGATTCTCATATCAGAAGAACTTGAATTATAATCAACAATCAAATTTGACTCATTCTCACTCCAAACATCCTTAACCTTTAATATCCCATTCCCAAAAACCGAAATATTAAAACAAGTCTTAACGCCTTGAAATACACTAATATTCACCTCTGGAGGAGAAACGCCCAGTTCTATAGCATTCGAAAATGAAATAAAACTAAATAGCAACAGCAACAAAACGAACATCTGCTTCATGATTCAAAAGAGGAGCAGACAAGGCATCATTATAACTACTCAAATTTAAAGATGCCCAAAAATACTCCATTCGATATCCCGAAGTACCTGGTTTTGAAATATCGAAAGAAAAATCTCCTGCTCGACTAAGATTATATAAATTTGTTTGTCTAAATCTAAAAAACAGGTTGGACATAATTTCATCGTTTCCATCAACCAATTCAGGAGTTATCATAATATTAGTATTTCCAGTATTATTTACAGTCACTTTAATTTCATCACCCATTTCTCCCACAGTAACATTCCCTAAAAATATACTATCTGGAACTTGAATTCTCACAATAGGAGATATAGTAGAAGAAGGAATTACATTTACATAAAAAGTAGAGGTTTCCTCATATCCTGTGATAGATTCTAAAAAGAACACTCCGACAAATACAAAAATAACTGCAAGAACCACCAAAACCCTCTTTCCCATCTTAATTTGGCTAACCTGATAAATATCCACAAATATATAAATCTTTCTTCACGTC
>JBBTAF010000008.1:0-2169 GCA_038044305.1 Nanobdellota archaeon
GACGATTCATGCTGACATCTGTCTAAGCGTGCGGCTTTGGCACTTGCATCCATGAAGGCATCCGCACTCGCAGAACAAGTTCCGCGGTGTGTCTAAATCTCACGATTTAGCCGTTTCATCCTATCTTTCGTTTCTTAGCTTCCCTCAAGGTTCATTGCTCAACGAAAGCGGTGGCTTTTCTGTTATGTTGCTCAACCTTACGATTGATTGCCTTTCGACAAGTCATGGTTTTCTTGCTTATTCAGCAAGAGATGTCCGGACCTTCCTCACATCGAGAATTTTGCAATTCTCGAAGCCCTGAAAACTAAAAGTTTTCAGAGGAAATAAAACTCATTATCAGTTTTTACTAATTTAATAGCAATTCCCGAAGTCAGCTCGCCGACTCTGAGAATAGTGCTAACTCTGGACTTTTAAAGTTATCGTTTGGGGATTTGAGATTATGGCTTGCTCCTGCTCTGAGATGAATGTTTGAATGTGAGCAATCATGCACTGATTTGAGCAAAAATGTTTTAGAATGGTTTCATGTTTGTATTGAGGAGAGGCTTTAAACTCAAAACTTGTAAGAGTTCTCCATCCCTGTTGGTATGGAAGACCTGAACCTTCATTAAATGAATTACTTTGTCTGTTGCAATAATCACAAATGAATACTTCTTTTTTTGCCATAAAATTATTTTGAGAATGGGGTTTTTAAGCATTGCGAAAGAAATTATATTGTAAAGTTATTCATTTAAACACAATAATCCTTTAAAGCTTATATTTGCACTAAAAATAATGCAAAAAGAGCTTATATCTTTTATCGAGGAAAGAGGACTGAATCCATTTGGAAGCGAGAAGACAAATGTTAGAAGTTCTGGAGGAAGCATATTCAAAACTCCAGAAGCTAAGGTAGTGCATCAGAAAGTAATTGGAAAAATAAGTGAACAATTTAACTTTGCAGATACTTCTGGAATATTACAATTTTTTTCATTTACTCAAGATAAAGAAGAGATAGCGAGAAGACAGCAGTATTTTAGATCTCTTATAAATAAAGAAAGTAGATTTATATCAGAACTAAAAATACCTAAGGCTTGGTGGAAACCAGATTATAGTGTGATTGTTGTAACTGAAAATGAACAAACGTTTCTGAAGCTAAGAGAACTTGGATGTCCTGCTAAATTAATAATATCGGATAGAGATGTCATGGAACTTCAGGTTTATGAAGTTGTGCAGGTTATTGATTGTGAGTCCTATGTTAATGTATTGGAGCAATTAGCGCAGACTATATTTATCAAAAGTATAGATGAAGCTTATTTAGAAAGGTATGTATCTATGTTGTCTGCATGGAGTCATAATTTAGAAATAATTAATAAAAATTGCAATAATGAGGGATTATTATTGATTACTAAAGAAATAACTCCTCTTCTAAAATTGCTTGGAAAAGAAGAGTTTGAGAAATTATCTAAAGAAAGAATTGAGATGAAACTTGATGAAATGAATGACAGAGTTTCTCTAAAGGTAAGAGATATGACTCTTTCAGGAGATTTATTAATGCAAATGTTAAGTAAAAAAGATCTTCCTGAGGAATTAAAAAGTATTGTAAGAGGAGAAATTGATTCAAGCGGTTTTCCTTCAGAGATATACACTGCTACAATTCCTATTGCAGTTGACGAAAATGAACTGGACAAAATAATAAGAAACCAGAATATAGAAGAATCTACCAATACTGCTGAACTAATAAAAGCAAATGCAAACTTACTTTCTAATTTGCCTTCAAAACTTGAAATGCTCTCATCTAGATTGTTGGTTTTTGACTTTGAAACTGGAGTTGCAAGATTTACAGAAAACTTTTATTTTCCTGAAATCGCGTTAGAAATGAATCTTGAAAATATAAAAAATCTTTTTTTAGAAAATGCTCAAGCAATCTCTTTTTCATTGGATGAACTTTCTAGATGTTCGATACTTACTGGAGCTAATAGCGGAGGAAAAACTACATTAATTGAACATATAATCCAAATTGTTTCTTTAACTCAAATGGGGCTACCTGTTTTTGGAAAAGTCAGAATTCCTTTATTCTCTGAAGTATATTATTTTGCTAAAAATAAAGGATCTGCTAGCAAAGGAGCATTTGAAACATTATTGACTCAGATGTCTCAGATAAAAACTGGAACAAAAACATTAATTCTTGCTGAT
>JBBTAF010000009.1:0-12594 GCA_038044305.1 Nanobdellota archaeon
AACCACTGCTGCCCTGTTAGCAGGAAAACTTCTTGAGCAGGCAGAATATCTCCTAGATAAAAAAATTCATCCCACAGTTATAGTAAAAGGATACCGAAAAGCACTAGAGAAAGCACTAGAAATATCAAAAGCACAAGGAATCCCAGTTTCAAGCAAAGAAACCCTAAAGTACATTTCAATGACTGCCATGACTGGAAAGGGTGCAGAGGGCAATAAAGAGCTTCTAGCAGGATTAATAGTAGATGCAGTTGAAATGGTAGCAGACAAAGAACTTTCAAAATCAGATATCACTATAGTTCAGCGAAAAGGAGAAAACGTAAATCAAAGCGAATTAGTAAAAGGAATAGTCATTGACAAAGAGAAAGCAAATGCAGAAATGCCTTCAAAAATAGAAAATGCAAAAATCCTACTCATTGACTCTCCTTTAGAACTAAAAAATCCTGAACAGGAAGCAAAAATTTCAGTATCAACTCCAGAACAACTAGAAAAGTTTTTGATTGCAGAAGAGCAGTATATTAAAAATATAGTTCAAAAAATAATTCAAACAGGTGCTAATGTTCTATTTTGTCAAAAAGGAATTGATGATGTAGCTCAATATTATCTTGCAAGAGCAGGAATTCTAGCTTGTAGAAGAGTATCAAAAAATCAAATGGAAAAGCTTGCAAGAGCAACCTCTTCAAAAATTGTCTCTAACATAAATGAAATCAATGCTTCGTATCTTGGTTTTGCAGAAAAAGTTGAAGAAATCAAACAGGGATTTGATTCGTATATCTATATTCAAGGCTGTAGAAATCCAAAAGCAGTTACTATAGTAATAAGAGGAGGAAGCGAACATGTTCTTGCAGAAATTGAAAGAGCATTAACTGATGGTATAGGAGATGTAATTTCAGCAATAAAATCAGGAGCAATAGTTGCAGGAGGAGGAGCATTCGAAATAGAACTTTCAAAAGAACTATTGAAATTCGCAAAAACAATAGAAGGAAGAGAACAATTAGCGATTGAATCTTTTTCAAAGGCACTTGAGTCAATTCCAGAGACTCTTGCAGAAAATGCAGGATTAGACCCATTGGCAATAGTTGCAGAACTAAAAAAATTCCACGATTCAGGAAACCCTAAAATAGGTATAAATCTTCTAACCGAAAAAATTGAAGACACCTTTGCATCTGGAGTAATAGAACCTCTTAAAGTCAAAACTCAAGCAATCTCCTCAGCAGCAGAGGTCGCAATGATGATTCTAAGAATTGATGATGTCCTAATAAGCAAACCTCAACCATCGAAGAATTACGAAGACGCTTATGATGGGATGGATTAAGCCTAATTAGTTGTAACTTCTAAGAGGTTACAAAACGAAAGATTTAAATAGCTAATATCTACAATAAAATAATGAAAAATGACACATTAATAACTCTAGAAAGGATTGCAAGCATGTTAATAGGCGTATGCATTGGATTTAATTTAGGAACTCAACATGGCAAAAAAGTAGGAAAAGCAGAAGGATATAGACAAGGAGTTACTGAAGGAATATGTTTAGGTAAGAAAGAAGGAGCAATAGAAACAAGACTTAGAATTGCTAGCGACTTTGCTGAAATGGGTATGACAAATCCTGTAAGAATGGTTTCAGATCATCCCGGAATTGTTCCAATGCCAGTTCCATATTTTAGAGCAAATGAATTTTTAACTAGAACACAATATTTAGAATTATACGGAGATGAAAAGAAAAAAATAAATTTTGGTGGATTCTAATTATATGAAAAATAGATTAATAACATTGCTTGGTGGAACATCTTTGATATTATCTCTTGCAGGCTGTGCTCCAGAGGGAACAGAACAATTAGTAACCCAAGAATACAGAGGAAAAAGCGGAGAATATGATGTGTACTTAACTCAAACTTTTAGTGCAAAAAATAAAGGCCAAACTGGTTGGGGAGAAAGTTCATTAATCTGCGTTTTAATCTCCACAAATGAAGTTGATAATGGTTTTATGAAAGGATCTATTAGAGGATATACAACAAACGCAAATGGATCATATGAAAAGATAGACCTTTTAGGAGGAAAATTTAAGGGCAAACTAGTAGAATATCCAGAGACCTTGTTTAGAGCAAGAAAAGCACTTGAAGAAGCAACAACCGAAATAGGAAATCATCAACATCAAGTTAGTGAAACGATAGAGTCTCGCAAATTTTAATTTTTAAAATATCAACCCTCTCAATTTAAAAACCCTAAAACATTATATTAAAAGATATCAAGTATCTATTTTTGATTAAAATGGAATTAACAATAAAAGAAATAACTTCGAAAAAAGCAAAAGGAATTAACACAGTCACAGCCATGGTTGTTTCAGTTGCACAAACAACGGGTCCTACTTTATTCACAATATCCGATGGCACAGGAAGTATAGTTGTAAAAGCATTTGAAGGCCCAGGAGTAAGAGCTTATGCAGATATCCTAGAAGGAGATTTCGTCAATATCGCATTTACTCTAAAAGAATTTAATAAAATGTTAGAGGGAGAAGCAATGAAAATGTATAAGCTCACAGGTGAAAAAGCAATGAAAGCAAAAAGTACAATCGAAGATCTTCAAAGAGCAAGAGCTGCTTCAAAACCAGTAGAATTTATGGTAAAAAGTAAACTTCTTGAAAAACTTAAAGAAAAATTCATCAAAGCTGCAACTGAAATAAGACTTGCAATAATAATGAACAGACCTATTATAGTAAGGCATCACAACGATGCAGATGGTTACAGCTCAGGATTTGCATTAGAAAGAGCAATTCTTCCACTTGTAGAACAACAACACGGAAAAGGCAAAGCACTAAGACAATATTTTCTAAGAGCTCCAAGTGCAACCCCTTTTTATGAAATAGAAGACTCGATTAAAGATTCAAGTCATTCGTTAACAGGACAAGCATCATTCTCAGAAAAAATACCTCTAGTTATCATTGCAGATACTGGATCAGGAGAAGAAAGCCTCTTGGCAATTCAGCAGGGAAAAGTACATGGAATGGACTTTATTGTTATAGATCATCATTTTTTTAAAGAAGATCTGATTTCAACAGAAGTTCTGGTGCATATAAATCCATTTTTAGTCGGAGAAGATGGCTCTACTTTCTCCGCAGGAATGTTATGTGCAGAACTATCAAGATTTATTCATGAAAACGCAGAAGTTGAACAGATTCCAGCAATGGCAGGACTTGCAGACACAATAAACAATCCAGAAGCAATGGCACAATATCTAAAAATTGCAGAAAAGAAAGGGTATTCAAAAGAAATGTTAGCAGATATTGCAGCGGTAATAGATTATGTTTCAACAAAACTAAGATTTATGGAAGCAAGAGAGTACGTTGGAGTTATGTTTGGTCAGCCAATGGCTCAACAAAAGAAACTCATGTCAATAATGACTCCATTCATAAGAGGACTAGAATCTAAAGCAATGGAAGTAGCAAAATCAGCAGTAGAATCAGAAAAAGTTGGAAAAACAACTCTTAACTCTTTATACATAGAGCAGTCTTTCTCTAGAGGAGCATATCCTAAACCAGGAAGAATAAATGGACTATTGCATGACTTCAAAGAAAAGGCAGGAATCAAAAACTTAATTTCAATCGGAGTATTAAGTGATGCTATCACTCTAAGAGCTACAAAAGAGTCCAACTTCTCAATGCATGATTTTATTGCATTTGCAAGAAAACACCTTCCAGAGGCATTTATAGAAGGCGGAGGCCATGAACTTGCAGGAGCAGTAAGATTCGTTCCTTCAAAACAAAAAATGGTTCTTAATGCTCTAAAAGATTTTATCAAAACAAGATAACACTTTCTAAGCAAAAATAACACTTTATAGTGTTATAATTTCTCACAATAAACATTTTTAAATAGCATTCTTTACTCAATTTTGAAAGCGCCCATAGTTTAGTGGTAGAACGACTGGTTGCCAATCAGTAAGTTCGGGTCCGATTCCCGATGGGCGCATCGGGAATTAAGAGTTAATGAAAGACAGATTTATATAGTTATTAATAAATAATACCTACGTACCACACCATATGGTTAAAAATATAATTCATAATCGCGAAAGAAATGAAATGTTTAGTGCAATAGTTCTTAGTTTTATTACTTTAAGTGGCGGTTTGTATAGTCTAATTGTAGATGCTAGAATATTACAAGGTTTAATATTTATTATTTTTTTCATATTACTAAGTATTTGGATAGTTGAAAGACTAAACAAACTATATAAAAGAATTGGATAAATTAAATTATATGAAAGTCTCAGTTTAAATAAGGATCTATCTCTCAAGTTCACTCAATCTTATAGTCCTTTCTTCAGAATCCTGATTATTGCATATACCTTTTATCAATAAAGCAGCTAAATAAAAAGGTACTACTACCAAAGAAACTAAACCCCTTCCAATTGTTTTTAGAGTTTCATTATCTTCCTGAAATTTATATCTGCTTACTAAGTACTGATCCATAATAAAATCCATAAACTGCCTTTATAAAATTTGTTGTAAAAACTCACATGCTGTAGTATTCGAAAAGTTTTTCCTATCGATAAACTATGTTCAGCTTAGATGAAGCTGAATAATAAGAAAATTGAGTTTATCGTTAGAAAAAGAGGAAAAAGAATGAGCACCTATCAAATAAGCAGGGAATTAAGAATAAGCAAAAGAAGAGTTAATCAAATTCACAACATTTATAAGTCTACTAAATCCATATCAATTGATACCTAAAAAGTATGCTATGACATAAAATGAAAAACTCAAAATTGAAGTACAATGATAATGAAATCATAGGCCTAGACAAAACTGGCACAAAAAGATATCCAAATTTAGCCACCGTAATAATGGTTGAAAACTTTTTAAAAAATAATAGAGACATGCCAATGAAAATTTCTGAAATAAAACAGAAGCTTCCAAAACAAATTATGCACCAAACCCTTCTAGTGATATTAGAATATCTCTGGATTAGCGGAAAAATAGTCTATGGTCCAAAAGGAATCCAATGGATATATTCTTCTCCAGAGCACATTAAAAAAATGTTAGAAGATGCTTTGGAAGTGTAAAATGTTTCTTGGAAAAGAGGTGAGAGTCCTACTAAGAGAACAAGCAAAAGAGTGTTTTATAGAACTAAAAAAGAGAACAGATAAAGAAAGAGCATTTGAAATACTAAAAGATAACCCTCAATTTGGAGATCCAATAGGAAAAGACAAAATACCTAAAGATCTTATTCAAGAAGGCATTACTAACATTTATAGACTAGAATTATCCAATTATTGGAGAATGATATACACATTATCTAGAAATAAAATAGAAGTATTTTGCTTTATACTCAATATAGTTGATCATCCAACCTACGACAAGATATTCGGCTATAGAGGAAAATAAAATGGGCAGAAAAAAGCAGTTCATAAAAATTCCAGAAATAGCAACAATAAAGTGTCAGCATTGCTCTGCAATTTCAAAAAGAAAAGTTCCAGAAGACTCAAGTCCTCAGTATTTTGACTGCGACAAATGTAATCAAAGAACTCAAAATCCAATAACTTCTTGTTGTATAATCTGTGCATTTACAGGAAAGAAATGCATCCCTAGTCTTAAAATGGAAGCCAAAATTAAAGGTCTTGAGTTAAGATAAAGGAAAATTTTAATTAGAGGAAGATTTAAAAGATTAGTCATTACATGATATTCATGGCCCTTTAGTCTAGTGGCAAAACGACTCGTTTACACCGAGTAGTCAGGAGTTCGATTCTCTTAAGGGCCATTTATAATTATCCGACAATTCCTCTAAGCAAATAACCAACTGCAAAAGCAAGTGATGCTGCGATTCCTCCGATAACTAGAGTCTCAATTGCTGAACGAATTGGATGTTTTCTAACAACCTCGCCCTTAACTGCTCCAACAAAAAGAAAGGCGAAAGCAGTTAATATCATAGCATAGAGAAACTGATGTGTTCGTATACTTGGAAATAGCAAAGCAAGAACAAAAGACAAAAGAGGAATAATTCCTATCAAGAAAAATGATAGAAATGTAGCAATCCCTGTTTTAACAGGATGTTTAAACTCAGATTCATTCTTTCTAGAACTATGCAAGTCTATTTGTGATTTAGTAGAAAGATAATTTGAAACAGCCATAGAAAATCCATCTCCAAAAAGATTAGCAAAACCTAAAATTATAACAATAGCAGGACTCAATGATGCACCTATTGCTCCAGCAACAACCGCAAAAGTAGTTACCGATCCATCAACTCCTCCATAGACAAACTCAGGAAGATACTTTCTAAACCCCTCTTTTTGCATTTTATATTAAATCAAATTGGCTATATAAATTTATTAGATACCTTATTCAGAAAATATAATTCCTTAAAGTTATGCCGATGCTTAACTTTAAAAATGCTCATAACTAAAATACCTTATGACTAAGGATTCTAAACCTACCAAGGTTCCTCAAGCACCTCCACAGCATTCTTTAATTTCTTCAATGCAAAATAATCCATCTCAAAAGACTTATCCTATGCCTGCAATGCAGAATTACACACCAGCAACTGCAAATCCAGACGTTAAACCTATTGATTTTAATCAAATAAAAACAAAACTTGAAGACTTTAAGAAAACAATAGTGAAAAAATACAGTTTCACTATGGCAATAGTAATGCTTCCTCAACTAGCTTATCCAATTTTCGAAGAAGATGAAGCAATGCCTAAGGAGATTACAGATACTAAACCTATGCATATAATGATGATTATTCCAGAAGAACAATATAAAAACATTCCAAAAATAAAAAATGAAGTAGTTAAATTAATTAAAGAAACAAAAGAAAATATCTGGGTTCACATAAAGACCCCAGTCGATGTATTCAGTTACGGATTAGACAGCAAATTTGACATGCTAGATGCAGTAAGTCAAGGATTTCCAATATCAGATAAAGGATTCTTAGGTGCATTAAGAGTAGCAAGCATTCACAAAACATTAGTTTTAAGAAAATTCGATAAATACGTTGCTAGTTACTTTATTGCAGGCTCCCTAGTAAGAGGGACTGCTGGAAAAGATTCTGACATTGATGTTTTTGTAGTTATAGACGACACTGATGTTAAAAGAATGAATAGAGTTGAACTTTTAGAAAGACTAAGAGGAATGATTTATGACTACATCAGAGAAGCTACTGCTCTCTCTGGAGTAAAAAATATTCTAAATGTTCAAGTTTCTTTATTAACTGATTTTTGGCAGAGAGTTAGAGATGTAGAACCTGTAGCTTTTACATTTATTAGAGATGGAATTCCATTATATGATAGAGGAACATTCATTCCTTGGAAACTTCTACTAAAGATGGGTAAAATCAAACCAAGCCCAGAAGCAATTGATCTTTATATGAAACAAGGAGATCAAACAGAAGATTTCGTAAAAAGAAGACTTCTTGACTCTATGATTGATATTTATTATGGTATTGTTACCCCAACTCAAGCCATGATGATGCTTGCAGGAGAAGCTCCTCCAGTTCCAAAAGTAATTGTCCAAGAAGTTAAGAAAGTTTTAGTAGAAAGAGAAAAGTTAATGACAATAAAAGATCTAAAAACACTTGAAAAAGCAGTTTATCTTTTCAAACAATATGAGTATGGAAAGTTAAAAGAGTATCCTGGAAAAGAAATAGATGCATTCATGCAGGAGTGTAAATCATACAATAAGACATTAAAACAATTAAGAATGACTCTTGAAAAGAAAATGCAGTCTAAAACATTAAATGAATTACACGCAGAAATAATAAAACTTCTTAAAACTCTATTTGGAGATAGCTCTCATCAGCAGTTACACAGAGTTTTCGAATCACAATTAATAAAGAAGGGAAAAATATCGCCTAGATTTGGAAAAGTAATCAAAAACTTAGAGATTGCACTGAAAAAAACTGCAACAAATAAATTGAGTGCATCCGATGCAGAAAATATCAAAAAGGACTCCATTGAACTTCTTGAAAATATTATTGAATATGCTCAAAGAGCAGACCTTATTTCTGCAGAAAAAGGACTAATGCAAATTACCTATCAAAACAGAAAAGCTGAACTCGCCCTATTTGGAACACAAAACTTCATAATTGAAGGGAGAGACATAAGAAAAATTGATCATGGAATTGTTCCATCAACAAAAGAAGAGTTTGAAAAAGCACTCCAAGAAAACAAAGGAAAAATGAACACAACTATCTCTTCAGAAGTATTTGCTATTCTTAAGAAAGAATTAGGTGATTTTACGATTACTATCTAGAAAGTAATTGTAGATAATTTTATCAACTAAAATTTAATATCTACTAATGCAAAACTACTTATTCAGGTCTAACATCAAACCTTACCATTCTAATATCGAACCTAGAATTACACCTAGCATGATAAACGAACTGGCTCTCGGCCTCATCTACTAACTCCTGAGCACTTGGCAGATAAGGTTCAAAGTGTTTTTTCCTAACCAAATTAGGAAGCACAATCCTCTGAACTCCATCATCATAATTATCATTACCCATAATCTGTAGTATGTCAGCAAGTTTATCAATCTTACTAATGACTCAATATAATCAACAATTAGGATATTATGAATATAGAAATAAAGGTTTAAAAAGCCCTATTTTCTAACCAGAATGTAGGTTTAAAATGAAAGGAATATTAGTTCAATTTCGAAGAAGCAGAAAAAGAATCTGTGAGAAACATTACTTGTTAGACCTTGGTCTTTCAAATAAAGACGAAGCTAAAAAAATGGCTGGAAAAATCGTTTCATGGAAATCTCCTGCAGGAAAAGTAATAAAAGGAAAAATAAGTGATTCTCATGGAAATAAAGGATTAGTTAGAGCTATATTTGAGTCAGGTTTACCTGGACAAGCAATGGCAACGGAGATAGAGGTACAATAAAATGGCATTACGAAAAGCATCAGCCTATTCAAAGTTTGAAGCAAAGCCCTTCACTAGAATTTCTAAAAAAAAGGGTAAATCATATATCAAAACAGTTCCACACAATAAAATAGTTAAGTTCCATCATGGAGCTCAAAAGGATTTCAAAGAAAATAAGCATAATTATACAGTAACTATGATCTCGGAGGAAAAAGTTTTAATAAGAGACTGTGCAATAGAAGCCGCAAGACAGGCAATAACAAAAGTAATGGATGATAAAATGCTTGGACAATTTTACCTAGCAGTTAAGGTATTTCCACATCATTTTCTAAGAGAAAATAAAACTGCTGGAGGAGCTGGAGCAGACAGAGTTTCTACTGGAATGACTCAATCATATGGAATAGTTATAGGCAGAGCAGCAATAGTTGGTGCAGGAAAGTCAATATTTTTTGTCTCATGTGCAACAGACAAGGGAGCAAGAATAGCAAGAGATGCACTTGAAATGATTAAGGCTAAAGTTCCCTGCAGAACACGAATTGTTTTCGAGAAGATAAGTAAAAAGTGACTGCTATAACTCAGTAAAATACCTCCTTGTTTATATATTTTTCCTATAGCTTGGCTATGTGTTAATTAGAAAATAGATTTACACATAGCTTGGAACCTACAGAAAGGTGGATATCTTCAAGCTTAGGACAACAAAGAAATAAGTTCGCTGGTAGAATAAATCTTTACAATATTCTGTTCCTTCAATTTTTTATCATTACTCCAAATAGGACAATTAAGCATTATTGCTAAAGAAAAATAAACTACATCTTTTTCATCAGGAGAAATCACTTTTCCCTTATCTAAATGTGGTAATACTTCAACTATTGAGACAGTTTTTATTATTTCCTTCATAATTTCTAAGACTTCTTTAAATTCTTCCCTTGTTCTATGAGTTTTTTCTAAGATCTCTTGCTCATATTTTTCAAATTCGATAAAGATAAATTCAGGAGCATAAAATAAGCAAAGCGGACTAAATAATATCTTAGCAGTATATCCTGATTTTATTAATGCACTAAATAGTATATTTGCATCAACCACTAAGTTAATTTTTTATATTTTTTAGAAAGATTAGAATTTAGTTTTTTACCTAATTCTAATGCTTCCTTTTCATCTATTTCGCTGTCCCTTGAAAATTCATGAAATTTTTTTAGAAGTTCAAGTCTTTTTTTAATTGCGATTCTAGCTATTTCACTCCAATTTATCTCTGGAAAAGTTTCCATCTCAGATTTCATATTTTCAGGTATCGCCAAAGTCATGCTGACCATACGCTTATTATGTGTATTACGTTTATAAATATTTGCTTTTGCTACCTGAAAAATAGTGCTATTTGTCTCTCATTCATTTACTTTAGATTATTCCTATTATAATGATGTTAACAATTAGAAGCACAAAAACTGCCAACGCAATTCCAACAACTAGTTTAGAATTCATTTTAGACTAAAATCCTCAAACTTGATTAGTTCAGATTTTACTCCTTCCGCTTTAATTTGATTATTTAAAGAATACATCATTTTTGAAGGTCCACATATCATAAAAGCCTTACTTTGAAGATTTCCGCTTGTTTTGATAATTTCCTTTGCACTAATCCTCTTATTATTTTCTGAAAAATATGGAATCACTCTAAATTTTCCACTCAATTTTTTAGACATCTCTTGAAGTTTAGGTAAAAATACTGCTTCTTCTCTATTTCTAATACAGTAATATAAATCAATTTTACTCATGCGTTTTTCACCTCTTGCAAATTCCTCAGCCATGCTTAAAAAAGGAGTTATTCCTATTCCTCCAGCAATCCAAATTTGTTCACTATTCTGACTATTACAAAATTTTCCATATGGTCCATCAATCTCAGCAATAACACCTTGTTTAAGATTTTTTAGATCGGAAGTCCAATCTCCTAGAGATTTTATCGCAAAAACTATCTCACCATTTTTTGGAGCAGAAGCAATAGTAAAAGGATGTTCTTCTTGACTAATGCTAGAATCTAAAAACTTTAGAAAAACGAATTGACCTGCCTTAAAATTCATTTTTTGATTTATAGGTACAAGTTTGATTAAATTAACTTTATCTCCCAAAGATTCCTTAGCAACAACTTTATACCTATATCCTTTCTTGAAAAAATCATTCTTCAAATCATAAACATATGATATTAATCCAATTGCAGAAACTGCCAGCATATAATATCTCAAAATAGGATATAAACTAATATCTGTTGGCACAAAAAATACATGAAAACATGCTATCAAAAACACTAATCCCATAAATTTATGAGTAAACTTCCATTTTTGATAAGCTATCTTAGCAAATATAGTAAGAATTATAAGGATAATAAATCCTGCCAAAGCAATTATACCAAAATTAATAGGCCAATCAGAACTAGGAATAAAATAAATAGCTGCTATATTAATATTGGAAGGAATATAATTTAAGACCAATAAAATTGGATGAAACAAAATCAAGACAAATGCAAAAACTCCTAAACTATGATGCACTTTGTATCCCTTATCAAGTCCACCAAAATATTTTTCAATAAACCATAATCTTGTTGTTAATATAAAAGTAAGAGCAAACATTGTCATTCCCACAAGCCCAGAAAGCTGTCCTAAACTATGAGTAAAAACAGAATAACCATTAAACTTGTTTGTTCCAACTCTGACAATTAACCAAATAAATATAGGAACAATTGACAAAATCCAAATCCACAACGAACCAATACTTAATTTCATATTAAAATCAAACAGAGAAAATCACGTTTTAAAGGTTATGAAAAAGCCATCCAGAGAATTTAATCACATAAATCTTTAAAAACTTAATCAAGTTCCTTGACATTATGAAAGTTACTAGAGCAGATAGTAATATAGAAGAAGAGATATATACTATTCAAATTAGTGAAGGAAAAACTTGGAGATTTGATTATAGACATTACACATATCCTTCTCCAGATCATATGCCTAGTATTCCTATAGATGAAAGCTTATACTTATGCTTTAGTGATTCCAATTCCACAGACCCATTTTCAGGAAATAGACCTAGCGCTTGTCAAGATATTATTTTTACTACTAAAGAAAACAATAGAATCAACACAAACCTAAATGAAAATATAGGATTAAGTCCAGTTATTTCTAAATTGAAGAGATATTCTGAATCTGAAAGAGAAGCGATAATTGGCAATCTCTCAACTAGAGCACAAGAATTTCTTAAAAGGGGACTTGAACTAAAATTCTTAAACGAAAAATAAGCCTAATTTATTTTTTCTTTCCCTTTGATTCTTTTACTTTACCTTTTTTTGTCTCAAAAACGTCATTCTTCTCTGATTTACTAGATTTTATCTCCTTAAATCCTGTGTATTTCCACAACGCCTTCGGAATCTTTATACTTCCATCTTTCTGTTGATTATTCTCAAGCAAAGCAACCATAATTCGAGAAGTTGCCAAAGCAGTATCATTCAGAGTATGAAGAACTCTTTTATTTCCTTTATGGTCTATACATTTAATACCTAATTTTCTAGCTTGATAATCGGTACAATTAGACAAAGACATAACTTCCCCATACTCTTTAGTAGTAGGTCTCCAAACCTCAAAATCAGCAGAACGATACTTCCAATCTGCCAAATCTCCAGTACAAATTTCAATAATTCTATATGGTAACTCCAATCCTTCCAATATACATATTGAGTTCTTCAATAATTCATCATACATTATCTCAGAA
>JBBTAF010000010.1:0-12868 GCA_038044305.1 Nanobdellota archaeon
ATTCATGGTTAGCAACAATAATGGGCTTTGCAGTAGGAATAAGAGCATTAGGAATAGTTCTAATGATTGTTGGAGGCATTGCAGCAGCAGTTACTCTTAATCTAGGTATTGGAGGAGCAGCAAGACGATGGAGAATGAACAGACAAGCTGA
Source organism: Nanobdellota archaeon (assembly GCA_038044305.1). Classification (GTDB taxonomy): domain Archaea; phylum Nanobdellota; class Nanobdellia; order Pacearchaeales; family GW2011-AR1; genus SICV01. The sequence continues at coordinate 152 of JBBTAF010000010.1, forward strand.
AATCGAAGGAATGAAATCCGAAAAAGGCAGTAGCAAAGTAAAAAACGCTATATCTGGATTAAAAGAAGTTGAATCAGCATTCTCCAAAGGAGAAAAAGCTTAAAAATAAATTTTTTATTTTTTTATTTTTTTAATTAAAAGAGATCTTCACTCTAAAAAAGAAGAAAAATAGTAAATAATATGAACTTTAATAAAAAGGGAAATAGATTAATTTTAGGAACTTTAGTTACACTAGCGATTATTCCATTTGTATCTGCATTAAATCTAGAAGAAATTGCAAACCTATCTGAAGAGATTATCACTCAAATAACTAGCATAATCAAAACATTGGCAAAATATCTTTTTGGTTCTCCAACAACACTAGTATCTGACCCAACAAGTGCATTAATAATATCTGTTGCAATTTGGCTCCTAATAACAGTTACATTTGGAGATATTTTAAGTTCATTTAGTGCATTCTCAAAAAGAACTTCTTGGATAATTGCAGGATTAATGGGAATAATTTCAGCCAATTTAGGACTCTCAAATAAAATAATTACAGCAACAACTGGAGTGTTTACTTCGTTTGGAATTTATGCAATATATATTGGCCTAGGTACCGCATTTATAGTATTTATAATAGTTAATCTTGGAATAACTCAAGCAGGCCCATGGATAATGAAAAGAAAGATGATGATTGAAGCGTCAAAAGCAGAAATAGAAACTGAAGCAGGAGCAAGAAAATTAAAAGGAACGATTAAAGCACTAGAATCTGTAGGTGAATCTCTTAAAGAAACAGGAGAAAAGAAATAACTAATATATTAATCTCCACTAAAAAAGGATATCTTTAGGATTTATAAACTCCTTCTCTTTAATATAATAATGAAAAAAGCAGGAATTCATTTGATTCTAGGTTTAATACTAATTATCTCTTTTATAACAAACATAAACGCATTACCTTCTATCCAAAGCATAAATTCTGATAAAATAATAAATGAAGCAGAAGGAAGCATAACTGCAAAATGGCAGTATTTGAGTCAAGAATGGCCAAAAATTATATTGAAAAATAAGTATATTGCACCAATTGATTCATTTTTTCATACTATTTCTCCTTTATTTTTTATACTGTTCGCAAAAGAATATTCTTTATCCCTAACTCTAATTATAACGATAGTTTTATGGTTTTACTTTCTATTTTTCTTCTATGAAATATTCAAAGACTTTTCTAGCTTTTCAAAAAGTGTTTCATTAGGAATATCTTTTCTTATGATAATTATAATTGCACACCTAAAAATCCTAGAAAATATCTCTTACTTTTTCATTAAACTGGCTTTTGGAGAAAGAGTATGGTACTATTCAATTATAATCTGGTTAGTGATAATCATAATACTAGTTATTGCATACAAACTAGAAAAAATAACAGGCAAATCAATTAGAGAGAGAAGAGAAGAAATGAAAAAAATAATGAAAGAAGCAGAAGAAAAAAGTATCCTCGAACAAAACAAAACATTTGCAAAAGCAATGCAAAAATCATTTTCAACCAAGAAATGATTAAAACAACCTCTTCCAATCCCGCTTCTCCCTAACATCCTCTACATTTTCCATTAAAGCAAAAACAAATATACAATTATTCCTCCGAATAAACCTCAAAATTTTTCGCATGCACTTCATAATCTTTAAGCAAATCAAATACCTGCTCCCTGTATTCAACAGGAATCATTATAGAGCTTTTTCCAACCTTAACTCCTCCAAGAATTTCAATTAATCCTTTATATTTCTTATCTTTGACTTTAAAACCATATAATTTATTCAAAAAAGCGCCCCGATTAATACCTATCTTATCCCAAGAAATAACTATATACTTCCTACCAGTGATATCTGCAAACCTATATTTTCCATACAAAACAAACCCAGAACTCTCAATACTTTTTCTCAAATCTTTCCAATCGTTTAAACGCCCAACAATAACACTAATTTTGTTTTCAACTCCCTTAACTTTAAACAACAAAGCCTCTCTGCTTTTATAAAAATTTTCAGTTACCTCATTAATTTCTCGTTCAAGCTCCTTACTAGGCTTGATTAAATCAATGAATATATCAACATCACTATTTTTACCTGCCTGCCCTCTAGCAACACTACCAAAAAGTACAATCTCTCCTATGCTTGAAATATCCTTAATATTATATAAAAGATATGAAACATAATAACTTGCATACTGTTTAATCATTTTCAACCTCTTTCTTTATTTCCAAGAATAAATTTATTGCTTCCATAATGTCTTCTTCAGAAGCCTTGCCACCATAAGCCCAGATATTTCTTGTAGACTCAATCTTATTAGCAATATCTAATATCCTATCTAGTTTATCAAGAGAATCAATAGGAGCAGTTATCTTATCAGCAAGTGCTACTTTAACATTTTCCCTGCTCCTGCCAAGAGTCTGATGATTTATCTTATATCCTACCTTAAGAACTTTCTTCTTCTGTAGATATTTTTCAAGCAATTCTGCAATCCCAGAAGAAAGACAAAAAGCAAGTCTTCTTTTATGAACCAATAATCCTCTAGAATCAGCCAAAGCTGAATTAATCTCATCTTCAATTTCATTATAATTCTTTGAATCATCAGTCATGAATTCTTTAAGACACTTGTCTTTATAAATCTTTCCTCATAATTAAGACACCTGTCTGCATACTAATAAGACAATTGTCTTAAAACAACGTCTTCTGAGCACTTTTCTTCCTAACTTCTTCCATCTTTTCCAACTGCTTCTCAACTCTCTCCGACGAAAAATTATGTTCATTCACAAGAATTTCTTTAATCTTTAAAGGATTAAATTTAGGAAACTCTACATTTTCCCTACGAACATTAGGCTTCTTGAATATCTGGAATACTTCCTGCCAGTTGAAATCTAATCTTCCCTGTTCTTCTAAACCTCTAAATATCTCAACAGGATATTTTCTCTCTCTCACCAAAGTCAATGCCTTTTTAGGCCCAATACCTTTGACACCTCCAGGATTAAAATCAGTACCAACAAGAATTGCAAGAGAAATTAATTGATCTCCATCTATTCCAAGAAAATTCAAAACTCTTTCATATTCCAACATCTCAGGAGCAATATAAACAAAACCAGTAGGAGTTTTTCTAGTTTTAGCAAGAGTTACATTCTGAATAAGTCTTGGAGACCCAACTGCAAGGGCATCATAATCCTGAGACGCAACTGCATATGCTTGCCCAGATTTAACCAACTCTGCAGCCTGCATCTCTCCCTCTCCTGGCGCTTGAACAACTCCTATGCCCATAGCAATAAGTAGCTCCTTACTTTCCTCAATCATTTCCTTAGTTAATCTAACAAATCCCCTAGAATACTTTGCCATCGCATCAATATCTCCTTCTTCTACTGCTTCTTCATATTTTTCCTTGGCTATATCCTTTGCCTCCTGTCTAATCTCATGAGTCCTTCCCTTCAGAACATGATACTCTCCATCAAAAACATAAATTAATTTTATTCCCTCTGAAAGAAGAGCCATATTTCTATAAAAAAGACCTGAAAGATGAGAAGTAATTCTCTTTTTATCGTCCATTAAAGGAGTGCCATCAGGTTGTCTAATTGAAGAAAGAAATTGATATATAGCATTAAATGCATCAACTGCCAATACCTTACCTTTCAGTTCATTCAGTTGAATCTCTTTTCGTGAAACAATATCTCCTATCTGTAAACCCATAAACTCCCATATTTCTTATAATTAAATAGTTATTGCTATGGAAGAAGTTTCCTATGCATCTCTCTGTTCTTTTCGCTTCACAATTTTCAATCTGAATAAACTACTCCTTAATTTTAGAGTCTTTTCTAAGAGGAAAAGTTAGCGGACAAATAACCTCTTGATTATTTAGAAAGTATTAAAAAGGAGTTATTATTAATCCATATATGAAGTGGAAAAAATTACCCTCTTGGCTTAAAGGAGGACTTATTGCTTTTATGATTTTGATTATTATTTATGTTGTTTTAATGTCTTTTTTTGCAAGATGGCTTTGTGAATATAATGATATGGGAAACATTCAATGTAGTAATGCACAAGTTCTTAATATATGGTTATTACCATTTAGTTCCATTTCTTTTATTGGAAGCACGATAATTTCAATTTTAATTGTATTTACGATAGGTACATTAATTGGTTGGACAGTGAGAAAAGTTATGAAATAAACCAAATAACCCATCATATTTTTTAAGTTCACTCTATTTCAATTCAATCTCAAAACTTTTTTATTACCCTATTCAACAGAAATCAATACTAACGAGCCTAAAAGCTCTAATAAAAATTATCCCACTAATTCACGAATTTTTTTAAAAAGTTCCTCTCCTCTTTTCAAACTAACTCGCTTATCCCCAAAATTCGAAAAAAGACTTATTTCCCCATGAGTTAAAGTAATACTCCCTCTAGCTATTCCTTTTTCATCTATTCTGCATTCTCCCAGCATAACTTCTATTCCTCTAATTCCTCCTCTATTCCTAATTTCTTCAGCAATGAGCCCTAAATTATTTCCCACAACTTCACTTGCATTAAAAGCCCCTTCATAACTACCAACACACTCATAGTCATTTCTTTCAGCAGGTCTACCAAATGAAGCAAAAAAAAGATAATGTGAATCTTCTCCTCTCGCGCCCTCGTCATAAGCCCTGCCTTGGATAACTAATTCTCCAAAAGGACTAAGCCTCTCAAATGAACCCAGAACTGTAGTTACAAACCCATTTCTATCATCATGATATCTCGCAATTCGGTGCATAACTATAACAACAATTCCTATTTTTAAACCTTTCGTCTGTAACTACTATATAGTAACTTAGTAAACTTAAATATTCATGATTGTAACAACAAGCATGAAAGCATTTATAGTTGATACCGACTACGAAACAATTGATGGGAAAACAAAAGTCTTTTTGTTTGGAAGACTTGAAAACAATCAATCATTTATTTCAATTCATGATTTTAGACCTTATTTTTTTATTAAAAACTCCGATTTAAAGAAATGTGAAAAACTTTTTAAAAAATTTAAAGTAGAAGAAACCTCACTAAAAGATTTTAAAGAAAACGAAATAATAAAAATCTCTGGAGAAGAAACTGCTGAAGTAAACAAGCTTTATCACGCAATACATCATCTCAATATAGATACCTACGAAGCAGATGTAAAACCTACTCAAAGATTTCTTATAGATAACAACCTTCTTTCTTCCCTAGAGATAGAAGGAGATTTTACCTCTTCAGATAGAGTCGATAGAATATATAATAGTCCAGATATAAAACCTGTTCATTTCGAACCTAATTTAAAAATTACTTCAATTGATATTGAAACAGATCAAAAAGGTAATCTGTTATGCATAGGAATTTATACAAACGTAAAAACCAAGAAAAATTTTATTGTATCTGACAAAAAACTCGATAATACTGTTTCATGTAAAAATGAAGAAGAATGCTTAGAGAAATTTAGACAAGAAATAATAAAAATAGACCCAGATATAATAACTGGCTGGAATTTAATAGATTTTGATCTTGCTCAACTTCAAATTCTTTTTAAAAAACATAAAATTCCATTTGATATTGGAAGAACAAATCACCAAATTAGATTAAGACTAGAAGAAAATTTCATGAAGTCTTCTTCAGCCACTTTAACAGGAAGACAAGTTCTTGATGCATTAGACCTAATTCAAGATCCATTCATTAAAGAAGCACCAACAATAAAAAAAGCAGAATTTGAATCATATACTTTAGAAGCAGTTTCCCAAGAAATTTTAGAAAAAGGAAAACTAATCAAAGGAAAAGAACGTCATACTGATATAGAAAAATATTACAAAGAAAATCAACAAAAATTGGTAGATTATAACCTAATGGACTGTCAACTTGTAATCGAAATTCTTGAAAAAACAAATATGATTGAACTAGCTATAGAACGTTCTCAGCTTACAGGTCTTCAAATGAACAAATTAACCGCATCAATTGCTGCATTCGATTCACTGTACATACGAGAAGCAAGAAAGAAAGGAATCGTTTCTCCAACAACTAGATATCAAGAGAAAGGCAAAAAGATAATGGGAGGATACGTGAAACTTCCACAGGCAGGAATATATCATAATGTTCTTGTATTGGATTTCAAATCACTATATCCTTCAATCATGAAAACTTTTAACATAGATCCTTACTCCTTACTTGACAAAAAAGAAAAAGATTCCATAGAAAGTCCAAACAAAGCATATTTTAGAAACTCAGAGGGAATTTTGCCAGAAATTCTAGACAAGTTACATCAAGCAAGAGAAAAAGCAAAAAGAGAAAAAAGAGAACTTTCAAACTACGCAATAAAAATTATAATGAATTCATTCTGGGGAGTTCTGGCTTCCCCAAATTGTAGATACTTCAATTTTGAGATGGCAAACTCAATAACTAACTTTGCACAGATGATTATAAAAATGACTGCAATTGAAATAGAAAAAGAAGGATTAAAAGTAATATATCAAGATACTGATTCTATTTTTGTAACCTCAAATTTAGACAAAGACAAAGCAAATATCTTAGGAAAAAAAATACAAGAAAATATTAATAATTTTTATAATAAATATGTAAAAGAAAAATATAATAGAAACTCCTATCTAGAACTCCAGTTTGAAAAGCAGTATATTTCACTTATGTTTCCAAATATCCGACAAATAAAGGAAGACGAAGAAACAAAAGCGGCAAAGAAAAGATATGCTGGGCTTATAGAACTAAATGGCAAAGAAAAGTTAGAAATAACAGGACTTGAAGCAATTAGAGGAGACTGGACTGAAGCCGCAAGAGAATTTCAGAAGGAACTTCTAATGAAATTATTTCACAAGGAACCAATAGAAACATTCATTAAAGAATATATAAAAAAAATAAAGGAGGGTAAATTAGATAAAAAGTTATTATATAGAAAATCCCTTAGAAAACCTTTAAATGAATACACAAAAACAACACCTCCTCATGTAAAAGCTGCTAGACTTTTAGATGTTTTAGATTCCAGCATCGTAGAATACTATATAACCACTGAAGGCCCTGAACCAATACAAAAATTAAAACATAGATTAGACTATGACCATTATATAAAAAAGCAAATCGAACCTATAGCAAACCAAATACTCTTACTTATAAACATAAACTTCAAAGATATCGAATCTAAATCAAAGCAGACAAAACTATTCTAAAACTAATACTTCCCACTCAATTCCTTATAAAATGCCATAAGCCTTGAATAAAGTGCAGGATCAATCTTATCTAAATGCTCATAATCTTTCTTTATTCTTGTATATCTATCTCTGGCACCAACAATATTTCCTAAAGAAAACATTCTCTCGCCTTCATCAAGCAACTCCTTAACCTCTTCAATTAATTTATCTTTATCAGAAGACTCATAGTAAGATGATTTCTTAGGATTGTCCGTTCCTTTTCTACCTTTCATTAGCACCAAAATAATTGCCACTAGAACAATTATTACTGCTAATATCAAAATGCTCCAAACAATCCACTTATTACTAAACACATCCTTTAATGAATTCAATAAACCCGATGAAGAAGAAGTAGCTCCGTTTCCATTACTACTTGATGAAGAACTACCATTATCATCATTTTCTTGAGGCACATAACTTCCATTATCAATAGGAGTTCCATTCAACACATTACCATTAGATGCTCCACCACCTCCTGAACCTCCACCTCCACTTCCTCCCCCACCAGGATTTCCTCCGCTAGGACAAGTCCCACAATCACTAGAACAAGAAGAACAACTTTCTCCAGTTTGTGAATCACAAACTCCGTCTCCGCAGAAGAAATAACTTTCAGCAACAGCAGAATGTCTAAGTCCAGAAACAACAAAGCTATTATTTTCCAAAGCGCAGGAGTAACTTCCGAATGTTCCTGGGCAGAACAATCTATTATTAACATTGCCACAAACAGCTAAAACATCAGAAGCATTATATATTCCTTCTTCATCTCTAAAACATATACCATTCGAACTAGAATTCTTCTTAGTCAAATACAAAGCTTTACTTTCATTCTCCATAAGAGTGATATTAGAAACAATAAGATAGGCATTAAAATCAGAAATATTGCTCTTTTTTATGGACAGATTAACAAAATTAACAGGATTAATTATACTGTTAAACGCAATTAAAGTAATATTAGAATCCTTCTCTTGAATAACTGTTTTGTTTCCAATTGAAACACTTGTCACATTGCTTATACCTAATATCGTATAATTTCCAGAACTTGCAAAAGTACAACTCTGAACATCCTTGATATAACCAATATCACACGTTAAACTACAATTATACTGACTCAACCAAGAAGTCCCATCTGAAGAACACTTTTCAGTATAACCTGAAAGATTACCATGACTAACAACTCCACAGCTTCCTCTTGTAGAATTTGCAGTACAAATAGGAATTGGAATATAAACACATGTTTGTGTTTCAGGAGAAGTATGAGTAATTGCTCCTAAAATTAATTCGTTGCAACTTATTATTTTAGTCCAGTTTCTGGATTGTAATCCTGTTGAGTTACATGCAGTCCAAGAAGTATTTTGCCAATCAGAACCAGAACAAGTTTTTAGACATGACTGCATAATTGAAGGAGTTCCACCCGCACATCCCGTAGGATATGATGCAATTACACTTCTCGATTGTTGTCCTGTTAAGTTACAGGAATTCCAAGAGGTATAATTAAATGAAGTGCATATTGGAGGAACGTAAACACATCCTTGTGTTTCAACAGGAATGTGAACTACTGATCCTGAAATTGACTCGTTACAACTTATTATTTTAGTCCAGTTTCTGGATTGTATACTAGATGAGTTACATGCAGTCCAAGAAGTATTTGTCCAATCGGAATTAACGCAAGATCTTAAACAAGATTGCATAATTGAAGGAGTTCCACCCGCACATCCCGTAGGATATGATGCAATTACACTTCTGACTTGCTGACCTGTTATATTACAAGAATTCCAATTAGTATAGTCAAATGAAGTACAGGTTGGAGGAACGTATGTACATGCTTGTATTTCCAATTCAGGATGACTCACAGAACTCGTAATACTCTCATCACAATCCCCTATTTTAGTCCAACTTCTATTCTGATGTCCAGAAGGATCACAATCACTCCAAGAAGTATTTTCCCAATCATAATTCGCACAGGATCTATAACAATCTAAAACAATAGAGGGATTCCCTCCTATACATCCAGTTGGAGAAAATGAAGTAACATTTCTTGATTGCAAACCCGTTGTATTACAATCAGTCCATGAAGTGTAATTATAAACAAAACATGTAGAGTTACTCAATCCTGAACAATTTTGCCCATTTGAATTACCCAAAACAAACAAATCTCCCAAGTCAACAAACCCACTTCCATCTAAATCAGTACCATTACAATAATTATTAGATAAACCACACGAACTGAACCACCAGGAATTAAGAGCATTCTGATCTGTCAAATTAACTATTCCATCTCGATTTATATCTGCACCATTACACCAACTATTATCTACACAACTTCTAGTTAAAATAGAACCGTTTACTACGCATCCGAGAGGAGACGAAGCAGTTATAGACCTGTTCTGGATTCCATTAATACAATATCCCCAATTAGAATATGTGAATGAAGTGCATGTTGGAGGAACGTAAACACACCCTTGTGTTTCAGGTGAAGTATGAGTAATTGCTCCTAAAATTGATTCGTTGCAACTTATTATTTTAGTCCAGTTTCTTGATTGTATACTAGATGAGTTACATGCAGTCCATGAGGTATTTCTCCAGTCTGAATTAACACAAGACTTTAAGCATGATTGCATAACTATTGGATTTCCTCCAATACATCCAGTTGGGATTGAACTATTTACTGTTCTATTTTGTTGTCCCGTTGTGTTACATGCATTCCATGATGTATATGTGAATGAAGTGCATGTTATAGGAACGTAAACACACCCTTGTGTTTCAGGAGAAGTATGAGTAACTGATCCTGAAATTGATTCGTTACAATTTATTATCTTAGTCCAATTTCTGGATTGTAATCCTGTAGAATTACATGCTGTCCATGAGGTATTTTGCCAATTTGTATTGGTGCATGTAGGAAGCACAAACATAACTAAAGGTAAGTAATCATAAACTCCAGAAGAGCCAATTTGATAAGCACTATCTCCAATTCCATCAAAATTCAAGTCCTGCCCAGTATAACCTGAATAATAATTTCCTCCCGTACAATTCCCTCCAAGAATATTTTTGTTAGAAGTAGAACAAAACTTCGTAGAATTAAATACGCCATTGACCAACCCAGCAGATACAACATTAAAAGAATTACTAAACAGATTATCATAAGCCATTACTTCAGTATTACTAACACTTAAATTCAATCCTGTCTGACAATAAGAAATATTATTATGAAATAAAGTTACTTTATTTGTTCCATCTGCTAAAATTCCTTGAGGAGAAACAATTTGATTGTTGGAAATATTTATTTTGGAAGAGATACTTGTTACTACAATACCTATATGAGACAAACTCTGATTTGATAATAACGGACTATAAATTATAGTATTATTATACACTAAAATATCAGAAATATTTTTCATATAAATTGAATAATATGGTGAATTAACAAAATTATTTGAAGTTATATTAACCAAATAAGATCTAATATCTCCATACGAAGAAGGCGTACCAGCATCAAGATATATTCCTGAAACCTTGCTTGGTGCATTATAATATCCAGGACCATTACCTACATAAGAATTGTTATACATAAAAGAATTATTAACAATTTTACTGTTCACCAAGCCATAAACTGAAGCAAAATAAGAATTACTAAACAAATTATTCTCCAGTGTCGCATTATTGACCAAATCTAAAAGGACAGAAGAATCATAAAACAAATTATTCTTTAAAATATAGTTCTTACCTTGGATATAAGTAGAAACACCGCCTGCTAAATTATTTCCATAATCTGTTAAAACTATATAAGATGTATAAACCGATAAAAATGTATTGTTCACGATTTCAATACCTTGTGGACTATCCCTCAAATCTATTCCTCCTCCTAAAAACGTATTATTTACAATTTTTACTAAACTTACTCCTGCATTATTTCTACCATAATAATTTCTATCTGAAACCCCTAAAGAATAAGATCCTAAATAAACAGGACTGAATATACAATTCGTAATAGTAATATTAGTTCTTCCCGTAATATCTGCTAACATTGACAAAGGATATAGTATTCCAGAAACAGGCAACCAAACATCTCTTGTCAGTCCTCTATAAAGTATTTTGTGACCTGCACAGTCCAAAACAGAATTATCATTATTCATTATGACTCCATATTTATCTTCAGTTAGAACAGTTAATCCGCTACCTGCATTAAACCATTGAGGAGGGCTTAAAATAAGAGGAAATTGATCAGTAACATCAAAAAACGTCGTCCAATTTAGTCTTCGAAATACATTTCCTTTGTCAGATAATCCATCTGCGTTATTGTCTGCCCATATAAAATCTGAATAATAATTTCCTCCTAAACAACTTCCGCCAATAATATTTTTTCCATGAATACAATCCTTAAATACAGAAGCAGTAACAACAGCATTAGTACTTTCAGATATCCACACATTATTCACATTATTAAAGAAATTATCATAAAAAGTAATTAATCCATCAGAAACATTTAGCCCCAATTTAGACCCTGAGATGTTATTATGCGCCACCAAAACATCATAAGCATATATATCATTCAATTTAATTCCAGTAAGTGCCGTGATTTTATTATACTGAAAAGAGTTATTTGTTCTAACAATACAAGGAGGACCAGACTTGCTACATGGAATATCGCTATAAATATCAAATCCCGTCTCATTAACAACTATATTATTATAATTAAAATTATTAAAGGCATTTCCAGTTCCGACAAAAAATCCTTTCAACATTTTACTAGATGACAAAATGTTAGAGATAAAACTATTATTTATACTATTAAATATCTCAAATCCATTGAAAACTAAACTTCCAGAAATAGAATTATTTGCCAAAAGGCTATTGTTTACATTATTTAATAACATTCCAGACATAAAAAGAGAGTTGTTAAAAACAAAAACTTTAACACTATTATTTATATAGACTCCATAACCTCCTGACTTCCAAATAGCACAATTTCTTACAGTTACGTTTTGCTTTTCAAATATATTAATTCCTCCAGCATCTCCTGTAGGATTTAACCACCAACCAGCACAATCAATAATAGAATTACTTGAATTAACCAATATACAACTAACATTAGAAGTTAGTACAGTCATCCCTTGATTATTTATTACATTACAAAGAGAAAAATCAGGAGCAAACTGCACTTTTTCATTTTTAAATAATGATAAAAAAGAAGGATTTATTTCATATTTTACGGCACTATTTTCAACCCTCAACTTAATTAAAGGTTCAACACCGAAAATATTCGTACTAAGAAGAAAAAATAAAAACACTCCAACTAAAACAACCAGAGAAGCAATAAAAACATAATCTTTTTTGCCCTCACCCTTTTTTTTCATGCTTTTACTATATATTCAGCATATTTAAATATAATTGCCATACGTCTAATCGTACGCTGTAAACGAACTTTCATAGAATTATATGTTCTCAACAGAAACAGCAGAAAGGAAATCTTTTGAAATACGCTTGCTTACATTCAAGACTTCAATGCCTATAA
>JBBTAF010000011.1:0-1901 GCA_038044305.1 Nanobdellota archaeon
CCTTTACTATCTGATATAACTAATTTTAATACCATATCTTGCTCAGAAAAATGAGCTTTTTAAAGCTTTAGAATTCCCTAATTTGTTGTTTAGAAAATTATTTTCTTTTGTTTTTGAACTCTTTTTTTACATCGCTGACTATTTTTTCAACACCTATTGCTTTGTCAATTGTTTGAAGATTAGAGAATAATTCCTTTAAAGGACTTGACTGAGTAAGAGCTTTTATTTTATTTAGGTTGTTTTTTGTTGCTCTTTTACCTTTTTCTATAGCATACTTTGTTCTTTTTGAATCTAAAAGAGAAATTCCTTCTAAATCTATGTTAATGACTAAATCTGCCTTATCAACGGTGATGTCTGTTTTTGCTACTTCCGCTCCCATAATTTCTATTGCTCTAGTTGCCGCGTTTAAAGCAGAGGGAAGCTGTCTATCTGGACTTTCGATAGTTGCCTTTTCATTGGATTTTGTTTTCTTAGTCTTTATGCTATTCACATTAACTGCAATGATTATTTCTGCTCCCATTTTTCTAAGAATTTCTGTTGGAACGGGATCCATAACTCCTCCATCTACTAAAATTCTATGATGATTCTCAACTGGTATGAATATACCTGGAACTGAAATACTTGCTCTTATGGCTTTTACTACGCTCCCTTTACTAAAAATAATCTCTTGATTATTCTGAAGGTCGCATGCAGTTATAAATAAAGGAATTTTTAGATCCTTAAATTGAATGTTGTGCAATCTTTTTGATAAAAAATCTTCTATTTTTTTTCCCTTAACAAAACCATGACTAGATATTGTATAATCTATTAAATCGTTTAAATCTTGGCTGAGAATCTCTTTTTCTAATTTTTTTGCATTTGGTTCTGCAGAATAAAGCGCTCCAATTATTGCTCCTGCGCTTGTTCCTGATATGAGATCAATTGGAATATTATATTCTTCTAGAACTCTCAAAACGCCTATATGAGCAACACCCTTCATTCCCCCTCCACTAAGGGCAACACCTACCTTTTTTCTTTTAAACATTATGGTATATATAGACTGAAGTTTATAAATTCAATTGAGAGTTATGCTCCCCATGTTGGATCTGACTTTCTCTTTATGTCTGATATTTCTTGAAGTACTTTCAATTCGTTTGCTGTTAGAATATCTTTATTTTTTTTAAATTCTTTAAACTGTTTATTTGAAATGTCTGCATACAAATATTTTACTTCTTTAAGTCTTCTGTCAAATGCTACTCCTGGAAGAGCCATTGCTACTTCTTGCCCCTCTGTTGCTGTTTCGACTGTTGCTTTTTCATATTGAAGAGATTTTACATGCGCAATAGATTCACCATTAGTATCAATTAAAGGAATGCCTGTTTTTATTTTTCCGGCAACTACTCTTATTCCGAATACTGCAGGATTTGAATTTCTAAAAACATATTCTGGAAGAATTTGAAGTTTTGTAATGGTAGCAAGACCCATTAATTTTTCCTTTAGAATAGAATCTGATGTTTCTTTTCTCCAAATAGAAATATCTTCAATTAATTTATATACTACTTCATTTGTAATAATTTTTACTCCTTTTGGAACCTCTGTATCTGTATCTAATTTTACGTTGAAACCTAACACTATTGCATCTAAAGGATTTATATCGAGATTGGCTTTTGCAACACTTAAATCTGCTTTTCCAATTGGACCAATACCTGATTTTATAATTTGAATATGCTCTTGTTTTAAAAGAGTAATGAGCGCTTCTAAGCTGCCTAGAGAATCAGATTTAATAACAATGCCCTGTTTGTCCAATTCTAAAACCTGAGAGATATCTTTTTTAAAAGATTTATTGACTTCTTCTTTATCTTTTTCGTTCTTTATTTCCTGAAAAGGCATTCCTGGAAGAATTTCTTGATCTGCAGAAAATT
>JBBTAF010000012.1:0-31692 GCA_038044305.1 Nanobdellota archaeon
ACAGAAAGAAATACCAAAACTGCTCAAAAGATAATTAACAAACTAAAAGAAGAAATTCCAAATTTAAGAATAGACAGTGATTTCAGAAACACAACGGTAAATGATAAAGTCCGAGACTCTGAATTAATGAAAATTCCATACCTAATTACCATCGGAGATAAAGAAGAAGAAAAAGGCACTATCGCAGTAAAGAAGCGTGGAGAAAAGAAACCTGAATTCGGAATCAAATTAGATTCGTTTATTAAAGAACTAAAAGACAAAATCGAAAACAGAAAATAAGATAATAGATAGTGCTATAATTTTATTTTGAAATTAGAAGAAATAACTTCCTAATAAATAAAACTACTTAGCAGACATCAAATAATTCTTTTACGTAATAATCAGCACAATTTATCTCACAGTTAAAGGAATAAGATTTATTGCGTAGACTTTGAACATTAGATAATTCTAATTTCATAAATTAATCATCATATATACTATAAAAATACAGACACCAGATAATAAAAATTATTCTCTACATTAAGATATCAACAAAAATGAGGACAGCATACATTTCCTGTTTCATCTCCCAAAATAGCCAAATCTCCCAGATCTGCAAATCCACTTTTGTCTATATCTGCTCCATTACACCAATTATTAGAAGCATCACAAGAATTATACCAATGAGTCGGATCACTAAGAAATGCTAAATCACCACCATCAACCTTTCCATCTTTATTTATATCCGCACCATTACACCAATTACTTGGATACACCACCGTTTCAGGATTATGAACTCCTCCTCCCTCCCCTACTCCTGCTCCGCTACCAGGAGAACCTCCTCCCCCAGAAGTCGTTGCATTTGGGATAACAATTGGAACTGAAGGAGTCACACAATTAATGTCTGAAGAAACACAAATCTTTATTGCTCCTCCATACAAAATAAACTCTCCAGAAATAGAGACCTTGGATATTTCGCTACCATTTGAGTTAACTATCAAATTCGCAGATTCTCCTGCACTCACTCCACTTCCCAAACTCTCAACTCTACTAATTGTCTTCGCACTTCCGTCTTTATATTTCAAAGTAATCACTGTTTTATTAAGCATTTGAACACTCTCATTAGATATTGTAGACTTAAAGGCAATATTATAAGCAGGTTTGCCCGAAGCAGTAACCCTCACACAACTAACAGGTTCAACCTTATTATCCAAACAAATCTGCGCACCACCAACAGAAATTCCAGCATCCCTCAAAGTTGGTTGAATAAAAACCCATATAGCAGAAACCGCCCCAACTACCAACAAAACTATTAGAACAATAGTAACAATACCGCTCAACCCCTTATTACTCATATAGTAAACATACAAAAGTAGTTTATAAATTTAAGCTCATTTATTAATATCTACAATAAACTTATAAACCTCTTTTTACAATAAGGATGAGGAGATAAAAAAGAATGAAAATAAAACCTTATGTAGAAAAACTTTATGCATCAACAGAATACAAATCCTTTCAAAAAGAACACTCTGGAGCGTACATCACAGCAGGATTCTTTGTTCTTGATTTAGAAGCAGGAAAGCATATTCATCAAATTGACTTTTACGTTCCTAAAGAAAAAAAAGTTGCAGCATTCACTCTTGATCATGGAATAACAATGCAAATGCTTGCTCTCATTAACTCTAAAGTTCCAGAAAAACTAGATATTCAGACAAAAATTGACCTTGGAGCATTAAAAGGAATACTAGATGATGAAATGAAAAATAGAAATATTACTGAGGAAATAAAAAAGATAATTGCAGTTCTTCAAAATATAGAAGGTAAAAAAATATGGAATATTAACTGTGTTCTATCTGGAATGGGAATACTAAGGGCGCACATAGAAGATGACACACAAACTGTACTAAAGATGGAAAAAGCTTCAATAATGGATTACATAAGAAAAATGAACCCTGCTGATCTTCAAAAAATGAAGTCACAAGTTGGAGCAAACAGTACTCAGGAAGAAGTTCAACCAAACAATCAGCCAGAAAAAAACACAAAAGCAGATCCAAAAGAAAAGTTAAAACAACTCGAAGCACTTGAGCAAGCAATAGAAAAGGAAAAGAAACAAATCCAAGAATCAACAAAACCAAAAACAGAAAAAGCAAATATACCTTCTAAAGTAGTTAAACAATCATCACAAAAAGTGACTAAAGGGAAATAATTTCTATTCTATTGCATTTACCAACTAGCAAGTTTCTGCATACAAACAAACCCACTACGGCATAGTGTCCCTCTTCACATAACTTCTCCCCCTACTTATTTAATACTTAGAAAAACAAAGTTATTATCTAATAATTCTATTTTAAGTTTTAGTTAAGAAATGTTGTCCAACTTATTTATCCATATAGCAAGCTGTAAGATATTACTATAAATAAAATTATCTAAAGCCTATTCAAACTAAAATAGAAATTCACCCAGTTTTACTGGGCTAAAAAAATAAAAAAATAAAAAATTGTATACTTAAGCTGTACAAGCCGATGCCGACGACTGACACAATTGTGTTGATCCGTCTGCAAGAGTATATGTAGTACTTATCGTAACCTGATTAGCAGTTGTAGCAAGCGGAGCACTAGTTATATTCGAACTCGAAGCGCCATTAGCTATATGTGAGTCGCCAGCAAGATTAACGACAGTACCATCTGCAAGCTCAAACACTAAATTCACTGCACTAACAGACTGAACATTATTATCAGTATTTCTACTGTATGCAACAGTATAATCATTAGTAGTAGTGCTCTTCTTACAACTAATTGGATTAACAGTGCTAGTTATACAAACAGTCGCCTTATCAATAGACTTCCCTGCATTTTTCAAAGTTGGCTGAATGAACATCCATATAGCAGAAACCGCTGCAACTACCAACAAAATGATTAGAACCGTTGTGACAACATCACTTAAACCTTTTTTACCTTTCATTTTGACCTCCTTTTAGCTATTAAACTATAACTCACAAAAGTGCTGGATGTTTATAAATCTTTCTCACTCGACGCTACTTATGAGCAAACCAAAATTCAAGATTTCCCTTGTTCTTCCTATCCAATCTGCAAAAACCAAATCTTTCAAATTGGATCATTTCTCCCTCTTTTAAATCCTGAACAGCAGATTCTGCGATTCCTTCTATCCATTTTCCATTATCCATCAAAATTTTAACACTGACTCCTGAAGAAACCCAATTTATTTTCTGAATAGGTTTATTATCAGAAGAAGTCCATATCCCATTTACTACTGACTTAACAACTCGCTCTCCAAGTTCAAAATTATAAAGATGAATCAAACGAACTTCCTTCCCTTTTAACTGCTCAAAGTCTTTTTTAGAAATAAATAACTTTTCCCCAATTTTTATCTTTCTAGTTTCCTTTTTATTAGGATGTATCTGAACTTCAACCTCTTTAATTTCAGGATTTCCTTTAATTTTAAGTTCTATGGGATTTTCAACAAAAGAGTATCTATTTGCAATTGGATCAATTAGCTTTCTATTTATCGCAGCAATCATATTAAATTCCAAATTAACTTGACTTTTTTTCAATCCTATCTCTTTAACTAACTCGTATATTGCCTCTTTTTGTATACCTCTTCGTTTCAAGGCTCTCAAAGTTATCAATCTAGGGTCATCCCATCCTATCAGTTTACCAGAATCAACTAACTCTCGTATCTCTCTTCCCTTAGTTGTAAAATCTACAACATTAAATCGTCCATATTGAACAATTTGTTGTTTTTTCAACTCCAACAAGTCTTTAATATATTCCTGTAACTCTACTCTCATATCAAACTCATTACTTCTAAGAATTAAAGTAACACCCATTATGCTATCTTCAATAGGATTATAAAAATCATACATTGGCCAGACCTTATATTTTGTTCCAGTTCTGTAATGCTTAAAATCTAGAGATCTAAATATAACCGAGTCCCTCATTACATGATTCTGACTTTTCATGTCTCCCTTAATTCTAAGAACAGCTTCACCATCTTTATACTTTCCCTTTAAAAATAAAGTCCATTCTTCAATATTCTTATCTGTATTTTTACCTCGACACCCACACTCAATTCCCTTATGTCTAAAATCTTGCATTTTTTCTCTCT
Organism: Nanobdellota archaeon; assembly: GCA_038044305.1. Taxonomy (GTDB): domain Archaea; phylum Nanobdellota; class Nanobdellia; order Pacearchaeales; family GW2011-AR1; genus SICV01. The sequence continues at coordinate 4,105 of JBBTAF010000012.1, forward strand.
CACAAAAGCACATATACGCCTTTCCCATTTTTATCAATTTCTCAGCATTTTTGTATAGCATGTCCATATCATCAGAAACATATCTTATTCCATCTAATTTTATGTCTAAATAATCAAGAACATCTTCTTTCATTGCATCCACATATTCTTGAGATACTTTTTCAGGATTAGTATCCTCAAACCTCAGCAAACATCGTCCGTTATATTTCTTAGAGTAAAGATAATTCAAAAGAAAAGATAACCCATGCCCTAGATGATTATATTTTGACGGTTCAGGAGCAAGTCTTGTAACAACATTATTCAAACCAGAAACATCTATTTCAGGAAGTCCTTTTTCTTTTTCCTCATGAACAACCACTAAATTCTTATACTTCTCAAATTCTTTTTTCTGTTCAACCTTACTTAATTTACTAATTTCATTTACAATTTTAACAATTTCAGGCATCACATTCTTTATGTCCTTCTTGTCCAGCCCATGCTGAAACAATTTGGATAAAACGTTACCAGCATCAGTCTTTCCATATTCAATAGCATTCCTTAAAGCATATGCTTTTATTTCCTTTGAAAAATCTTTCATGAATATAACTACAAATCAGGTTATATAAAAGTTATTGATTATTCTCAAACATTTCCTATTTTTGATTCAACCTTGGAAATCTTTTCCAATAATCTTTCAATTTTATACTCCAAATCTTCCACCTTAATCCTAAGTGCATTTATATCTGAAGATGATGAAGACAAATCAGAAGACCCTGCACCAGAAACATTTGAAGTATTAGTTCCATAATATGAATCAGAACTTCCAGAAGAAGCAGAAGCCATTGAATCTAAAAAACCAAAGGGATTGCCCTCTCCATTTCCTTGAGATATAGCTGAACCTACTGGAACACTCGCTCCAGCAGACGAAGAAGCCGAGGTAAAATCAATCGTCTCACCAGAGGATTTTTGATCACTCTCTTTCAAAAGTCCCTTTTTCTTTAAAAGAGTATAGTCTACGTATTCATTATTCGCCTCTTTAAATAATCCCATTATTAAATTAATAACCTATTTTATTTAAATCTGTCTATCCTATAAGGCTTAAAAGTTGTCTTAACAACTTTTAAATAACGAGAATTTTCAATTCTCGGGATTAAAAATCTTCCTCAGAAGATTTTAAACATCAAAAACTTTTAGTTTTTGTGGCTTAAAAGTTCTAAGAAGGAACTTTTAAATAAACCCATTTCCTTAAAAAAACATAAAAGAGGATAAAATGACCATATCTATTCACAATCTCATTGCAACAATAAACCCAGACCTATTCTGCGATTCAGAGGCAAAAAGTGCAGTCAAGAAACTAAAAAAAACTAAGGGAATTGCCGAAGCAACAAAAGAAGCAAAAATAAAATCCTCATCGTATATGGATTTTATAGAAATAGTTCATAAAAATGCTTCAGCCCTTGCAGGAATAAAATCGCCCATAGAAAAACACACTCTTTCCTATGATTCATTTGGAGAAGGACTTGAAGCAGTTTACTTTTGGCTTCTTGATAAAATGGGTGAAGACTTAAAAGTTGATAAAATTACAGATAATTTCGTTGCTTCCCCAGGTTCAAATCACTTTGGAGAAATGGGAATAAGAATGTCAAAAATGCAGGAAGAAGCTTCGAAAATGTTAGGAGCAGCAAATACAGTAGTCAAATCTATACTTAATATCGTTTACGATTTAAAAGAATTTCAAACTCGTTTAGGAGTATATGACCGATTAAATTCAAAAGAAAAATCTATTAAAGATGCAGCATTACTTTCCCTAAAACAAATTTGGATGGATACTGTAGACATCAAAAGAGGAAATAGCTCAATAAAAGCACTAGCCCTCTCTCAACAAGGAGGATTTGTAACTCTGATAGATGCATTTATGGCAGCAGAAGACGAATCACTAACTTTTAAAGGCCAAGAAATGGATTTAAATGAAAGAATTAAAAGAATTATTCAGCAAAGAATAGTTGAATTTAATATCTGGTTAAAAGAATCTGAAAAAGAATTAAGAAAAAGATTTGAAATAGAAAAAACATATCTGAAAAGTCAAGTCAGTACAGTTCAACTCTATGCTCGTTGGGCAAAACCTTATTTAAGGGCTGCAAAAAAACTAGAACAATCTGAAAATTTCAACGGGAAAAATGAAATGGGAACTGCTACTCTTGTAAATTCATTTAATACTGCTTTATTTGAACTTGTATTATTAGGAGAAGGAAAGTATAACCCAGCAGATGACATTTCCAACGGAGAGCTTCCTCCTTCAATGAGAACCCTTGTAAAAGAAAAGAAGGTAAGAACATATCATCAAATAGTTTTAGTAGAATTCAACTTTAGAACTATTCCTGAAAGAACCCAGCAGGGATATGGTTTTAGAGGAAGAGTGGATATCACATTCACAAGTTATGCCTTAAATGATGATGAAATAAAACTTTTAAGAAAACAAATAGAAAAAGATGATATAAACGACGTTCTCGGGTTAATTGAAGGAGCAACAACAGAAAGCCTGTCACAGCTTCAATTAGATATAGACTCATTTCTAGGAAGCACAAAAGAAGAAGAAAAGGAAGAGGAAAAAGAAGACACAAATCCATTTTCTGCTTTGTTCTCAAGTTTCTCTGATTTGTTTGAATCTAAAAAAAATGAAGAAAAAAAGAAATCAGCTAAAGAAGAATCAGAAGAAATAAAACCAGACTCCTATATGGAAGAGATATTGAGATCTCAAGCACTAATCGACGCTAGAAAAAAGTGTTACAGACTATATGATAGTTATAAAAGAGCACATAAAATGCCAAGTTTGCCAGGATATGCCTAAAATGGCCAGAACAAAAAAGACAACTATTCTAAAAAGAGTAAAAATAAGAGAGATTAAAAGTAAGTTAAAAGTAAAAGACTTAAAAGATAACTCTGAAGAATTTGATGACGAATTTGAAGAAGAACCTGTATTTGTTCAAGAAAGACACACACCAAGAAGACTCACCTCAAAATTGAAAGTTCAACCAAGATCTTTGGAAGAAATTCCAGAGATAGAAACTGCTCCAGTCACCACAAATCAAAATAGAGAAGAAATAAAATATTCCTCTACTTCAAAAGGAACTGAAACAAGAATAAGGTATGAAAGCCTAAGCGGAGGAAAACTGGAAAATTATCAAGGAGTAGGAAAAGATAAATATCATCATACAAACGCAGTAAATGCTGAAGAAAAAATAAGAGAAGAACAAAAAGATAATAGAGCATACTCTGAAAGAAATCCATTCAACGATTCAAGCGAAAGACATTATCAACCAAATGCATTCGATAATGGACTAAATTCTAAAGACAAGGAAAAAAGTGAGAAGGAAAAGAAAAGAGTAATGATGTAACTGCTATTATTCTTCAAAATTACTTACGTTTAGTTCTTTTACCTTTTTTAAATATAAGTTTATATATTAAAAAGCCCACAATCAAAATGACAACAATCAAAATAATATAGATTTTTAATTTGTTGTAAGAATTATTATTACTATTTTCTATGGTTTCATTACTAACGTTTTGATTTTCCTGAGAAGAATTATTTTCTATCTCCTCATTAACCAACTTAGAGGAAATACTAATATCTGCTTTATATCCTTCAGAATTAATAATATTATGCAAAGTTATCAATAAAATTTTACCATCCAGAACAATCTCTTTTGTTTCTCCAACTACTAGATTAATTATCTGAGGATTAGATGCAATAACAACAGTAACCATAGTAGAATTAATTGCGGATAATGTTAGTGTATGTCCATTAGTTCTAATGGCTAGTTTTATCTTTTCAGATAATGCTAAAGATTGATTTATAACTCCTGAATTGGATAAATCGGTTGATTCATAATCATAAACCTTTGCAACTACTGTTCCTCCTCCCCCTCCACCACTGCTACTTGAACTAACTACACTCTGAGAAGATGTTATAGTAAAAGAATACTGCGTTGAGTTTCCTATGTTTCCATATACATCAGTACAATTAATACTCCAACTATGACTTCCTGCACTAAAAGACGTAGTAAATGTTGTATTTTGCTGATTTATATCAACCGAAGAATTAAAACTGGCAACACTTCCATCAACTATAAGAGAACAATTAGTATTGCTAATATCAGAAACATTAAACACAAAATTCAGAGAAGTTGATTCTGTGCTAAAAGAATTAGATGGAGAAATCAAAGAAATAACTGGAGCAACAAGTTCAGGATCCGTTTTAAAATTAAGAGTATTTAACGCTCCTAAAACAATAGTAACATTAACACGTCCCTCCGAATTAGAATTAAGAGTACAATTAGAATTCAAAGAACAAGCAATACCATCATAAGATATGTTATAGATGCTATGCGATAAATTAAGTGCAACAGTAAAATTACCTCTTCCTTTTAATTGCAAAGTTGCATTTTTATTGTCATTATCATCGAACACATTAGAAAGCAATTGAGCATTAACTATATCACTTCCATTCTCTCCACTTAGCTGAACAATTCTAGGTCCTGTATAAAGATAAGTAAAATCAACAAAAGACTGCTGACTAAGATTTGAAAGAACAGAAGGTGTTGTTGCGGTCAATTTCAATGAAATCCAATAGGGCCTCCATAAATAATCAGAAGTCAAGTTTAAACGAGTAAAATTGTTTACTCCAAATTTATAAAAATTATAACTTGTAATAACAGTTGTATAGTCTCCGTCTGTAGAATATGTTGCCCATTTTTCAAATTTAGAGCTAACACCACCATATGCAAGGTAAAACCATCCTACAGAAATATTTCTAATCACAAAATAAGGAAATGTAATCATATCGGGCTGATATTGAACCCACTGTTCACAATGTCTTTCCTCAGAAGTGTTAGTTGGATAATTAAGGATAGAACCAGAATCTGAACCATACCACGCCAATGGCTGTCCATGAGTAGGTTGATTTGCATGAAAATACATCCTCTGAGTATCTGAACTTACGTTTCCAACCAAAAAAATGAAATTTCTCATTTCAGTAATATTTTCATCTAAAATAGAAACATTTAACTTGAGAGTATAAATTCCTTGATTCATAGCACTAAAGTTTATAGTTAAATTTTCAGACCTATTTGAAGCCAAATATACCGAAGAAGGATATATAGTAAAATTATAGCGATAATTATAACTGGCAGTATTATTTGGATACAATATCGAAAATCGAAGAGAAATATTTGAATACTGAGCATAAGTTCTAGCAACAGATTCTAAGTCTAGCGAAGAATTAATCAAACTAGTTGCTAAATTATCAGCAAAACTGGAATTTTTAACCACAAAACTGGCCTCACTATAAGAAAAAGTTTGTGCATTGAGGTTAGAACTTACAAAATTGAATAAATTATCAACAGCGTTATACAAATCAAAAAGTATAGAATTAGAATTAGCAGTTATATAACTAAAATTATTATTTCCACTATTCATATATAAATCAAAGCCCTTTCCATTAAAGTTAGAATTTACAAAATTGAATAAATTGTACTCTGCACTATTAAAAAATACTCCGGCTGAATTAGAAGTAATATTTAAAAAATTAAAATTATTATAATCAACATTATCCAAATAAACTCCTGCATAATTAAGTACTGCAGTTACCGAATTAAAAGTATTGTTATAAGATGACCCTGTCAACTGAATACCTCTAAAATTATTTAAAATAGTTAAATTTTGAACTGTTAAATTTTGAATTGAAGATAAATATAATCCAAAATTATTAAAATTCACTGTATTATTTAGTAGAAGCGAATTATGTGCACTACTTAAATAAATTCCATACGCTCCTCCTTGACTTAAATTAAGAGTTACATTGCAATTTTTAATAGTAGAATTAATTTGATTAGAATATATCCCTATTCCAAGCAAAGAAATATTTTTAATATAAAATCCCTTGCAATCCAGTACAATATTTTGTGCAGAAATATTGAAACACCCTGTATTATTGATTTGGTCTCCTTCTAAATTGTTAATCATATCATAAGTGGTATTTGTCTGATTCAACTCTCTGCAAGAATTAACATTAACTGCATTAACCAACCCAATAAAAGAAAATAACGAAAATACAAAAATCGCTAAGAAAACCTCTCTATTATTCATAAAAACACATTAATCCCTTTCCTTTTTATAGCTTTCTCTTTAGTTTTGTGGTTAAAAATCTTCCTCAGAAGATTTTAAACATCAAAAACTTTTAGTTTTTGTGGCTTAAAAGTTCCCGAAGGAACTTTTAAATAAACCCATTTCCATTAATAATGGATAACAAAATGGGAGGATATGAAAGTTTTTATGGCAGTTCAAACTATGGACTTAAGTCTAACTATGGAAATCCAATTAGTAACTATACTCCAGCAGGAAGTATTAATCTAGCATTAGATCCCAGAACAGCCAATCAACTCAAAGAAGTATCTAAAAACCTTAACGCTGGAGCAAAATCTATGGAAGTTCAGCTAACTTTTCCACAAGTAGCAGAATCAATTCCAGATTCTCACTTAGAAGAAATAAACAGATTAAGAAAATTAACCAATATTGACCTTACTTTACACGGTCCACTTGTTGATCCAACTGGATTTACTGGAGAAGGAAATTTCGATCCAATAAAACAAAAACAAGCAGAAAGACAAATGTGGAATGCTGTGCAAAGAGCAACAAAGATTAATCCAGATGGAAATGTTATTGTCACTCTTCACTCAAGCAATGGAATGCACGAGCCAGAAACAAGATATTGGGATGAAAAGAAAAATAAACATGTAGTTTCAAACATTGCAGTAGTAGATGAAAGAACAGGACAAATTGGACAATTGCCACCAACAAATGCAGACTACTTATTAGAACAAGAAAAAGTAGCCGAAAAAGAAGGAAAGTCAGTAGCAGAATTAAGCCTAGAAAAAAGAAACAGAGAAATCTGGCTAGACCAACTTTCTGGATTAAATCTGGAATTGCAAAGAGCAAAAGAAGTTTTGGATAGAAGAATCATGACTCCAGAAGGAAAAATAGTAAAAATGGGAGGAGATGAAGGACAAAAAAATGCACTAGAAATGTTTAAGTTACATAAAGAAGGAAAAGGAGAAGAAATAGAAAAGGTAGCTTTAGAATTAGCTAAAAAGTTCCCAGAAGAGATTAAACAAAAAGAGATACTAGAAAACACAAAAGAACAAATAGAAAACCTAGAACGTGCAGACATTTACATAAGACACTCATTCAATCAATTCAAAGAGTTATATAACAGAGCATATGGTGCAATTGAAAAAGATAAAAATGAACTAGACAAAGAAAAAATGGAAAACATAAAAAATAAAATAACAAAAGCAGTTGATACCAAAACAGGATATCTAAAGGACCCTTCTGAACTAATAAAATTTGCAGATACTTTAACTGAAAGTATACAAACAATGAATTCAATCACGGAACCAAAAATGTTCAAGCAACTAAAAGAATTTGCCATTGAAAAATCAGCAGAAACATTCAGTAACATTGCTCTAAATGCATACAAAGAATTTAAAGATAAAGCACCAATTCTAAGTATAGAAAATCCACCAGTAGGAATGGGATTAAGTAGAGCTGAAGAACTGTCTACATTAATAGAAGAATCGAGAGAACAATTCAAAATAAAACTTATAAAAGAAGGACTAAGTGAATCAGAAGCAAAAAAACAATCTGAAAAATTAATTGGAGCCACATGGGATGTAGGTCATATCAATATGCTTAGAAAATATGGATATGGAAATAAACAACTTCAAGAACAAGCAAAAATAATTGCTCCCTTTGTAAACAAGATTCACCTTTCTGATAATTTTGGATATGAACATACTGAACTTCCAATGGGAATGGGAAATGTTCCTATGGCGGAACACCTAGAAGAACTTAAAAAAGCTCATGGAGAAAAAATGAAAGAAATTAAGCAAGTCATAGAAACTGGAAACTGGTATCAGCATTTTCAAACTAATCCATTTGTAGAAACTCTTGCAGCATTTGGTTCTCCAATATACGGAGCAGGAAGCCAGCAATGGAACCAAGTAGCAAATGGATTTGCAGGTTATTTTTCAGGATACGGATTAAACCCAGACGTCCATCATTCATTATATGGTGCAGGATTTGCAAATCTTCCAGCAGAATTAGGTGGCCAAATGCAAGGAAGAAGTAGACTTTCAGGTGCACCAATAGAATAATATATATTCTGATACAGATATATCTTTAAATGAATATCAATTTGATAAAAAATGGTTGAATTCAACGTAACAGAAGGAAAAACTCTCTATAAAGAAGGAAAAATAGAAGTCAGATATTTCAAAAATTCATTTGATGAACATAATGTTTGGATAGATAATACTTGTTTCTTACTTCAAAGAGGATGTTTAGAAGAATTTGCGCTAAAAACTCATTCAGCAAGATTAGAGCAATGTTTGAGAACTTATGATGAAACTCTTCCCTATATACTTAGAGAAAATAAAATTTCTCCAGAAACATTTGCATTAATTCTGGCTAGAGCAAAAATAAGTGAATTAGAAGTAGAATTAAGAGATGCAAGAAGTGAAAAAACAAGTTAAGTAAAGGTTCATAAAAACAAACTAAAATTAATTTTTACATAAGAAGATTTAAATAACTAACTGTGTATCTCTTACTGTATTCAATGGAATCAAAAAAACAGGTGAAGAAAAAAACACAGAATGTTATAGAAAAACCTTCTGTGTTTGAAAATGAAAGAGAAATGGCTTTAGATTTCGCTATGAAAGTTCAGCAGAAGTTTGATAAAATAATTAAAGCAGTAGTTTTATTCGGCTCGCAAACAAAAAACGAGTCCCTCCCTGGTTCAGATATAGATTTAGTAATCATTATTGATGATGCATCCATACAGTGGGATATGGAATTAATAGCATGGTATAGAGAAGAATTAGGAAAATTAATTCAAAACTCAAAATACGAAAAGGAACTCCATGTAAATACTATAAAATTGACCACTTGGTGGAATGACTTAATGTATGGAGACCCTGTAATAATTAACATTCTAAGATATGGTGATGTGTTAGTCGATTATGCGGGATTTTTTAATCCGCTAAAAATACTTCTTCAAGAAGGAAAAATAAAATCAACCCATGAAGCAGTTTATGTAGCTCTTGAAAGATCTCCGAATCATCTTCTAAGAAGCAAGATTTCAAAAATAGGAAGTATAGATGGAATATTTTGGAGTATGGTAGATTCAGCTCAGGCAGCATTAATGACAGTAGGAAAACTTCCGCCAAGTACAGAACATATTCCTGGAATGCTTCGAGAAACTTTTGTTCAAAAAGGAATGTTAAAAGAAAGCTATGCAGATGCTCTTAGAGACCTTTATGCAATTCATAGAGGAATAAATCATGGAAAAATACATGACATTCCAGGAAAAGATATTGACGAATGGTATAAAGTAGCCGATTCATTTTTGAACGAGATGTCTAGAATAATCAATACAATAATAGAATCTCAAAAGAAATAGAAATAATTTTATTATTGCTGTTTCAATGCTGAATAAGCCAGTCTAATTGCCGTCTCTTCAAGTTTTGAATTTCCACTATCTGCCATTTCATGAACAGCTCCTGCAACTATTTCTCTCACCTTATCTAGATAGTCCTCTCCAACTTGTTCTTTCAAAACCTCATTAGTATGTGATTTAACTGCACTCAATGCATTTTCATAATCTTTAGAACTTAATTCTCTAACCATCGTAGATGCTACTTTTGATACTGCAGAAATAGTTGCTTCGTTATAGTTTTTCCCTGAACCTCTTAAAGACTTAACATATTTAGACATTCTATCATTCTGAACATGTTCCAAATAAGGAACAATAACCTTTTCCTCTTCTTTATTAAGACGTTGACCTGCCTTAACTTTTTCCAATAGAACGTCTGCCTGTAGTATCATCCTATACGCATCCACAAGAGGTCTATGTTCATGACTAATTCTTTCACTAACCTCTTTGCTCAAAGCAAGAGCCTCCAAACCCTTAGCAAACTTTCCACCTTCTTTCAAAACCTCGTCCGATTTACCTGCCAAAGTAATCGCAGCATCACTTTTAGATGTTAAATATCTTGATTCAAATCCTGCTGTAATTATTTCATTTCTCTTTGATTCAGGAAGACTAGCAATATATTGATTTCTTTTTTCTTGATCCCAATTATCCCAATCATTAGCTCCAGTACCTAAAATTGCTTCACTAACTCCTAGAGGTTCAGTAAGTAATCCCTCTAAAGAATACGCCTGTCTATTATTAAACGCTTTAGCTCCATGTACTGAGCTTGATAATGCTTCCTTAATTTGATCTCCAATTAAATAAATTTCTGCTCTTTTAAGAAAATTTTCTCTCTCATTAATAGATTGTCCATCTGTCATAATTTTTATAGCCCTAAAGAGTATTTAAATCTTTCTATTGTATTAACTATAGTGTAGTAACATAATTCTATATCTGCAAATTCGATTATAAAAATCGTTCTTTCAGTCTAACAAAAGTCAAATCCCAACACTATCTTTATGAAATCTTCAATTTCCGTTATTCTGTCTTTATTTAATGAAACCTGTAATCCGTAGCTAGTGGGTTTTGTTATAAGAAGTCCTGCTTTAATCAATTGATCCGAGAGAATGTCGCATTATCGGGCGGTAAATTAGGTGTCGCATGACGGGAGTTATTAATACAATTGAGCAAATTCAGGTTCAAAACGCCCCATCTTCAACTCATCTACAACTTTTTCCATTTTTGACAAATGACTGCCAATATGATTAGTTAAAATTCTGTAATGTTCAACTTCCCTTTCATCAAATTGCTTTTTGTTATTATCATAATATTTTTGTTCTTCTGATAAATCATCAGCAAGAGGAAATGAGCTTTCTTGACTAAATCTTCTTAGATAATTTCTGCATGATTGAGCATTTACCCTAATTTCTTTTTGAGCTAAATCAATAATTCTCGTATCGCTACTCAATTTAGGTAATTCTTCTAATAATCCTTTCTCTTTGTCTTCTAAGGTTTTAAGCCATTGTTCTAACATACAATTTTAAGAATATAGCCTATTTTTAAACTTTATTGATAAAATCTTATTGATAACAAAATCGTAATTAAAACCAGAAGAGTTGGAAAATCAGACTTATTCAAACTTAACACTAACAACCCTGCAGTAAAACAATTAATAAAACTTGATTGGAATTTGATTAAAGGTTCAGAACAAGAAGTTTATGCTTAACTAAAAATATTCTCCCTAATTTCTTCTAATTAAATAGCCAAGAAGTTCAAAACTCCTGCAAACGTAACCCATAACAAATAAGGAACTAACATCCATGCAGCCTTTCTATCCAATCTCCATGCTAAGGAAATAGCCCAAACTATCGAGATGTCTAACAAAACAATGTCTATAAATGCAATAGCTGAATTCTGTAGCCCAAAGAAAAAGAAGCTCCATAATGCATTCAAAACCAAATTAAACCCAAACAAAACTCCAACTGCTCTTCTTTGTTTCATGCTATAGGCACTACTCCAACAAAAATAAAGAGAAAATGCAATTAAAATAAAAAGTATAGTCCATACGGGACCAAAAACCCAATCAGGTGGAGTAATAGAAGGTTTAACACCTAGATACCAATCACCCTTCACGCCAGAACCAGTAAAAATGCTTCCAAACGCTGAAACACCTATCATAATAGCAAAGCATATTGTAAGTAACCCTCTATTCCACTCTCGCTTCATCTAATAAAAAGAGACAGGAAGATTATAAACTTAACTCTCCATATCAAAACACTTAAAACCCATTTAAACAATCATAATATATGGAAAATAAAAAGAAGAGGATAATTATTTCTGCACTAATATCATTAATTATTTTTGTCGCACTAACCATTGCAGTGATTCAACAAAATTCAACAATGAACAGTATAGATCTTTCAATTCAACAAAAAGTTTCAACAATAAGAACAAGTTCGGGAATATCTTTCTTTCAAACTCTCACTACAATACTAAATCCGGAAACACTAATAGCTATATTAGCTCTAATGGGATTTTATTTTTATTACAAAAAAAAGAACAAACTTGCAGGATTTCTAATTCTCGGAGCAGGATTAAGTTTTATAATCAAAGAACTTCTTAGTCTTTTGATTCAAAGAACTAGACCAATTCCTTATTTCATTGATGCTATTAGCTTTAGTTTTCCAAGCGGTCATGCAATAGGAGCAACGGTCTTTTTCCTAATTCTCTTTTTCATTCTAAGACCTAAAATTAAATCCAAACTCTCTAGAACTCTAATTCTCATGATTTCTATAATCATATTTTTATTAGCCTCGTTTGCAAGAATCTACCTAAATGTCCACTGGTTCTCAGATGTCCTTGCTAGCATCTTTCTAGGCACATTTGTAATTTGTCTTTCGTGGTTGATAGTCACAAGAAATAAATATAGTTCTTTGAATTAGTTATAAAAAGCTACTATATCTTGCTCCATAAAACATCTATAATTTTTCTTTTTACTTTCTCACGTAACTTGTATGTATTTCCCCAAATTGCATAGGCTTGCCAACCTTGATAAGACTCATGTATACTATCAAAATTTAGAACTCCTTTTTCATAAAGTTCAATTTTCCTAAACATTGATTTATAATTCCTTTTTCTCAAGAGTCTTCTGTGATTAAAATTTCTAAAACCTACGAAATCAACTCCTCTTGAAAGAGAAATAACTCTGGATTTATTAGGATGCAATTCAATTTTTAAATTTTCTTTTAAGAAACCCTCAATTTGTTTTTTCCAAACTTTTAGTTGTTTTTCAGACTTATGAAAGATAACAAAATCATCAACATATCTGATATAATATTTTACTTTTAGAGTGTGTTTGACAAAGTAATCTAACTCGTTGAGATAGACATTAGCAAAAAATTGAGAAGTATAATTTCCCAAAGGCATTCCCTTAACTCGTTCTCCCCCCTCCTCCGAAATATTAGTCTGATTATTTAGAATCTGTTTGATGAGCCAAATAACCTCTTCATCTGCTATTTTCTTTCTCAAAATATTAATTAGAATTTCATGATCAATTTCTTGAAAGTAGTGCTTTATGTCTGCCTTAAAACAAAAAGCTCCTTGAGAAAAATTTTGGGTAACTTTTCTCTGAAACTTCCTAAATCTCTTCAAAGCGAATGTCGTTCCTTTTCTCATTTGATTAGCACAAGAGTCATATATAAACAACTTTTCCAAAAAAGGCTTAATTACATTGATTAAAGCATGATGAACTATTCTATCTCTAAAATCTGATTTAGAAATAACCCTAGTTTTAGGGTCTCTTAGAACAAATGTATTCAATGGGCGAGGTTTGTATGTCTTATTAGTTAATTCATAATGTAAATCTAATAAATTCTTTTCAGAATCCTTACAAAACTCAATCACATCTTCTCTGCCAGTTTTATCCTTTTTTGCTTTTCTCAATGCAATAAACAAATTTCCCATTGATGCTAGAAAATAATATAATTTATTATAGGTTTTCATTGTGAATCAATCATGCATGATTTTAGAGCTATTTGACCATTCGAGTTCGAGTTAGCAAGATTCTCGTTGTTCGAGTTAACATTGAGGTTCCTGTTCAAATACAACCTCGATAGGATAGCCTTTTACTTTTCATGTCACCATCACTTCAGGTTTCATATTTCTATTACTATCTGTTGCGATTGTATTTTATAGCTTAAATTAAGCCATAAGCAAAGGGCGTGTAGCTCAATCAAATATACGTGCATGATTGAGAATTTTAATTAAAAATACGCTCTTTTATTAATTTCGTTGAACGAATATGCCCTATTGAAACATACTATTTTCAAGTTCGCTTTTCATCTTTTCCTACCTTCTCTTCCTATGGAGCTCCAACCCCAAATTTTTTCGGCACGGTGGCTTCGCCACTGACGCAAACTACCTGACCACCCGAGCCCGAGTAAGCAAGATCCTCGTAGTTCGAGCTAACATCGAGGACCCCGTACAAATACAACCTCGATAGTCCAGAATTTATAGTCCATAATTGTCTATTCTTTCCATTTGGATCTGTACTATAAATCTGACTAGGTAATCCAGTTTGAGGATTCATTTTAGCAGAATCAATATAACTTCCGTTTTTACTCATCAGAATGGGTGCCTCAAAACATAAATCAGGATTGTTTAGAACAAAAGCCAATTTATGAGGAGAATTGGAATCTTTCTTTAATGATAGAGCATTTAGAGGAATTACATATGCACTATTATTTTTCAGTGAGGGATTATGTCTCCTCAATTGTACAGAAATATTCTTTGCCAGATACTCATTTGGATCTGCATCAGTTCTCCAAATTAAAGAAGATTCTTCATAATGATTTGCAAATTCAATACTTTTTTTATTAAGAATTGCCTCCAATTCTCCTTGAGTTGCAGTTCTTATTTTCATTGGACTTAGAATCTGATTTGCAAGTATAACTGCAAATGGATTTGAGCCAGTAACAACTTTACCACTATCATCCCAATTCAACACTTTCAATGCAGAAGCGTCTGCATAATCTCTCTTTACTCTTGCATTATACTCCTGAAGAAAATCTTTTCCAAATTGTCCTTTTAGCAAGAATGCAGATTTGAAAGTTATGACTCCAGTTGGTACTGGAGAAACTACTCCTGCATTTGGATCAGGTTGAACAACAGGAGCTACTGGAGCAGGAGGCAATTTAGCCTCTTGGTTTTTTCTCTCTGCATATCTCATCAGCCAAGATTGATATAAATCAGAGTTGCTCATTATTTTCCTCCTCTGATTTAAGCAAAATGTCTAAACCTTGTTCGAGTGCGTGACTTTTATTTCTAAACTTGCCAAGTTCAACTAAGTTTTCAATTAGTTTTATCTTTTCTCCATCTATACTAATACTCAATTTTTGTTTCATTCTGAACCTCCAATGATTTTAGGACTTTGTTTATAATAACTAGATACAAATGACACCATTGCTTTTGATAAGTCATCGTCTCCATTTACATTTACAACTGGAATGCCTATTCCCTTCAAGTAATTAGAGAAAGCAGTATCTCCGCCTATCTGAATGTGAGCATAATCTGATGTTCTAACCTTCGCCTCGAACCTTGTCTTTTGTGTATCATCTATACTAAATTCTCCATCAGAAATAGATAATACTAAAGAGTTCTCTTCCAATTCACTTTCCAATCCATTAATATCTAAAGAAGTTCCTCCAGAAGGTTTAGTTAATAATGACTTTGCAACAAGTGCAGAATTGCCTCTTACACTAGACTCTCCAGAGAATCCTATAACTCTATTCTCGATATACTGCCCAACTCCCTGTCTTTCGAAAAAATTGTCTATTCCGAAATATCCTTTCAGAGCAAAATGATGCTTGCTATTATCACCCCATGAAATATAACTTGTATTTCCAATATTCACAGGATTTCCTGATGCATCTGTTTCATTTTTAGTATTCAAAGCCATACTTCCAGACCTATCTATTAAAGCCAACTTGAAATTTGGAAATTTGTGAGGATGCTTTTTATATGAAACTGGATAATCAATTTGATGTTTTGTAGTTCTTACTTCCCATTCTCCATCTTTTAGTCCTATTCCTTTAAATTTGAATTTTCGTTCATCCTCTTTGACAAATCTTCTTCCAAATCTAACTAAAGGCATTGACTGACTTGCAGAATAATGAGTTGTTTCAACTGGAACTTCTTTTGAAATTCTTCTATATAAATCATAAAGTTGCTCTTCCAAGTTTCTATGAGCCAATGGAACTTCACCTGCCTGATACCTACCAAATGCAACATTCTGTCTATTAATAGGCATTTTCATTTCTCTGTCAAATGGATTTCTTTCCTCGGAATTTTCATCTCCTTCACCAGAGCCAAACATTTTTTGCTTTGGAATGTCATCCAACAGTTTACCCAAATTAACTGCAAAATTATATCCCAATTGACCCCACATTTCTGCTCTTTGCTTTAAATCCCTCCGATTGAACAATTTCTCAAATCCCTTCTTTTCATGGAGTCTAAAAACATTTTCTTCCTGAACCATAGTTTTCATTTCCCCTAAAAATCCATTCACTGCTTCATCTACTTCTTCTTTTCCAGTAAAAAATCTCCTCAACAAAGTATAATCAGAAGCATTACCTGCCAATCTCAAATTAATTTTCACAAATGCTTCATAAAAAGGATTGAACTTGCCCCTTTCTGAATTAACAATTCCCTGATTATTCCAAAATAATGTCTGCCCTGCAAAATTTGTATGCCTTCTACAATTAACATTATCTAAAACATCTTCAAATGCATTTGTTACATATGTTTCGAGTCCTTTTTTCCCAACTGAATCCAGTCCCCTAGTAATTGCATCTTTTATTCTTTCATGCGTTTCTATATCATAAGGACATCCGTACCTTTCTCCAACTTTATTTTCCCTGTGTCCTGTTTCATGTTGCAAAATATCTTCTCCCACTTCCAGCAAGACATCTTTCATACTTTTCTTATATACAAACGATTGAGTTTCCTCATCTGGAACTAAATTCAAATCTTCTCCATATGAAATACCTATTTCTTTCCAATCGGTAGTAATATATGCTGCAAGTGATTTCCCTCTAACTTCTTCCACTCTTAATCTAGTTCCAACTAAACCTATCCTATTCTTTTTCTTTTCGAGTTTTTGTTTAATTTGTTCAAGTTCGCTTTTCATCTTTTCCTACCTTCTCTTCCTATGGAGCTCCAACCCCAAATTTTTTCGGCACGGTGGCTTCGCCACTGACGCAAACTACCTGACCACCCGAGCCCGAGTAAGCAAGATCCTCGTAGTTCGAGCTAACATCGAGGACCCCGTACAAATACAACCTCGATAGTCCAGAATTTATAGTCCATAATTGTCTATTCTTTCCATTTGGATCTGTACTATAAATCTGACTAGGTAATCCAGTTTGAGGATTCATTTTAGCAGAATCAATATAACTTCCGTTTTTACTCATCAGAATGGGTGCCTCAAAACATAAATCAGGATTGTTTAGAACAAAAGCCAATTTATGAGGAGAATTGGAATCTTTCTTTAATGATAGAGCATTTAGAGGAATTACATATGCACTATTATTTTTCAGTGAGGGATTATGTCTCCTCAATTGTACAGAAATATTCTTTGCCAGATACTCATTTGGATCTGCATCAGTTCTCCAAATTAAAGAAGATTCTTCATAATGATTTGCAAATTCAATACTTTTTTTATTAAGAATTGCCTCCAATTCTCCTTGAGTTGCAGTTCTTATTTTCATTGGACTTAGAATCTGATTTGCAAGTATAACTGCAAATGGATTTGAGCCAGTAACAACTTTACCACTATCATCCCAATTCAACACTTTCAATGCAGAAGCGTCTGCATAATCTCTCTTTACTCTTGCATTATACTCCTGAAGAAAATCTTTTCCAAATTGTCCTTTTAGCAAGAATGCAGATTTGAAAGTTATGACTCCAGTTGGTACTGGAGAAACTACTCCTGCATTTGGATCAGGTTGAACAACAGGAGCTA
The DNA here is from genome assembly GCA_038044305.1 of Nanobdellota archaeon. Classification (GTDB taxonomy): domain Archaea; phylum Nanobdellota; class Nanobdellia; order Pacearchaeales; family GW2011-AR1; genus SICV01. The sequence continues at coordinate 21,630 of JBBTAF010000012.1, forward strand.
CTGGAGCAGGAGGCAATTTAGCCTCTTGGTTTTTTCTCTCTGCATATCTCATCAGCCAAGATTGATATAAATCAGAGTTGCTCATTATTTTCCTCCGCCACTTTGATGTACTTGTTCCACAATTTCTCTAAGCTTAACTCTTGCAGAAGAGTTATCTAATTTATTCTTCTGAGCATAATCCTCTATCGCTTCTCTTACTGGAGACCATTTTCCCTTAACAGGTGAAATATCATTTAACAAATCTGCATCAGTTACTCCTGCCTCCGCCAAAGCAACTGCCTCCTCGAGTTTTGAAGATTTTTCAGATATCTCTGTTCTGTTCCCAGAATCGTTTCCAAGAAGAGTATCAAACGCAGAATAAACATCCCCTCCATGTTCCTGCTCAACATATCTAGGAGCCATTACTCCAGAATATGGAATAGTAAATCTCAAAGCATCCAAAAACAAAGGAATTACTTGAGGATTTTCTCCCTTTGCTTCTCCAATCATTTGCAAAGCACCTGTAAGAGCTATTGCAGACAAAACGCCTCTAGGAGAAAGAGGAAATAATTTATTTTCATCATTATCAGTTTTGATTCCTTCCAAATTTGGCCATCTTGAGTCACAGGCAATTTTACTATTTCCCTTTACATTTTCCAAATAGTCAAGTCCTTCAGTAAAATAAACACCTAAAATAGGAAGAATTGGATGAGTCTCTCTTCCTTTAAACTCTCTATTTAACGCCAAAATTTCTTCTCTTGTAATTCCTTTGGTATTAGTAGGCATATCCGATTGAGGACTTCTCTTACCTCTAAAAACATCTAAAAGATTAACTGGTCTTGCTCTATAATCTGGATGATCTAATTTGACAATTAAATGCATTCTGTCTTTTAGAGCCCTATCAGAATCTGATACTCCCACATACTCACCATCACCCAAGTTTCCAGTTGCAAAACCTACACTATATCCATCAGTTCCCAAATTCAATATTCTACCATCGTGAACCAATTTTCCATCGAAAAAGTCGAAGAAATAGTTCTGTACTATTGGAGGTGCTCTATTTAGCTCATCTATAAAGAACAAGTTCTTTCTCACATTTTCAGTCAATTGAACTAAATCTCTGTCAGTTACTGCATTTTTAATTTTATCAAGTCTCATTTGCTTTAGTAATTCAGAAGGCTCAAAATCAGGTCTTCCCATAGCATAGCAAGAAGAATCTGGAAAACATCCTATTAAGTCATTGCCAAGCTGAGTTTTTCCTCTTCCAGTGCCTCCAACAAAATAGGCATTCAGTCTTGCAATTAATGGAGCTTTTACTAAAATATCTCTTGCAGTAAAAGATGCACCTCCAAGAGAGATTACTCTATCATTTTGATAACTTCCACTTTCCAATTTTTCTATTGCTAACCTATTATTTTCGGATACCATATTTTAACTTAAAAGTAGTATAAAATACTACTATTTAAATCTTTCTACTAGTGTAACTATATAATGACACTATGATAAACACCTAAACCAAAGTAATAATTTATTAATATTCAAATCATAAAGCCCTATGACACAACATACATTTATTATAGAACATCTAGAACCAGAACTATTTCCTTGGTGCTTAATAGAATACAAACATATCTCTAAGTTAATCGGGAAAAATAGCCTCTGGTTTACTAACATCAAAAAGAAAGATAAAAATAAATTGGAAAAATATGGAAAAATTTTCCAAGAATCAATAAAAAATCTCCCACTAAGTAATCTTTGTGTCTTAGATCCTGATGGAGAAAAAACACTCTCGCCTGAAGATTCTAAGTTTAGCTATTTCGTTTTTGGAGGAATTTTAGGAGACAACCCTCCAAGAAAACGAACAGGTCCAGAACTAACTAAATTTCTCCCTAATGCAGAAAAAAGAAACATAGGAAAAGAACAATTCAGCACAGATAATGCTGTTTTTGTAACCCATAGAATACTATCTGGAACTTCATTGAATGAAATGCAATTCCAAAATGAAGTAGAAATAAGAAAAAATAAGATTGAGTCTTTCATTCTCCCATACAAATATAATCTAGTAAATGGAAAGCCATATATAAGTAAAGAATTAGTCAGTTTTCTAAAGAAAAAGAAAGGATTCTAATTAGTAAAATTTATAAACTATAGCTCTCTATAGAATAATATGGTTACCACAATACAAATCGATGAAAGTCTAAAAAATAGACTAAATTCTATCAAGATACATAAAAGAGAAACATACAACGATTTAATTTTAAGATTAGTTCATTCATTCTCCCCAAAAAATCAAGATAAAGAAAGTCTTGTAGAAACGATAGAAATCCTGTCAGATCCTGAAATTATGAGGGGAATAGCAAAGGGAATAGATTATTATAATAAAGGAAAGTTCAAAACACTAAAGCAAGTAAGAAAGGAGATAGAATAGAATGCCTTTTGAGGTGATTCTTTCAGAGGAAGCAGAAGCATTCATAAAGAAATGTGATAAATCTACTGGAAATAGAATTTTAGACAAAATTGAATTATTATCCGAAAACCCTAGATTAGGAAAACCTTTAACAGCAACTCTTGCAGGCTTTTGGAGTTTAAGGATTGGAGATTACAGAACAATTTATCAAATAAAAGACAATGAACTTATTGTGTTAGTTATCAAAATAGGACATAGAAAAAATGTTTATGACTATACTCCCAAATATCTTTTCTTATGAACTGTCATATACCTTCTAATAAAATACTTTACAAAACCCTCTTCATCTTTTTGTAATGCCTTATAATACGAACGTCTTTTTTTGTATTCTATTATTAACATAGGATATCCTGCCTTCCACAAAATATCATTCATTAATAATCTTCCAATTCTTCCGTTTCCATCGCCAAAAGGATGAATCTTTTCAAATTTATAGTGTGCTCTTGCAGACAATTCAACTGGATTAATCTTCGATTGCTCGATAAATTTTATCATTTTATCCATCATTCCTTCTACTTCCTGCCAATCCGGAGCAAGATATAATCCAATTCTCACTAAATAGTCTCTAAATTTTCCAGAGATATCAGATTTACTCTCTCCAAATATCCTTTGATGCCATCCAAGAAGCAACTTATTAGTTATCTTTTCTCGTTTTTCTAGCATATTTAAAAATACATTACTATGCGCCTCTGCTTCCCTCACGTCTCTTATGGGTTTGTTAGGAGAAATTTTATCTTGAACAATTTCTCTAACCTCTTCCAAGGTAATAGTAGAACCTTCTATAGCGTTAGTATTATAAGTAAAAGCAATAGATATCTCTTCCAATTCTTTTTTCTTTACACTTTCAGGAATATTTTTCCATTCTTTTTGAAAACTGTTTCTTATTTTTTCTATTCTATTCCAAAAATCTTCATTTGCCTCTCTCTCAAATTCTCTTTCTATTTCTTCAATATTTTTGGGAATTTCTTTGCCCAAGTATTTTTGCTTGCTTATTACCTTATTTCCTTTCCTTATATTAATATAAAGATAATAATACTTACTTTTTCCTTTTATTTTTTCCCTTATGACCATATAATACTATGCTCCTACATATTTATATACTTTTGTATAATAAGATATAATGTAGGAGTATAAGGAGTATCATTTTTCAACCAAATAAACCAAATTACTTGCCTCGTTGCCATCAACAACCTTGACTTTTCTAAATTCTCTTTTTTTAAATCTATTGCCTCAATTTCTTTGCAAGCTCAATCAAATCTCCATCTTCAGCTCTTGGTCCATCATTTGAGGTAATGTAACCTAAATATTTTTCAAAATAAGTATTAACTCCACTATGAACCTGCTTCCATTCTCCCTTCTTCATATATCCTGTCCCATTAAATGGCACTAGCTTTATATGCGCATGATCTATTCCAGTTCCTTCCATTATTAGTCCAACTCTTCCAATATTATCCAATTTATCAACCATTAACTTTGCAACCTTTTTAGCTTCAATAATAAAATCCTTTAAATCAGAATCTGGCATCTGCAAAACATCACTTCCATAATGCTTTTTAGGGATTACAACAGAAAACCCCTTTGTATTTGGAAAAGGAGATAACCAAGCAAGATATTTTTCAGTTTCCCAAAATTTTCCTCCTCCAAGAGGTTGCCTTTTTCCTTGAGCAATCTCACAAAATATACATTTTCCTTCCTTAGTCTTAGAATCATACTCTACCATTTTAAAACAGGTATTTCCCCCAAACTTCCTCATCTTTCTTATTATCCAAAATCTCTCTCAAACCATCCTCCGCTAGAATAAACCAACCACTATTTTCTTTTTTGTCTAACGCTATTTTATCCATATTATTCCAACTTATTCATTAATTATATATCTTTCTAAACACTATCAGGATATAATTCTGCGATTTTCTTTCTAAATTCATCAAAGTTTCCATTCCTAATTGCTTCTTTACTTTTATCCATTAATCTTTGAAGAAAATAAAGATTATGGTAACTTGAAAGTTGATAACCCACCCCTTCCCTGTGTTTTAATAGATGTCTTATATATGCCCTAGTATATCTTTTACAAACAAAACAGTCACACTCCTCATCCAATGGAATAAACTGACTTTTACATGGCTCCCCTCTTACATTCAATTTTCCTTTCCAAGTAAATATAGTGCCAGATCTAGCATTCTTAGTAGGAAATCTAGAATCAAATATATCAACTCCTCTTGCAATTGCCTCAACAAGTTCTCCAGGATTTCCTGCTCCCATTAAATAAACAGGTTTATCTTCTGAAATAAATTTCTTTGTTACCTCGATCATTTTCATTTCGTCCTCTCTTGTTTCTCCTAAAGCAAGTCCTCCAATTGAATAACCATCAAAATCAAGATCAGTAAGGTATCTAGCACTAATCTTTCTTAAATCCTCATAAATTCCTCCTTGAATTATTCCAAATAATAATTGCCTCTTCTCTTTTGATAAATCTCTTTGCACATTCGAATGATGATTTATACATCTACCTGCCCAAATTGCCGTTTTTCTCACAGCCTCTTCAATCTCTTCCTTAGAATTATGCAATAAAGGCATACTGTCTAAACACATCGCAACATCACTTCCCAAACCAATTTGAATATCCATATCTTTCTCAGGAGTCATAAACAATTCTTCTCCAGAAAAAGGATTTCTAAAACGCACCCCCTCATCAGTACTTCCTTCATATAAAGAAGGAGAATACATTTGAAAACCTCCAGAATCAGTAAAAACAATACCACTCCATGTCATAAATTTCCCAATCCCTCCTGCTTTTTTAATAAGTTCAACACCGGGTCTCATCGATAACACGAAGGCATTGCTAATTATCGCCTTTGCTTTCATTGATTCTAAATCTTCAGTGCTTACATGCTTTACAGCAGTCTTTGTAGCCACAGGCATAAAGAATGGAGTTTCTATATCTCCTGACTTAGTTTTAAGAATGCCAATTCTTGCCTGCGTCTTTCTATCTCTCTGATTTATAGTGAATATACTGTTTATCATTTTTGTTCTCCAATAAAATAGTCTACAATTCCATCTAAGTCAGTTATATCAAATATTCTATTATTCTCATTAGATATAACTTCAGAATCTCCAATATCTAAACAATACAGTGCCCAATTAATTCCTTCTAACTTTTGTAATCTACTAAGCATTGATTTTTGTAAAGACATTCCCGGATGAACCAATAATCCGGAATATCCTGAAAACATTTGATAATCTTTCCCAACCATGCTATGAATTTCTCTTATATCAAAATCAACATCTAATCCTCTTTGTGCTAATTCTTTTCTATGATTCTTAAATACATACCTATCTGCTTCAACACTCTGAGTAACTACTGCAATCCTTAATTTTCTGGAAACATTATGATCAGGCATAAAAAACTCACAAAAGAAGAGTATAAAAAGTCATCCAAATGATCAATATTCTCCACTCAATTTCTTATAAAACGTCATAATCCTTGAATTAATCGTCGGATCAATCTTATCCAAAGACCCATAACTTTTCTTTATTTGAGCATACTTTTCTCTTGCCCCTGCAATATTACCCAAAGAAAACATTTTCTCACCTTCATCAAGTAATTTCTTAACTTCTCTAACTTTTTTTTCTCTATCAGAATAAGCATAATTCGAAGCAGTCTTGTTTTTATCATTTCCTTTCCTGCCTCTCAAAATTACCAAAACAATTACAATCACAACAATAATTACTAATATCGAAGCACTCCAAATCACCCAACTCTTACTAAACAATTCCTTTAGAGAATCCAATAATGTTGAAGAAGAATCTGTAGAACCATTCTCATTATCGCCAGAAGAAGAACTTCCGCTACCCAAACTCTCGTTTCCAAAAGGAACATAACTTTCATTATCAATAGGAGTCCCATTCAACACATTACCATTTGATGCTCCACCTCCTCCGCCTCCACCACTACCTCCGCTTCCGCCTCCTCCAGGACTCCCTCCAGTTCCAGAATCACCAATCACAATATTTCCTCCAATACATCCACTAAAATCATATTGACAATTATTACAAGAAACATTTCCTCCAGTATAATTATTAGCTAAACATCCAGTTCCAATAGATAGACCATTTTCACAATCCTCTCCAAACTCAACAATAGAATTTCCACAGGTAGAAGAGAGAATATTATGAATTATACAATCACTTGCACAACCATCTCCATCAATTAAGTTTCCATCATCACAATCCTCTCCCTTGTCAGTTTCTAAAATCCCATCGCCACATTTAGGTTCAATAAAACTCTCATTAGGTCCAACTGAGTTTCCAACTGGAAACAAAGAGTCCTCTTTTGCTATAAATATTCTATCAATTGCATAACCATCTTCTCTTTTTCTAAAGAATATTTCGTATTGTTGATTAGCATTAAGCAATCCCAAGGACAAAGATGAATTAAACGTGGTAGAATTAACCCAATGCCACTGATTAGGTTTCCAATTATCATTAACTTGATAGGACTGAGTTCCAAAAATAACAAAAACACTATCGCTACTCCCATCAATAGCAAACGCCCTCCAGCTTAGATTGTAATTTCCAGTTTCATTCACTTTAAATCTAAATGAGATTTTAGCAGTCTCTCCACCTGATGAACTCCCATCATCAGGCAAAGTTTTTACTGATAGAACAGAATTCCCAGAAATATTCATTTTTATCCACGAATCTCCTTGAGAGTCAGGAGTATTTATGCTTTCACAAAAGTTTTCAGCTTCAATGGTAATTGAAGTTTCTCCACTCCTTGGAATAAATGTCCCATTATGATTGTTACATGAAGGATTGTAAATACATCCTAAGTTAATATCGCACTTATATCCTACTGTACTACATTGAGTGTCATCAGGAATATGCAAACACCCTCCTATTTCGTTACAAGAATCAACTGTACATGCAACACCGTCACTGCAATCCCTTGGAACAGTATAAACACATGCCAACTGATTCAAATTACATTTAGGAGCGCTCCAGCAATTAGAAACACTTAATGGAATGCAAACTTTATTATTACATTGACTTGGAAAACTAGAACATGAATTAGCAATAGTACAATCCCTTGAACACAAAGCCTCATCTATTTGCCCATCGCAATTATCATCAATATTATTATCGCATAATTCCTCAACTCCAGAATTAACATTCATATTGTTATCGTTACAATCAGGCTCATTCTTAAAACACCCCTTGGAATAACCATAACGCCCTGCTACATTCTCACCATATCCATCATTATCAGAATCAACACAATTAATCACTGCTTGAACATAATCCCTCGCATCATTAGGAATATACGTTACATTATTAGTAATAATAATTTTATCAATCATTGCACCATCTTCTCTTTTTTGAAGATAAATAATATTGTTTCCACTTGAAAGATTAACATAAAGATAATCTTTACCCCACTGTTGTACTTTTACCCAAACCCATTTTTTAACCAAACTTGATAAAGTCCATATTTTTTCCAACTTAGAAGAGTCAAACTTAACAAAAAAGCTGTCACTTCCTCCACTTACATCTGGAACATAAGTTCTCCCCCAAACATAATAATAGTCTTTCTGATCGTCTCTTAAAGAAAAGTTATATTTAGCAGAAATTGAAGAATTAAAGTTGTTTAATAAACCACTTCCCTCTTTCGAATAAACATAAGCACCGTTACTTGCATTATGCAAATCAAATTTAATCTCTAAACCCGAACCTGAGAGATTAAATTCCTCTGCTTCAATGCTTATTACAGTAGGAGTTCCAGCACCATTATCAATTATCCCATCACAATTATTATCCTTGCCGTCTTTTAATTCGATTGCAGTTGGATTAAATAATAAACTAGAATCATTGCAATCTATTCCATTATAGGTACATCCGCTTACAATATTCATATTTCCATTGCTAGCGCCATATCCATCATTATCAGAATCACTGCATATGCTTATAGTTGTGTTTACATAAGGATTTGCTATAAACCCATCAATTTCTTTAGTATTGACCCAAATAGTAGTATCTATAGGAGGATTGTCTGAAAATGAGATAACATCGGTCGTTCCATCTGAATTAATGATCTTTGCAGTCAATTCATCTCTTTGAGTTATAGTAGGGCTATTTTCCCCATCCTTAGTCGGATAATATATAGTAAAAAACCTAAACTCGTTAGAAAGATTTTTGTTCGAAATCCAGAGATTATGAATTGGAAAAATATGAGGGTCATTATGAGTCTCAGAAATCGTAGAAGTATATTCTTTTCCAGTATAAGGATTCGTCAGTGCTGTTTCGTTTATTAAATCAAGATATTCAAGATTTGAGGGATTTCCAATCATAACAAAGCTTATGGTTACATTGCCCTGTTTATAAGTTCCTCTCTTTGTTATATTATCTATTAAGAAATCATGATCATAAAACATACTGTCCTTCCATGTATATCTTAACGGTATTTTTGCGCGTAAATTATCAAATATAACAAAATATTTGTTCTTGACAAACAAAATGTGACGTTTAGCATCGGTAAGATTCTCTACATATCTTCTTGTAGCAGATGTACTAGCTTGCTTGTAAGCATTAACTGCATCTCCTGCAGAATATACATAATCGCTGGTATTCTTAAAAGAATATAACTGACACACATGTTTGTAAAAAGGTTCACCATTTGACTGATCTACTGAGTGTACATAAATAGAATTTTGAGCCATCAAAGAATCACTAAAGGAGTCTTCCACGCCTGCTCCACTAGGCATATTCAATTCTTGCCCATAAGCCCATAACTTAAAAGTATTATCATTAAAAAAAGAATGACTATATCCTCCTCTAGACCTGCATTCAAAGATAAAACCAGTTCCATTAAGAAAAGTACTCTTAGTATAAGGATTTTCTGAAGCAGCAGTAACCCATCCACTCCTATAAAGTTTAACAGGCGAAGCATCTAATTCCTTCACAGGATTCTCGGGCCATAGAAACGGATAGAAGATTTCTACAAAAGCTTTCTGGTAATGGTTATCTGGAAAGTTTGGATTTCTAAGTGCCAATATCTCTTCCTTCATACTTAAAAAAGTTTTAACTCCAGTTATAGCAGCATATGGACTATATATGGTATTTGCTTCAAAAGTAGGTATTGCACTATATACACCATACTCATCACGCTCAACCTCATTTCCTCCTACTCTTCCCCAAGGAGGTACTATCATTCCAATAGGCGCAGTTCTTCTAAGGAACTCAAATGATTTTGTAGTATCAGGACTTTTACCGATTTTAAAATCTGGGAACGCACTCTCAAGAGCAAGATTAGTGTATAGCTTAAGAGCCAAGTTGCCATTTGAATACATCTGTCCCTGAGTCGGTGTATCATATCCAAAATTACCAATAGATATTACAAAACTAGATGCATATTGAAAAGCAAATAAGGCATAACCACTTGGATCTTTATCAAGAACAGATAAATATGCAGGAAGAAGTGAATAGATTATATGATTTGAATGTGATTCCATTTTTTTACTTTGTGAACCAATACCGACATAGTGATATGGAAGAGGAGTTCCGTTAACTACACTAAACCATAATACTTCCCTCCTTATCAAAGTAAGTTGATATATTTTTCAT
>JBBTAF010000013.1:0-13400 GCA_038044305.1 Nanobdellota archaeon
GGTGTTCAACTTAATCCTGCTAGGACTTTATCCCCACAGCAAGCTATAGGGTATTTACGAAAAATCGAAAACAGATTACCCGTACGATGATTACTCAAAATGTTTTGCTATATTTGAGCAATAGCTCTTATTGCGAGAATCAGCGAAACATGTCAAAATGTTTCGCTATACTTAACATCTTGCTCTCTTGCATTCTTCCAGCCATTATTTGAATGCCTACCGGAATTTCTTCTTTTCCATTTTTTATATTTCCAGCAGGAACACTAATTGCACAAATTCCAGCAAGATTGGAAGGACAAGTCAAAATATCACAAGCATAGTCCTCTTCAACACTCATTTTAGCTCCTTCCCCTACTTTCCAAGGTAAAATAGGAAAAACCGGAGAAACAATACAATCATACTTTTCAAAAGCCTTCTGAAACTCATCTCGAATCATCTCCTTAACAGTCAAAGCCTTCTGATAGTATTTCCCCTTAAACTCTGCTTTAGTTATCTCTGCTCCTCCAAGAACTCTCCTTAAAACCTCTTCTCCACATACATCCTCAAATTTATATCCATATCTTCTCCCATCAAATCTTCTTGTTCCAGAAAAGAATTCAGCATAAACAAGAGGATAATATGTTTGCACAGCCAAGTCTATATGCTCTATTATTACTTCTCCCAATTTCCAACCATTCTTTTTTACAATTTCTCCAGTCTTTTTATCTATCAATCCTTGAATCCTCTTGTCTACTCCTTTAACTCTCAATACACCAACACTAATCTTTCCAACCTCCTCCAATTTTAATGCATTAGATTCAATACTTATCGTGTCTCTTTCATCTTTTCCCCTAATTACATCCAAAACAAGTAGAGCATCTTCAACATTCTTAGCAATTGGACCTATCTGATCTAAACTCATAGATAAATCAATCAAACCATATCTTGAAACAAATCCATAGCTAGGTTTAACTCCAACTACTCCACAATGTGAGGCAGGATTTCTTATGCTTCCTCCAGTATCACTTCCCAAAGAAACATCACACATTCCAGCAGCTACCGCAGCAGCACTCCCACTACTACTACCTCCAGGAATTCTTCCTTTAGTCGAAGGATTTTGCGTAGCTCCAAACGCACTTTTTTCACCAGAAGTTCCACATGCAAATTCATCCATATTTACCATTCCGATTATGACCCCATCCTCTACTTTTATCTTCTCAATAACAGTTGCATCATATCCAGAAACATAATTCTCTAGCACTTTAGAAGCACAATTAACAATCATTCCTTTAACATTAATATTGCTCTTAACAGCAATAACATACCCATATAATCTTCCTTTTTTCCCTGTTTTAGCAACTTTCTCATCCAAAATTCTCGCCTCTTCAATAGCATTATCATTTAAATGCAAGAATATATTCATCTTTGAATTATCTCTATTTATTTTATCCAAATACTTTCCAACCTTAGATTCAACAAATCCCTCAACCATAAAAGAACTTACAGAAAAACCTTATTAAATCTTACCCTTAGTTTTGCCTTAAGGCAAAACTCCAGTTCCTAAACTTGGTGTATCAGTTCCAGATTGAGATTGATAATACTCTTTTCCTGAAAATCCAAATACTCCAGCAAGTATATTTCCAGGGAATCTCTTTATTGCTGTATTATATCCTTGTATGCCTTCAATATATCTTCCTCTTGCAGTTGTAATTCTATTTTGTGTTCCAGCCAGCTCATCAATTAACTGAGTATAATGTGTGCTTGCCTGAAGAGTTGGATAATTCTCAGCAACAGCATTTACTAAAGCAGTAACTCCTGCATTCATCTGCTGTCCTGCAGTATCCTTCTGCAACTGAGTCGTAGCACCAACATATGCAGTTCTAGCAGAAATAACATCCTTAACGAACTGCGTCTCCACCTTAACTGAACTTGAAACCGTAGGTATTAATTGATTATAAATCAAATCAGATTGCCTTTGATACTGACTCTCAACTTCACTCCACTTCCCTTGAATATTTTGATCCATGGTCACAAACCTGTTATAACCACCAATAACCCAAAGAACTAAAATCAAAACTACGATTCCTACTCCAATCCAAATCATTGTTGCTTTTTTCATATTAACTTCAAACTAATTCTATTTAAAAACCTTCTGAATCGTTATCTCCCTGCGCCTCCACCGCCAAATCCACCTCCACCAAAACCCCCTCCTCCGAATCCACCAGAACTCCCAGAGCTTCTATTTCCTCCCAATATCGAAGCCAATACCATTCTCGCAAGAAAATCAGCAAAAAAGAAGTTCCAAAATCCTCCAAATCCTCTTTTTTTCCTATTTATTCCTGAAGCAAAGAAAATAAATAAAGCTACAAATATCATTCCAATAAAAATCAATACAACCAATGAAGCAAAACTCGTAGTTTGCCCACCCGCCTTTCCAGATCTAACTTCGTCAGCATTATCAAATATCTCCTGTGCAAAAACCTCGGAAGCCAGCACTATTCCATCACTAAAATTTCCAGAATCTCTTAAAGGAACATAATTTTCATCCAATATTCTCCCTATCTTAGAGTCAGGTAGAATTCCTTCCAATCCATATCCTGTTGCAACATAAATTTTTCCAACATCCGAAGCATACAAAATTACAAGCCCATTATCCTTATCAGATTTACCAACGCCCCATTTCTGCCCCAATTCAGTTGCATATTGAGAAATATCATATCCCTTCAAATCAGAAACCGAAACAAATACAATTTCAGCCGTTGTATTTTGCTCCACTCCATAAAACAATCCAATTAACTCCTGCTTTTGCACCTGATTCAATACTCCATCAAAATCATTCACATATTGATTAGTTGCAACAGGAAAATCAATAGCCGAAACAATTCCAACTAATAAAGCAACCAAAAACAAACTCAAAACAATCCTTTTCATAAAATCACTACAAAATCAAGATTAATAAATTCAATGGTCACCATTCAACTTTTCTAAATACTTTCTTAATATACATAATTTCCTTAAGCTCATAAAATTCAAGTGTAGAATCTACTTGATCATCAAAATATCTCAACTGGTAATCCTGATCATTTTTAGGATCAAACAATTCCAAAGTCATTTCTTTAGTAGTTTTATGATCCATCAAAACATAATGACTATCTACCTCAAGTTGGATTCCATCAACTTTAACTTTATCTCCTTTTTTCAATTGAGCAATCGGCTTACTGGCTTTTATTTCATAGTTAGACTGCTCAACTGAGAGCTCCCCAACTCCCCTTTCAATAGCATCTAACTCTCCATCAATATCATTTTCAACATCTAATTCCTCTTCAGATTCTTCCTCTTCAGTTTTTTTCTTCTCCTTCCTAGGCTTAGACTCAGCATAAATTACATCTTCATCATCTCCAAAAGCATCATCGAGAGAAGTTCCCCCTTCATCTTTCTCAACCTCTTTAGCTACCTTAGCAATCTTTTTAACAGATTTGTTTTCCTTTTTTACAGATTTTTGACTAGTCTTTTTCGCCATACTCTCTATAGAAAAACATCATTTTTAAGGGTTATGATTACCAGTTCTTAGCTAACTTAAAAACAGAAAATTTAACAGATAAGAAAAGTTAAATCACAAACTCTACATTTTCTACATTCTCAAAAAATGAATCTCCTGTCAAAAAATGGAAACCTTTCGATTTAGATAAAATATAACCTACACAATCGGCATAACTTAGCTCCCTTTTGTAATTTTTTTTCCTAAATTTTGTTGCTTCTTTTGCTATTTTCTCATCAATTTCTAAAAAATCAAAATTGAATTTTCGTAAAATCTCTTCTGCCCTGTTTTCACTTAAGCTAGATAATAAATAAAAATAAAACTCTGACAAATTTAAAGTAGTTGTTACAAAAGTTAATTCTGAATATTTTTTATAACTTTCATTTCCTTTAACAATTTCTACCAAAGCATATGTATCAAAAAAATAGCTCATTCTATTTTGGAGACCAAAAAGCTTTATCCACCTCTTTTAATGCTTTTTGAGTATCTATTTTAGCTAATTCCTTTTTTAATATTCCAAAAACTTCTTTGACTTTAGTCTTATGTTTTGCTTTAATGTCTACAATCATCTCAGTTCCTTCATTGATACCTTCTCTCTTAACAATTTCCATAGGTATAACTATTCCAAATGAATTTCCCCATTTCTTAGCAACTATTATCTGTTCCATAAATTAGACATGTATAACTTATTTATAAGCTTTATGCTACCAAGTCACATAAGATTAGTATACCTAGTAACCTAAATGCTATTGCCTGCTTAATCGCTTATTATCCTCCGCCCATTTGTTGAACCCTCTTCCTAAACCCTTGTTCTGCGTATAATACATCAGTTATAGTAAACAACTTTAATTTCCCTAGTGTTTTTGTTGTTTGCTAGATAGGGAATCACAAGAAAAATTCCGATTATTGAAGTGATTTCCTATAATTCTTGCTCAAGTAAAACAAAGCAGAGTGCGCCCTAGCTGGGAATCGAACCCAGATGTTCGCGAAAACACAGTTTATTAGACTGCTGCCTTACCAGTTTGGCGTCTAGGGCGTTCTCTGCAAAATATCGACGACAGGCTATGTGTAAATTTACTTCCTAATTAACACATAAACTTTTTTCCCTAGAAATTCTTTAGGCGCATCAATCTTTGCACCAGAACCAAACTTAGTTACAACTTTTTCAAATAATCCTTCGATTTCATCTTCAAAGTACAATTTCTCTTTTTTAATCGTAATTTTTCGCATATATACTTGTATATATTAGTATATATAAAGTTTGTGAAAGATTGTTTAGCAACATTATAATATATATCTGTATATATTAATAAATGGGTAAGAAAAAGAGATGGCCTAGAAATGAATCAATATATAACAAAATTCAAGAAACTGAATTCCTAAATTTCTTTGAATTTGTTAGATATCTAACAAATTATGTTTGCAAAGGAAGAAAAATGAAAAGTATAATGGGATCTTTAATAATAATTCATAAATTTCCTAATTTCTCTTTGAGAAGAGCAAGAGGGTTTCTTCTCTTGCTAAAGAAATTCGGAATAATAACCTTAGATATTCCGTGCTTTAAAACATTATCAAATTATCGAGAAAATAATTCTCTGCAATTAGTCTTAGAAAACTTGATAGAAGAAAGTTCAAAACCTCTATCCAAAATTGAACATGATTTTGCAACTGATGCAACTGGAATAAGAACAAATTTATTTTCCAGTTGGTATAGTTTGAGATGTAAAAAAGAAATTAAGAAAAGATATCATTTGACAATTCATATTACTACTGGAGTTAAGAGCAATGTTGTTACAGCTCTTAACGTTGAACTAAAATCTGGGAGAGATAATCTTATTTTTAGAGAACACGTAGATAAAACTGCTAAAAATTTTAATGTTGAAGAATTTTCAGGTGATGGAAGATATTGGTGCAAAGATAATTGTTGGAAAGTTGTTGAAGTAGGTGCAAAGCCCTACTTCAAAGTTTGGAAGAATTGGGCTGGAAAGTCAAGAGGTTGTATGCCTTGGAAAATAATGAATATGGAGTTTGAAAATACTCCTGAAGAATATGGAAAACATTATCACAAAAGAAGCAATGTTGAATCAACAAATCATAGCAAGAAATCTCTTTTGGGGAATTCGGTTTATTCTCGCTTGCCTTCTGCGAGAATAAATGAAGAAACTTTGAGATGGATTAATCATAATATTAATGTTTTGAACCGAGCAAAATATCAATGGAAAATCAATCCAAGGTTTATGACTTAGAATTTACACATAGCCTCGACGACAGAAAAGTTTATATAGTTATTCACCTACAAATTATCATAGTTCGCGAAAACTACTGCTTATCCGGTTGGGCGTTTTTATTTAGCCCATTTTTATTTTTAGTAAACTACATTTAAATTTATACTTTCAAATTATTTATTATCTCCAATTCATCTCGCTAACCTCTCTTCCTAAACCCTTATTCATCCAATCAGAACATCAAGTTCCTTGACATAAGATAATTCTATTTTAAACTACCAGTTCTTTGTCTCTGCAATTATAAAATCTCCTTCTTTCTTTGGAGCATTCTTGAACATACTTTCTCTAAACTCAGAATCACATTTCTTTCCCTGCCCCTCTTTTCTAAACCCTCCAAGACCTATTTTAGTTTTTTTAGTATTCAATTCAATATTACTTAAACTCTTTCCAAACTTCGCAAGTATATCCCTTGCCTGTTTCTCAATTTCAAGTTTCTTCTTTTCATCCATAAAGTATTAAGAATACTAATAATTTATAAAACTATTTAATCTCCTCTGCATTTCTATAAGTCTCAAGAATTACTAGATACTTTTCTAAAAACAAACCATAAAATTACTAAGTATACTACTACGAAAAGTGCAAAATAAGTAAAAGTATTGCCCATACCTATACTTTTAATACCGAAACCTAAAACAGGGAATAGCAAAAACTCTCCAATGTTATCAAACATATTATTAATAGACAACATTGTTGCTCTATGAGAACTTTTGACATGCCTATTTACATAATCTCCGATTAAAACAGAATAAAATCCTCCTGTAAAAGAAATAATTAGTAAAAACACGAATCCTACTTTAGGTAGCATAAAACCCATACATAATAAGGCTAAAATTATTATTAATTGTATAAAAAATAAAGACTTTCTTTCGCCCAGCTTTTCTTCCCATTTATGTGCTCTTCTAGAAGAATAAGCAGTTAAAAGACTCTGTACAAAAGCAATTACTCCAATTAAAGCAACTGGAATAAATATTAATTCATAATATGTTGAAGAATAAGACAACATCATACTAATAGTAGAACCAATGATTAAAGTAAATAATGCTAGATAAACTAAATATTTATTTTTCAAAAAAGACTTTAACCCCTCTATTAAATGTGCATATGCATTTTTAATATTGAATTTCTTTGAAGGATTAAATGGTTCTTTTAAAAAGAAAGCAACAACAAGATTAGCTATTAAAAAAGGTAAAGATAAATAAGCAGGAAGCTTGTAATATAATGTAAATAGATATGCTCCTGTAATAAACACTATAGCCATAGAGATATTTGTTAAGTACAATAATTTTCCTAAAATTTTCTTATGCTCTTCTTCTCGACCCAACCTCGTTAAAGAATCATAAATTAACGCACTCCCCGTGCCCGAGCTTAAACTCACCCCCATTCCACTGATAATTTTTGCAATTAATAAAGGCCAAAATCCGTTAAAAAATGCAATTATAACTACCTCTATAACATACATTAAACTAGAAAGAATTAAAGTTTTCTTCTTTCCCAGTAAATCAGCCAAAACACCAGTAGGTATTTCTAAAATAAGAATAGATAGAGAAAACACTGCAAAAATTATTGAAAACTGCTCCAAACTTACTTGAGAAGCTATATAAAATAAGGCCAAAACTGGAACAAAAAACCGACCCCAACTAAAACACCCCCTTAAATAAGTTAAAAATATATTTCTTTCAAATAAGTTTTTATCCCTTGAAGATAACTTTTCTTTCATTGCACAAACCTCGCACTAATCCCCATCATCAAAATCCTCTTTAACTATTGTACTTCTCCCTCTAAAATTCGCATTTCTCACTCCTTTTTGAACTAACCTCTCAATTTCATATATAATCTTCTTTTCCAGCTCTAAAATTGCCTCTTTCCCAATCTTCTTTCCATACCTTCCTGCAATCTGCTTAATTTTCTTTTTGGAGATCATATTTCAGAAATAAGTGCCTGTTTTTTATTATAATTAATCTTCCAAGCTTTCAAAAAGTCTTCAAAAATAATACTATTTTCTATTGGTACAAGTAATGCTCCCTTACCAATATGCTGTGCTTTTGTCACGTCTATAATCCCTTTGTTATTTCCTCTTCCAGTTAGAGCATAAATAAACCTCGTCTTTTGATTATGATCCAAATTCTTAAGATGATAAGCAAATAAGGAATACCCTATAAATCCTAATCTTTTTGCTAAACTTTCCCCTCTAATCAGACTTATCCCTTCATTAATTATTCCTTGTCTCGCAAAATAACTTTTATCAAATAAATCCTTTAAGTTAGCAGTTTCCACATGAACATTCTTAATAATTCCTTTCACTGCTTCTTTAAACTTCTGTGCTATTCTCAACCTCTCTTTCAGTTCAATACCCTCAAAAATCAAAACAACATCTACATCATTAGGATTTTCCTTACCTTTTACAGCAGAGCCATAAATAACTACATCCTCTACCTTCTCTTGCTTAACAAAATTCTTAGATTTTGATTCCAATCTTTTCAGATATTCTTCTGACATCATCATGAATTATCGAACAAGCATCTAATCCTAATCTTGCACGATAGCTATTCTGATAAAATGTAAAATCTCTATCAACTAATTCATAAATCTCCTTATCTAGAGTCTCAAGAATCCTAAATCTTTCTGAATGGCTACTTGGAATTTTTCCAATTTTTTTAAGTATTAACAAATCACAAAAAACTGCAAGTGCTTTAAAGTATAGAGTTATTGCAGAATTATAGTTCTTTTTCTTCTCTGCATCGAGACCGATTTCATAGTATTCTCTTGCATTCTGAATTAAAATCTTTTCAGTTTCATTGATTTCCATAGAATATAACATAAATTCTAATTTAAATACTTTTTGTTATTACATATAACTTATTATATAATCTAACAAAAAGTATAATTATCGCATTTATTGTTATATTACACATCTAGTCACCCCTTCTCAAACCTCGCCCTAACTTTACCCTTCTCAAAATCAACATCCACAACAGCATACTTCCCTTTCTCAGCATCCCCCGGATTCACAACAAAAGTCTTTCCAATCTTTAATTCCTATAACACTTGTCATATTAACAACTTGACGTCGCAATAGGCATCAATCAAAATACAAAATAAATATGAATATTTAAATTTATAGCAATTTTAATTAATAATTTGGTTTTAATGCCTCATAAACAGCATAAATTTTCATAAAATCCTCCTGTAAAAACTGTCTTTGTATTGGAGATAATTCTTTTACTTCCTCTTCTAATAGCTTCATAAATTGTATAAATACTTGAGATTGCTGATGATAAAATCTCGCATTTACCTTATCTGGCAAACTTAAAGAAATTCCCTCTCTTACAATATTAATTGCATCTCCCAATGTTATTTGTTCTAATTCTCCTCTCAAAATATCTCTAGCCAACTTTGTAAATCCTTTTTGAATCAAATTCCAGTATCCCTCCTCTCTAATTGTATTATTTGTCGGCGGGCGCCGATCGGGAGGTTCTTCATATTCTTTACTCATGATTCTCATTTCTCCAACCTAAATAAATTAATGGCCAAATTACTACTGCTCCAACAAATAAAAGAGGCTCATAAAGCTCATTCCATCTATCCTTTAAAACAACTCTCTGATACCTAAAAAAGTCTCCATATCTTCCACCTCTAGCCAACTTTGTACTTTCTTTGATATGATGTCCTATTTTATTTAGTAAGTCCATACTAATACATAATTCGAACGTATTTAATTATTTAGATTAATTTTAAGGAGTTAATCTGTCTCTGTCTCTTGGAAACAAAACTGCTTCTCTTATATTAGATAATCCTAATATCAACATAGTTATTCTTTCAACACCTATTCCAAATCCTGCATGCGGAGGTGCTCCAAATCTAAATGAATCTATGTAAGACTTAAAATTCTCAGGATTCATATTCTTTGCTTTCAATCTCTCAATCAACAAATCAGGAATATGAATTCTCTGTCCTCCTGAAGAAATTTCCATGCCTTTGTATATTGCATCAAAACCACAACTTAATTCCTCTCCATTCTTGCCTTTTTTAGGCATAATATAAAATGGCTTCCCAGATAAAGGCCAATCATGAACAAACACAATAGTATCAGGATATAACTCCCCTAGCTTTGATTCAGACTCTCCAGATAAGTCGTCATTTCCAACATGAACCTTATGCTTCTTCATCATTTCAGCGACTTCAGCAAAAGTCAAATATTTTACGTCTGGAACTTTCAATTCAACTCCAAGTAATTTCAAATCATCTTTATTATTTTCAACCACCTGTTTAACAATATACTGTACTACTCTAGCAAGTACGTTCATAACTACAAATTCATCAGCAAATCCTTGCTCATAATCAAATTGTCTTGATTCATTAAGATGTCTTATGGTATTATGCTTTTCAGCTCTCCATACAGTAAATACTGCAAATACTTTTTCCATGCTACATGCAAGCATCTGCTTATATAATTGACAACTCTGAGATAAATAAACTTCCTTCTCAAAATATTTTGCCTTAAAGACTTCGGTTCCTCCTTCGCTACTACTGCTAATTATTGAAGGAAACTGAGCTTCAAATGCTCCTTCTTTTGTCATAAACTCATGATATGCTTGAACAATTGTGCTCTGAATCTTAAATATCGCTTGCGTTCTTCTTCTATGTAAGTCCAAAAATCTATAATCTAACCTCTTTGGTAATTCCGTCTTAGAAAAATCTGTTACATCTATAGGCAAAGGATTCTCAGCAACTGCAAGAATATCTATACTTTCAGGAGCTATCTCTCTTCCACCAGGAGCTTTAGGACTTTTTTTTACAACTCCTGAAACAACAACTACACTTTCTCTAGAGATTTTTCCCATTTTCTTAAAAACTTCATCCTTAGTTTCTCCCTTAAAACCTGTAACCTGAATTTCTCCTGTTATGTCTCTTATAAGAATAAATTTTATCTTTCCTAATTCTCTTCCATCATAAAGCCAACCTGCAACAGTTATCTTTTTGCCATCATCCTTATTACTAATATCAGAAATCTTAGTTCTTTCTTTGTTAAGCTTCATTAAATCCATATTCTCACAAGAAAATCATCATTTTTAATCTTTATTATTCCTCAAATGTGCTAATACTCCTTGAATATTTGAGAATTACCATGCCCTTCGACACTAATATCGAACTTTTTGTACCAACCAAATAATCCTCTCGCAACATTCAAATCAGAAGTATCTTTGAGTTCTATTTCAATAGCTTTTATAATTTCCAATGATTGTTTAGAATTAGCCAAACTAGAAGAAAGATGAGCAAATGGATTAAGAAATATAGTTTTTCTCCCATTCTTACCACAAATATCTATCAAGTCCTTACCAACTCTTTTTACAATTGAAACTGAATCTTCCTTTTCAATACTAACAAAAACAACCAAACAATTATCATATCTTTCTTTCATAGGCAAATCTCCAATTTCCTCGCCTATTTTTGTTTTATGATCTAACTCAAAACCAAAACTAGAGCAATCTAAAATTAATAATTTCATCTTACTTAATCAATCTTCCAAGAACCTTAAAAACTTTTAGTTTTTAATGGGACTAAAAAACCTATTGAATATTTAGTTTTCTTAGAATTTCCATCGCCTTCTTCTTATCCAAACCTACTCCTAACTTACCAATAATCAATCCCATATATCCTCCAGCTCTAAGCCCTGGTTTCTCCGTAATTATTTTTCTTATTTCTTCCTCAAGCAAATTATCATCTCCCTTCTCTATCTTCAATGCCTCATCAATGCTCTCTCCATTAACAATCTTAAACAATACTCCCTTTACATTTCCCTCTCCAATCTTTCCTTGTTTCAACTCTTCCAATACTCTCTCCAATACCTTCTCATTCAATATCTCTCTTATCTCCTCAAATTTTCTCTTTGTCTTAGTAGCAAATTCATTTCTCCACAAAGTAACCATCTTTGCAATTAAATTAGAGTCCTTATCATAAACATTCATAAGAACGTTAAATTCATCAACATTTCCAGCCAGTACTAAGTTAATCATTTCATCGTTAAGTCCTTTTCTCTTTAATTCATCCCTAATTTCATGCTTTAACTTAGGTAAACCCTTTCTCAAAGTATTTATCTTATCTCTTCCAATTCTCATTAAGGGCAAATCTGTTTCGGGATACATTCTTGCCTTTCCAGGCATAGGTCTATTAAATTTTGTTTCACCAGAAGATAAAGCACCCCTTACTTCTCCAGAGGTCTTTCCATTCTTAATCTCTTCTAGTTGTCTAACAATCTCTTTATTTGCAGTCTCAACCATCATTGCAGGATCTTGAAACCCTTTTATTTCAACCCTGTCATGTCCTCTTATACTTACATTAATATCCTGCCTAATTGTTCCTATTCCTCTTTTAACTTTACATACTCTAAGAATTTCACCTATCTTCAATGCTGCTTCTTTAATTTGCTCAGGATTTTGGATTACAGGAGAAGTTGCAATTTCAATCAATGGAATTCCAAGTCTATCCAATTTCCAAACTCTGGTTTTTTCATCTCCTTCTTCAGAATTTCCAGGTCTAGCAGAATCTTCCTCCAAACAAAGAGTATCAATTGGTACTTTTCCAAAAGAAGTCTCAACATTGCCAGAATGAGCAATCAAAACAGTTCTTTGAAATCCAGAAGTATTGCTTCCATCAATAACCGTCTTTCTCATTACTTGAGTAACTGGATAAATTTCACAATTAAGAAGCAAAGCAATTTTCAATGCTTCATTTAAAGCCTCCTCATTAATCTCTCTTGGGGGTTCTTCATCCAAATCTATCAGACAGCAATTATCTCTAAACACATTATAATTAAACTCTTTATCAAGAGAAGCCTCATACTTAACTGCAACATCAACCTCTCCTCCTTCTCCAGCAACCACATGTAATCTTCTTTTTATAGAATAATCAGGTTCATCGCTTCTAAGATATCCTGGGCAATTACAGAATAATTTTCCACAATCAAGTTGCTGATGTATCTCAATTCCAGCCTTGAATCCTAGTTTAATATAGTCTATCTTTTCATCCATAAATTAGCTATAAAAAAGGAGTTATTAAATTTAGTGATTAATTTAATCAAATAGTTTTACATCTTCTTTTCAAAGAAGTCAAAAATCCACTAGAAGGCATGAATCCAAATCTGTCTCTAGAAAATGCTTTTAAACCGAAGTCTATACGCTCTCTCAATAAAGCTCTCTCAGAATAACTTAAATCTCTAGCAATTTCAGTAAGATTGTAGTCTCGTTCTTCCATAACAGCTAACATTGACAATATGTCTCCTGTATGTTGAACCTCACGTTTAGGAGTAAGAAGCTTTCCTTTTATTAAATTAAGAGGACTAGCAACTTTTAACTCTATACCAGATACTGTTACCTTAGAGGTTTATCTCTCGTAAATTCAAAGCACAATATTCTATCAAACTCAATAGTTTATTTCTGTCTAACGGCAGAGTTATGTCCGCCATTTCTGCTGGCGTTTTTCCTCCGAGTTGCTGATGAGGATTTACAAAGTTGTGTATAATTCTTCGTAAATTCATAAAAGCTTCTGCTCCTTCAAAACTTCCAAATCCACTTCTAATATTTTTCAATCTATCCTCTAAT
>JBBTAF010000014.1:0-21617 GCA_038044305.1 Nanobdellota archaeon
AATGGGACTCCTATTGATAATGAAAGTTATGTTCCTTTTGGAAACGAGAGTTTGGATAGTGGGAGTTCTTCATCTCGCGATAATGAGAATAATTCTGTTGATTCTTCTTCTATATTATTGAATTCGTTAAAGAAGTTTTTTGTTAAAAACTGGATTTGGAGTGTTTTGGTATTGGCTATAATTATTGTTGCGGTGGCAATTGTTTTGGTAATTTTGAGAGGCAGAAGAGGAAAGGGTAGAACTAATGTTTCTTCATATTCTTCTTCTAATGGAGAAAAGAAAATTAAAGAAATTAAGGAATTACTTGATGAAGGTGAGAGAATGTTTTCTCGTGGTAACATTACAGGGGCGAGAGAAAAATATGTTAAAGTAAAGAAGCTTTATTCTGTCTTGAATAAAGTTGATTCAGTGCTTCATTCTAGAATTATGGCTTTCTATAGGAATCTTTAATGGAAAATAATAATATACTTTATAAATGTTGAAATTTAATAACTTGTTAATAGGAGTTGAAATGGACAAAAAAATATTTTTTATTATTGCAGTAGTTGTTCTTGTTTTTTTTGTTTTTTTTAATGGAGGAGCGAAGAATTCTTTTGAAATTGGTCATGCTTGTAAATGTAACGAAGATTGTGGTTCTGAAAACTGTAATTTTGATGGTAAAAGCAATGTTTGTTGTCCTAAGGGAGAAGATTGTTGTATAAATGATTTAGGATGTCCTTCAAAGAAAATTTGTAATATGAGCATGAATGCAGATACGAGAGTATGCATTGACAGAGTTGCCAATGGAGGAAGTTGTAAAACGAATTTGGATTGTCATTATGAAAATTGTGTAAATGGAATATGTTGTTTTATTGGAGAAACTTGTTGTAAAAGTGATGAAGATTGTGATGGAGTTGGTAGATGTGACTCTAATAATCATTACTGTCGTCCTTTACAGGCATTAGGGCAGGAATGTACTCATAATTATGAATGTTTGAATGAAAATTGTGTAAATGGAGTTTGTTGTGCGGAAGGAAAGATATGTTGTGCTTCTGATTTGGAGTGTCCTTTTGGTAAAAAATGCAGTAATTTTTATGAATACTGTGCGTAATTGTTCTAGGCAATACTTTTAAAATAATGATTTGTTATATAATCTCATGAAAAATAAGAGGCATGGTGAGCTTACCATGGGTATTCAGGTTATACTTTTGGTTTTTGCAGGTATTTTACTTTTGTTATTCAAATCTCATATGACTGGGAGTGTTATTTATGATTATCAACCTGATTCTATACAAGGAGTAGACAGTTTTATGTATGAAAATTCTAGTTCGAATTTTGGAAGTAATACTTTAATTGATGTAGGAAAAATTGCTAATGGGAGAGAGAGAAGAGGTCTTTTATATTTTGATGTTTCATCTATTCCTCCAACAGATACTGTTGTTTCAGCTTTTCTTTCTTTGTATCTAATGGGTTTTAGCAATAATAGTGGATATGGTAATTTAACTATAAATGCTTATAAGTTAACAAGTTCTTGGAATGAATCAAATGTTAATTGGTATAATACTAGTGCTGGTGTTCTTTGGAGTGTTGCTGGGGGAGATTATTCTTCTTTAATTAGTTCTACTAACATTTCAAATGCTTTAGGATGGTATAATTTTAGCATAACTAGTGCAGTTAGAGGATGGGCGAATGGATCTTCTTCTAATTATGGTATTATTTTGATTGCTTCTGGAGCATCTGCAGGTGATTTTCAAGAGTTTTATTCATCAGACTATGGAACTTCTTCTTTAAGACCTAGAATAATTGTTGATTATACTGGAAATGCTCCTCCTACTTTGGAAAGTATGAATGTAAGTAGTAGTGCTGAGAATCCGAAATTTATTGGACAGAATGTTTCTTTTACTGTTAATTGGAGTGACTTGGAATCAGATTCTATTAAGTTGTTTGTATGTAATTCTTCATCTATCTCCACTGTTGGTTGTGCGGAAACTACTTTTTGCAGTACTAGTTATTCTATTGTAAATCCTGTTAGTTGTAATTATACTACTGTATATTCTAATAACAAAACAACTTCTTTCTGGGTAGCAGTTTGTGATGCAGGAAATTGCTCTTCTTCAACAGTAGGTAGTTTTTATGTTAATCATCTTGCAAATATAAGTTTAGTTCAGCCAAATGGAGGACAAACTATAAACCAAACTCAGGGAAATTATAGTATTAAATTTAATGTTAGTGATGTTGACAATGATAACTTGTTTGGGAATATTTATTATGGCCTATATCAAAATTCCACTAGTTATCCTGTTGCTTCTAGTCTGAATCTTAGTTCAATTTGTACCGATTTGGATCATAGCTTTGCGACTACTAATAATTGTAGTTATTCGTGGAATACAACCGGAATATTTGGAAATTATTATTTAACCATTATTGTTAATGATACATTTTCTATTTCTAATGATAGCTCTGATTCTAGTTTTAATGTTATAAGTCTTATAGACGATGTTGCACCAATTATTGATGGTTCATGGAAATCTGAAGGCACAATCTATTCTGGGAAAGTTATACAATTTAATGTAAATATAACTGAATCAAATATGGGCACTGCATGGGTTTCAATAAATACTTCTTCTCAACAAAATGTTTCAATGACTAATATCTCTGGAATAACATACATGGCTAACTTTACTGCACCTGCTGTTGGAAATTATCAATGGATTGTTTATGTAAGAGATTTAACTGGCAATTTGAATAGCACCTCTGCTTCTCAATTTGAGGTTATAAAGCCTGTTGCTGTTGTCAACAATGTTATTGTTCCATCTCAAGGTCAACCCTATTCTGCAGTAAGAGTAAGCTCGCAATTGAATGCAAGTGATAATTTAAAATCTGTTACTGGTTATATTAATCTTCCTGATGGATTTACTGTCATGGAAGGATATTTGCAAAATAAATCTCTTGGTAATTTTAGTCAGAATGAAACAAAAACTGCTAATTGGATGGTTTCTTGTCCTTTGGATGAATTGAATTATACTATTAATGTAACTTATATAGACTACTATGGAAATGAATGGAATAGTTCTAATGCTTACATTAAAATTAGTTCTACTGCGACTTCAACTAATACGAGTCCAGTTTATTCATTAGAATTACAAGGATATTCATATGTATCAAGAGGAGAAAATTATTCAGCGAACGCTTACTTTGCTCGGAATGGAGAGTATGTGCAACCAGATAATGTTTTAATTACAATGACAGATCCTGTTGGAAGTAAACTTTCTGATCATCCTACTTCGATGTCTAATCTTTCTACTGGAATATTTAATTATACAAGAAAAATAGATACTACTTGGCTTGAAGGGCAATGGGAAACATTGATTAATGCTTCTATGTCTGGTGTGTCTTATTATGCTCATCAGTATTGGAGAGTTGTTGGAACTTTGTTTGACGTAAGAGACATAGTCGTTGTTAATGCTTCTACTGAAAATCTTTTTGTTACATATGTTTTGGAAAACAAAGGAACAAAGGCAGAGGATATGTTCGTTTATTACAATTTAACAAAAGAATCTACTGGAGAAGTTTTAGGAAGTTGGTTCCAAACAATAGGAGTTGATCCAAAACAATCTAAGTCTGCGAATGTTACTGGTAATTCTAATCCTTCTTCTGGATTGAATACCAGAGGATATGTTGGAGAAGTAAAACTAACTATTTTGGGAGTTTATGGCGGTGGCGGAGCAAAAGCAGGAGCTTATCAGATATTTAATTTGGTTGCTCAAGGTAATCAGAGCAATCAGACTGGCGGAGGGGAGCAACCTTCAGGCGGAGGAAATAGTGGTGGAGGAGGAGGTGGAGGAGGAATGTCTTCTACAAATACAAGTATTAAACTTTCTCCTGTTGAAGGGGGATTGGAAATTGAATATGATGATGTGATATATGTTTCCAGAAACATGATTAAGAATTTTACTGTTGTTGTGAAGAATAAGAAAGGTATAGACTTGAATAATATAGTATTATCTATAGAAGGTTTATCAACTGATTATTATAGAATATTTCCTTCTTCTTTAAATTCTTTGAAGAATGGAGATGAATTTGCATTCATTGTGCAGTTTTTTGTAAAGGACATAACTGGGGAACAACCCTTTTCATATACACTAAAGGCAGGTAATGAAAGTTATAAAAAGTCGGCGGTTCTTATGGTTTTATCTGTAAAAGATTTTCTTGAAAGAGAATTTGCTAGACTTAAATCTAGGTTTTATGAAATAAACTCTTCTTTAGATTCTAATCAAAATGTTCAAGTTGTAGAATGTGCAAATTTAATTGATTTAATTAATAATAATTTGAATAATGAAGATTATCTTGTTGCATCTGGAAATGTGGAGGTATTAAATAACTGTTTGAATAAGATTGAAAAATCTGTAACAAGTAAACCCCGGATAAATTTGACTGGAATTGTTAAGAATTGGGGAATATTGATTTTAGCGTTTTTAGTTCTTGTACTTTTAGCATGGGGTGTTTGGATTTTGTATAAGAAATTGACGTTATTAGGATTTGTAAAAGGAAATTTGGCTAATTCTTCAGGTGAATCAAGCAATAAACCTAAACATAATATTGATGAAAATATGTTTGATGATAAAATTAGCAATATAAAGAAAAGATTAGAGTAGCCCTTGCTTAATAATACATAAACTTATAAGCCATTTTTGTTTTATAGAAATATGAAGATTGGCGAGGCCGAACTTGAATTTTTAGGACATTCAGGGTTTATAATTAGTTTTGGAACTAATGGAAGTTCAAAGAGAATAGCAATAGATCCTTATATGGTTAGTCTAGGAATTGAAAAAGTAGACTATATTCTAATAACTCATGGACATTATGATCACTGTAGTATTGAAGATATAACTAAATTGGCTAAATCGGGAAGTATAATTATTGTGCCTGCTGATGTTCAAAGTAAAATCACAAAAATAGACGAAGTTCATTTACAGGTAATTGAAGTTGGAGATGAATTGACTCTTGGCAATATTAAGATTGAGGCGATTCCAGCCTATAATGTTAGTAAGGATTTTCATCCTAAGTCAGAAGGATGGATGGGGTATGTTGTGAAGTTTGCTAATACTGTTATTTATCATGCCGGTGATAGTGATAGCATTCCTGAAATGCAAAGACTTTCTGGATATGGAAAGAAAGGAGTGACTTTTATTGCATTACTTCCAGTTTCTGGAAATTATGTAATGGATTTTGAGCAGGCAGCTAAAACTGCTAGTTTGTTGAATCCAGATGTGGCAATTCCTATGCATTATGGTTCGGGAGTTATAGGAACCTTAGAAGATGCAAAAAATTTTGTTAAAGTTTGTGAAAGTTTAAATGTAAAGGCAGTTATTCTAGAGAAGAAATGAGACTATCCAATTGATTGAATGATTGCTTTTATTATTATAAATCCTACTATTGCGATTACTGCAGCTTTTATTATCTCTAGTAAAGTATCACTTGCGTCTTTCATTTTTAGTTCTCTTTAAGTATTCTAATTCTACCTTAACTCTTGCTAGATCTTCTAAAGTTTTAAACCTTTCTTTTAAAAAGTTTATTTCTAATTGAGTTTTTTTATTTTCTTCGCTAAATATTTCAATCTTGTTTTTTAGTATCTCTTTGTCCTTTTTTGATTTTAAATATACATTTATTAATATAACTATTGCCATTACTACAATAAATATTGCAATTAAACCTATTACTCCTAAGGTGGTAATTATTGAAGGCATTGTAGGAGACAGAATTGCTAATGCGATAGCTACAATTACTCCAACTAAGGAGTATAAATCGTATTCTTTTGGCATAAATATTTCATAAATTTAGAGTTAAAAAGCATTTATATATTTCAGTTATAATGTTTGGAGATGGAACAACTTAGATTTTTGATAGGTAATGAAAAGAGATTTTCTGATTACATCTCTTCTTTAGCATATGCAAAGAGAGTGGTCATCGTTTCTCATACTGATTTGGATGGAATTGCTTCTGCTAAAGTTGTTGATGAAGTTGTTGAGGCAGATGTTAGACTTTTTGTCAATTATACAGATTTGAATGATAATCTAGTTCAAAAACTTAAAGACTTAGAAGTAAGTCATGTTATATTTACAGATTTATTTATTAAAAGAGAGTTTGTTGAAAAAGTTGCGAAGTTTGCATTTGTGCTTGTAATAGATCATCATATTTCAGGGGAGGACTTTAATTCTGATAATATAGTTTTTTTGAATGCGCAAGGAGTTTGCGCTAGTTATATTTGTTATTATTTATTTTCTAAAATACAGAATTTGAGTAAAATTGATTGGCTTGTGGCTTGTGCTTGTATTAGTGATTTTTGTTATACTTCTATTTGGAATTGGATGGAAGAGGTATGTATGAAGTATGGAGAATCATTTAAAGGAGGAATGATTGAGAATGTGAATAGTGGAAAAATTTGGGATATACAGTGGAAGCTAGTTCTGAGTTTGCTTAGTTTTAAAGATGTTAAAGAAGCATATTATAAAATAGGAACTGAATTTGGAGACATAGGGGACTTGGATAAAAACTATTTTGTTGTTCAAAAAGAATTTGATAATGTTTTGTCTAGGTTTGAAAAAGAAAAGGGCAGTATTCTTGAAGGATATTTCTGGGAAATAAGTTCAGATTCTACAATAAAAGCCATACTTATTAATTTTTTAAGTGCTAAAGAAGCGAATAAAACTTTTATTTTTGCAAGTGGAAAAGAAGACAAGTATAACATAAGCGCTAGAAGACAAGATGGAAAGATAAATATGAAAGAGTTATTACAGAGGTTGATAATTGGATTTGATCATTCCGATGCGGGAGGGCACTTTAGGGCTGCTGGAGGGAGTATTATACTCAAGGATAAGGAAGAATTTTTGAGGAGATTGAATGAATTATAACATAACGTTATGAAAATTAATAATATTATTGTTTAATTCAAATTTTAAAGAAGAGAATGGATAATATGTGTTCAGAATCTTTTTAGTATATAAGTAATATTAACAATTTGATCTTCGCCATCTAATAAACAGTCAATTGTTTTATCTTTTACTTTATAACTTATAACATTCACGCCTTCGTGGATATTAATGACTTCTCCTTTTGATAAAGGGATTCCCCCTTGTAGCGCGTCAAGTTTATTGTTTTTTTCACCTTCAATAACTATTTTAGTGTTTTTTTTAATCATAAGAATCTAAAATAATTCTCATTTTAATATCTTTCTAATTTGATGTTAAGAACGTTCAAACCATGACTTTTAATTTTGATAAAACATAGTTTTAAATAGTGGTTATTTTTTTATTTTATAGATTAGTATTAGGGACCTCGGTTCTAAATATATATCGTAACTAAATGGAGATACGGAGGTAAAACATGGGAGATTTCGGTAACAGCAGAGGCGGTGGCGGAAGATTCGGCGGCGGCAATAGAGGCGGCGGCGGATTCAGAAGAAGCTTTGGTCCAAGAGAAATGCATAAAGCAGTATGTGCTGATTGCAAGCAGGATTGTGAAGTTCCTTTCAAGCCAACAGAAGGAAAGCCAGTTTATTGCAAAGAATGTTATTCTAAGCATAAAAAGTTCTAATTTTTAGTATAATTTTTAGAATTTTTTGATTGGTTTATTTTTTATTTTTTTATTGTGTATGAAAGAGGGGATTTTAAGCGGTTAAAATAATATTAGTATTCCTTGGGCGTTTTTGCTTTATTCTTTCTGTAATTATGAACTATTTCGACCTATCCTGGTTCTTGAGTTATTCTCATAGCGTTTAATCTTTTATTTCCTTCTATTGCCCCATTTTTTAGGCTCGAAAGTAGTTCTTCTTTTTTATTCATATTTATATTGACTTGTAGGGATTTATATCTTTTTTATTTATCTTCAAAGAAAAGGTTTAAATATCACTTAATATACTGATATATTATATGATAAACTATGGTATATTGACTACAATAGAGAATAAAATAATAAAAAAGAAACTAAATGGTACTAGTTTGACTCAGAATGAATCAAATATTCTAAGTAAGTTTATTCGCCCTAAATTAAGAGAAATAAGCAAAATAAATGCAAATGTTCTTCTTAATAGATTAGAGTATAATCAAAAGGCTATTTCTATTGAGCAAAGAATGAAAAAGATTATATTAGAAAATGTGAAAGATGTAAGAGCATTAATACTTTACGGCTCTGCGATTCAGACAAATTATAAAAGTTATAACGATATTGACTTATTAATATTAACAAAGGGAAAGATTTGGAACTCTTTAGGAGAAAAGTATGACTTAATTATAAAACTAATTAGTATAGCCAAGAAGATTAGTCTAAATCTAGATATTCAAATTATTGATATAGGGTCATTTTATCGAGAATATCCTCATAGTCCTTCTTTAATTTATCAGCTTAAAGACTGCAAAGTAATATATGGACAAGTAAATATTCCTTCAAAAATGCAACTCTCGAAATTGGATTTAAGAATGAAATTAGACTGGAGCGATATGGATGACGAAGATTCCAATGGCAATGAGATATATCAGTCTTTGAGAAATGTTGTACTGGTCAGATTGTTGCTAAATAAAATTGTAGATAACGAATTCCTAAAAGAGAGTATGAATAAAGAATTGGGTAGTAATCTTCTTGTTAAACTAAAAAATGATACCGCCTCAAAGCCAGAGAAAAAACAAACATTAAAATATATAAAGTATTTGTCAGAGAAAACTGATAAAGAAATAAAGGAGGCTCAATGGGAAAAAATAGTGTTATAAAAACTTTAGGCAAACGAATAGGTAATGTTGTTCTACATAAATTATTAATCAAATATACTCATAGACCTGAGTCGATAAATCATTTGCAGAAAGAAGAAGTTACTTACAGAGATGCTGCAATAAAAGATGCTCGAGAATATAATTGGAATGAAGGAGACAAACAGACAATGAAAATTCAAGCTATTAGATTCATAAAAGATAAGAAAGTAAATAAGTATTCCGATGTAGATTTGCCTTCGGATGAAATTGAAAAATTAGTTGAGGAGGAGATAGTAGCACTAAGATTGTAGAGTAGGTTTGTTAGAGAAACTTCTAAAAGGTTTAATAAGTATTGTTCTTAGTTTTAAGTATGGTACCAAAATTGACTTTTGAGGCTATTGATAATCCTGAGGGGATGATTAGATTGATGAATAATTTTCTTATTTACTCAGGGAAAGGGTTCGATTGGAGTAAAATTTATGCGAAAGAATATCCCGATTTTGGAAAATTAATTAAAAAACTTGATAATTCTGAAGATTTAAGAAAGATAAGCTCTTCCTTTTTTAAGGAATTGTACTATTATCAATTGAGTAATTTGAAGAAAATTGCAAAATCTTTTCAGTTAAATTGGGATAAGGATGGATCTAAACTTCTTTTGGCTTTGTCTAAAGTTGTTGAAAAAGAATGGACTGAAGATTGTAAGGAAATGAAAGCTTGGATTTCATTGAATCCTATTTGTCCAAGGTTTTTGGAACAAAGAGCTTTTGATGTATATTGGAAGTTATCTAATAATGAAATGAAAGAGACATGTTTGCATGAAATTCTTCATTTTATTTGGTTTGAAAAATGGAAAGAAGTCTTTCCAAATTATAATGAAAGAGAGTTTGAAAGCCCGCATCTAATTTGGAAATTGAGTGAAATTGTTCCTTTTGCAGTATTGGGGGATAAAAGAGTCCAAAAAGTGTTTAAGCATATCCCTTCAGTATATCCTGAGTGGACTTCGAAAAAGATAGAAGGTAAATTATTGTTAGAATGTATTCAGGAAATTTATGATCAAAGAAACTCTTTTGAAGAGTTCTTGATAAAATCATGGGAATTTGTTCAGAGGCACAGTAGTGAGATATAACTTTCTAAAAAATAATATTTTTTCTCTCGATAAAATGAATTTTTGCAAAAAATAATGCAAAAATTTCTGAAAAATAAAATAATTTTTCACTATTAAGTGTATAATTTAGTATAGACAAATATAAAAAGCGAAGAATGATATAAAATTCATAAAAATATGAATTGAAAGGAGGTAAAAAGAGATGGTACTTGATTTTGCAAAGGAAGCGATACAAAATGCGTCCACTCATAGCATCAATTTTGATGAACTAAGAGCGGGAAAGGCAAATATCAAAGTTGTTGGTTGCGGAGGTTCTGGATGTAACACTATTACTTGGTTATTTAACAAGGGAATTAATGGAGCTACAATCTATGGAGTTAACACTGACGCTCTACACTTGAGTATAACTAAATCTGATGAGAAAATTCTTATTGGAAAGGAGTTGACAAGAGGGTTGGGTTGCGGAGGTTATCCAGCAAAGGGCCGAGAAGCAGCAAAGGAGTCTTTATCTGAATTGAAGAAAGCAGTCAGCGCAGCTGATATGGTCTTCATCTTAGCAGGAATGGGAGGAGGGACCGGAACTGGTGCTGCCCCTGTTGTTGCACAGTTAGCTAAGGAATCTGGAGCAGTAGTCATCGCAGTCGTTACAATGCCATTTGAATGTGAAAAAGCACGTTTGGATAAAGCAGAGTTTGGATTGCAGGAATTGACTGAAGTGGTAGATACAGCAATCATTATTGATAACAATCGTCTTGTAGACATTGCAGGAAATCTGCCAATGGAACAGGCTTTCGCAGTAGCAAACGAGCTAGTAAGTACAATGATCAAAGGCATAGTGGAAACTATTACCTTGCCATCATTGATTAACTTAGACTATGCTGACGTTTCAGCTATTATGAAAAATGGAGACGTTGCAGTTATTGGAGTTGGTGAATCTGACACAACAGCAAGAGTTGACGAAGCAGTAAGACAAGCTTTGACGCATCCGTTGTTAGATGTTGATTATAGAGGAGCTACAGGAGCTTTGATCCACATTACATGTGGGCCAGACTTCAAGCTTGAGGAATTCGCAGGTGTTGGTGAACTCGTAACAGAGAATATCAGCGGTGAAGCTCAGGTTATTATTGGAGCAAGAATCAACAAGGACTTCGCTAATAGAGTAAGAGTTATTACAATCATGACTGGAGTTAAATCTCCATACGTGACTGGAAGACATGCTCAGAGAGAAGAAGCAGCGGTTAAATCGGAAATGTCAGAACTAGGCATTGAGGTTTACAAATAATTAACCTGCAGGGGCAGGAGATGTTTTTTTTATTTTTCCCCTTTTTTCTTTTTTTAATAATTTACTAATTCTCTTCTGATAGATTTATAGTTTTTTTGCCAATAGGCTATATGTGATTCGAGGTCTTTCCGTTCTTTTGGTTTATGTTGCAATAAAAATTCCATTACTTTAATTCCTCCATTTTTATCTGGAAAAAATTGATAATTCCATCTTACAAATGGAACTGCTTTTATTGCTACTGCATTATGTAGATTTATAGCTTCTTCTACAAAATTGTAAATGTATTCGGCTGTTCGAATTGTTAATCCGCTTTCTAAGTTTTGATTTTTAGTCATTTTATTATAATCTCATCCCTTTCAAATGTTCAATTAGATAATCTCTTAGATTTACTTTTAATAATTCGAAATTTGAATTATTTATTCCTCTAGTATCTTTATCTCCCCATGTTGCTTCTCGATACCTTAGAATTTGAATAGGCAATTCTTGTCTAGCATAACAAAATATTCTTTCGGCTACTGGAATTATCTCTGGAAAGTCAAATACTCCCAAATCTAAATGAGGGTCTAATATTCCACTTCCTGGGCAATAGGTGTTTCTTGTGATTAATATATGACTATTAAGGATATTTGCACAAAAGTCTATGTGTCTGCTCTCACTATCTCCTTCGTAGGGTTTTCTTCCATGACAGAGCCGTAGTGCTAAACCATTTCTTATATTTTCGATTTTCCATATTGTCATAAAAATAGTGCAAAGCATAAGGTATTAAGTATTATGATATATAATTTAATTAAAATAGCAATATTTATATATTATAATGTTATTTTGTTTATAATGAATGTTGATTTATTAGACAGAAAGATAATATATGAATTGGGTAAAGATGCTAGGATTAGCTATAAGGAACTTGCTAAGAAAATAGGTTCTAAGAAAGAGGTAGTAGCCTATAGAATTTCAAATTTGATTAAAAATAAAATTATTATTAAGTTTGTTCCTGTTTTTTCTCTTACAAGATTAGGCATATTTTCTGGAAAGATATATATAAATTTGAAAGGAATGAAAAATAAAGAAGCTATAGAAAGACTTATTGATAATAAGGATGTTGCATGGGTTGCTGAGTCTGTTGGAAAGTGGGATTTACTTTTGGGTTTTTATTATAAAAATATAATCGATTTCGGAGAGAAGAAGGAAAAAATATTATTTCAATTGAGCAAGTATATACAAGATTATGATATTTCATTTATCGAAGAGGGTTTTGTTTTTAATAGAGAATATCTAATTGAGAAGGGAAGAGAAGTAAGAAAGGAATTCATTTTTGGAGGGATTTCTACTAATGAAAAACTGGAAGAGGTAGATTATAAAATTATAAATTTGATTAAGAATAATGGAAGATTTGAATATCTAGACATTGCTAAAAAACTTAGTATTGATGCGAGAACTGTTTTAAGTAGAATTAGGTATCTCAAAGAAAAAGGGATTCTTCAGGGATTTACTACTTTCATTGATTTGGATAAAATAGGATATGGATTTTATAAAATATTAATATTTCTTAGTTCTCCTGAATTTGCGCATAAAAATAAGGTTTTAACTTTATTAAGAAGTAATCCAAATGTTATTCATATAATAAAATCGGTTAGTTCATGGGATTTGGAGGCTGAGATGGAGTATGAAAATATAGGGAAAGTTTATGATTTTATTAATAAATTAAAGAATGAGTTTCCAGATGTGATAAAGAAGGTAGAGTTAGTTAGCGTAAAGAATGAAAGAAAGCTTGATTTCTTTCCTGAGAAAATGGTCTAAATTAATTTTATAAAAAAATAGTATTTTCAAAATTTTTGAAATGATTGTCTTTTGTAAGAATATGTGCTTGTTCATTTTTTGCAGTTTGAAGAAGAATTCCATCTGCAAATCCAAAACTTGGTTCTTTTTTTCTTGAAGAATTGTAAGTTTTTCCAAATTCAATTATTGAACTTTCTTTTATTCCTACTACTTGAGACTTTATTTTTATGAAATTTAAGTAGTCATTTATGTTCCAATTTTCTTTGTCTGATTTATAGCTCAATTCCAATAGGGAAATTATGCTGGTAATTATTTCTTCTTTTAGGATATAGCTATTTACTACTTCGCCTTCTTTTGAACCAGTAAAGTATTCTATCCATGCTGATGTGTCTACTAGTATCTTCATTATACTCTGTTTTTCCAAAGTTCTTGTCTTTCTTTGGAGGTAAACGATTTGGTTTTTCCTTTTAGAGCGCCAAATAAACTTTTTGGAACTTTTTCTTTTTCAATTATTAGTTCTATAACTACATTTTCAAATGAATTTGCTTTTCTTTCTGTTTTTATTTTTTGAAGTAGATTAAATGTTTTCTCGCTGAGAGCTATAGTTTTCATGTAATTTATAACTTATAATTTATATATAAACTTTTCTGTTCTATAAATTTACTTTTCAAGATATGTTATAGTTAGTAATTTGTGACAATTTTTTCTTTTTCCCTTTTTTTATTTTAACTTTAGGGTAGTGTAGGGTCTGCCATTTGTATCATTTTTGTTGTGTTTGATTTGAATTACTTTATCAAAATATTCTAATTCTTCAATCTGGTTCCTTATAGTTTGAGAGTTAGTTCCTACTTTGATATCTAATTCTCTAAGGGATAGTTCACCATATTCTTTCAAAATTCCTAAAATTTCTTTCTTTATCTCTAAAGCCTTTCTTCTTTTAGACATGATACAAAGAGATAGCAAGACTTAAAAGTTACATGTCACTAATTAGTATCATGTGGAGATGTAACTAATAATGCCTACTCTAAATTGGATAGGAAAAGAGGCAGTCGTAAATCATGACAAAGAAGTGTCGTTTAGACTTCTCAAGAAGGTAAAATCTGCATCTGTTGGAGATAATTCTCAAAATCTTATAATACATGGAGATAATCTTGAAGCTCTAAAGTCCTTAATGCCTTATTATCAAGGAAAGATAAAATGTATTTACATTGATCCTCCTTATAATACTGGAAATGAAAGTTGGGTTTATAATGATAAAGTTAATTCTGCAAAGATAAGCAAATGGCTTGGGAAGGTAGTTGGTGGAGAGTCAGAGGACTTGTGTAGACACGATAAATGGCTTTGTATGATGTATCCTAGATTAAAACTTCTTAAAGATTTGCTAAGTCAAGATGGTGTTATCTTCATTTCTATAAACGAAGAAGAGTTGTATAATCTTAAATTTCTTTGTGACGAAATATTCGGAGATGATAATTATTTGACTACTTTTACCGTAAAGGTAAGACACGAAGATAGAATTCTTAAAGGAGATAAAGATTTTCACGAAGTAGTAGAATATCTACTAATGTATAGAGTATCAAAGATTTATACTCCCTTAAAAAGACAAATAGATAATACCTCTATTGAAGAATATGTATACTCAATTGAAGAGTTAAATAAAAATCCTTCCGAGAAAATGCTAGGCTCTAAAAAAGTTAAAATATACAAACCTAGTGAGTTTAAAATAATAAAAAATAATCCTTCTAAAGAGCACCTAAAAAAGATTAATATTCGAGGTTCTATAAAAGAAGGAAATAGTAGTGGTAGATTTTATATGGGCTACTTAAACGAAATCAGAGGTAATTATAAAGGATATTTAATTAAAGTACCAGATATGGGTGCAGATGGATTGGGTTATAGATACTTTTTGATACCAAAAGATGATAAAAAATCTAATGGAGACTATTTTCAAGGAATTCCAATTGAAAGACCTCAATCAAAGGACATTCCTTACCCAAATTTTTTAGATTTTGAGGAAGATTTTAATAGGGTGGGCTATGAGGGAGAAGTAGATTTTAGAAATGGTAAAAAACCTATAGGCTTTCTTTCTCATCTTTTCAAGATTGCTGGAACTAATAATAATTCGATTGTTTTAGATAGTTTTGCAGGTTCTGGTTCGACAGGTCATGCTGTTTTAGATTTAAACAAAAATGATGGTGGAAGTAGAAAGTTTATTCTTATTGAAATGGAGGATTATGCCAAAGATATGACGGCAGAGAGGATAAAGAGAGCAATTGAAAAGGAAGGGTATAACGAGGGATTTGAATATTGTGAGTTAGATAAACCTCTATTTAATGAAGAAGGACGAATTGAAGAGGAGTGTAACTTTGAACAACTTGCAACTTATATTTATTTTACAGAAACAAATACAAATTTAGATAAAAAAGTAATGGATAAATATTTTATTGGAGATTATAATGAAACAGAATTTTATCTTTTATTCAAGGAAAAAGATAAAAATATTCTAAATAAAGAGTTCTTACAAAAGATACATAAGAGCAATAAGAAGAAAGTTATCTATGCAGATAAATGTTTAATTGATGATAAAACACTGATTAAATTTAATGCCCAGTTCAAACAAATTCCTTACGAGGTGAAGGTTTATTAAAATGTCAGAAGATAAATTTAATTGTGAATATTCAAATATAATTGAAGGAGAATTTGTTAAATCACAAACAAAAGAACATAATTTAATCTCCTTTATTAAACGATGGGATGCAATAACAAAAAAAGTATGGAATATGTCTTTGAATAATTCACAATCGTATGAACTTTCAAATTTCTTTATGGAAGAATGGGATAAATTTATGGTCGGAGATGAGCCAAAAAATAGACATTATGTTTTAACGCAGTTAGCACATGACTTATTTATTGCAATAATTCAAGCAAATAATAATTGTAGAAAACAATTTCCTAGTTTTTGGGATAGATTTCACAAATTAAAACTACCCGACTTAAACTTAATAAAAAGATAAAATGGAACTCAAAAAATATCAACAAAAAACAATAGATAAGTTAAAGAATTTTCTTAAAGAGTTAGAGAAAGAAAAACCTGAATTTGCATTTATGCATATGACTAAGCAACCTTACAAGGAGGAGTTCTTTGGAGAAGAAGCACCATTTATTTGTGTTAAGATTCCAACTGGCGGGGGAAAAACACTTGTTGGTTGTAATTCAATTAATGAAATTATGAATACTTTCCTTAAAGAGAAGAGGGGGAGGGGTGTTGTTATGTGGTTTGTTCCTTCTGAAGCAATTAAGAGTCAAACATTGAAGAAGTTTAAAGATAGAAAAGATATTCATAGAAAAAGCCTAGACGAAAGCTTTGATAATAATATTAAGGTTTATTCTAATGAAGAAGCATTAAGGATTAGAAAAGAAGATGTAGGAGATAATTTATGTATCATTATATCTAGTTTAGATGCATTCAGAAAAGAAAAGACTTTGCAGAGTAAATATAAGGTTTACCAAGAAAATGGAGCACTTATAGGACATTTTGAGAATATAGAAGAAAATGAGAGGTTAGAAAAAGATGAATCTGGAATTATAAAGTCTCTTGCTAATGTTATTAGATTGAATAATCCTTTGATTGTAATAGATGAAGGACATAAAACTAAGACAGATTTATCAGTTACTTTCCTTAAAGAGCTCAACCCTAGTTTTGTGATTGAGTATACTGCAACGCCTAGACTTGAAAGCAATATTCTTGTTGAAATACATTCTTCCGAACTTAAGGAGGAGGAAATGGTAAAATTGCCATTGGTATTAGAAAGTCATACTCAATGGCAAACCGCGGTGCTTCAAGGAGTTTTAAGAAGAGAGGAATTAGAAAAAATTGCCAAAAAAGAGAAAGGAAGTAAGATAAGACCAATTGTGTTATTGCAAGCTGAACAAGAAAAAGAAGACGAAAATAAGATAACTGTTGGCAAAATCAAAGAGTTTTTGATTAAAGAAAGGAAAATTTCAGAAGAAGAGATTGTAATAAAAACTTCTAAAAAAAATGAACTAGAAGGAATTGATTTATTTAGTAATAGTTGCAAAATTAGATACATTATAACAGTTAATGCTTTAGCAGAAGGATGGGACTGTTCTTTTGCCTATATACTAATTTCTGTAGCAAATATAGGTTCTAAAGTTGCAGTTGAACAAATTATTGGAAGAATTATGAGAATGCCTTACGCTAAAAGAAAAGAAAAAGAAGACTTGAATAGAAGCTATGTATTTGCATCTGCAAGGAATTTTAATGAATCAGCAGGACAAATTATTTCGGGGCTTGAAAGTAATGGTTATAGCAAGTTTGATTTAATTAATGCAATAGATTCTAAGCAAAAATATGAATTTGATGTTGAAAGAAGATTGAAAGAAAATTTTGCAGTTCCTTTAATGGCTTATGAGAATGATGAGCTTTCATTTGAAGAATTAATAGGGGAAGATTTTGAATTGGATAAACAAGAAGTTATATTTGATTTTAAGGTTCATTATGACAGTGACGGAAGAGCTATAATTGATATTAAAGAAGGAGACAAATGGACTAGAGGGGCACAACAAATATTAAAATTAAATTATAAGGATAAAAATTGCTCTAAAAATGAGCTAGTGCAGTGGTTAGACAAGAAACTAAGGTTTACTATGCTTAATCAGGAAGATAAAGTCAATTTTTTAGATAAAACTATTGACAAAATTAAAAGGTATACTATTCAAGACCTTTCCATAAATCGATATGCTTTACTTACAAAATTAGATGAAGTGATAAATAATATATTAGTTGAATATTCAAGAGAAAAATTTGACAGGGCGTTAAAGGAAGGAAAGATTAAAGTGAAAGAATTTGATAAGTTTCCAGAAAAAATAACTCTTTCAGAGGAATTCCCTCAAGAATTTAACAAGAGTTATTATCTTAAGGTTGATAAGTTGAATAAGGAAGAATACAATTTTATTGGAAGATTAGACCTAGAAAGGTTACCAAATATCAAGTTTTGGATTAGAAATAGAGAAAAGAAAGACCCATTCTATTTACAAGGGTGGCAAAGAAATAAGTTTTATCCAGATTTCATAGCAGTTACAAACAAGGGGAACATTTTAGCTTTAGAATGGAAGGGAGAGCATTTGCAGGATAATTCGGATACGGAGTATAAAGTAGCAGTAGCTAAGATTTGGGAAAAATTAGGCAAGGGCAAATTGCATTTTTTCTTAGTACATAATGGAAATATAGAAGAGACTCTAATTAAGATTAAACAATTGTAATGAGTATGTTAGGATATTTCCATGTAGAAAGATGGTCTTTGAATAGATTTTAAGATAGAGATAGATATTTAAATACGTATTTACTACGTATATAATGTTAGGAGAAGTCAAGTTTGTGCATAGTGTAAGTAAAGGAAGCAAGTTTAATCAAATCTATATTCCTAAAGATATGGAATCAGTTTTTGAAGCAGGAGATATGGTTGAAGTCAGACTAATTGAAAAGAAGGATAGAATATTTTATTCTAAGAATTTGAAGGATTTAAGTGAATTTAAGAGGAAGATTGTGGAAAAAGTCTTTTCTATTTTAGGAAGATTAAAAGAGGTTGAACGTATCTTTTTGTTTGGTTCATTTTTGACTAGTAAAAATGAGTATCATGATATAGACGTTTTAGTTATTTCTGATAAAAAATTAATTGATTCTAAAGTTTATGATATTCTTAACGAAGAGTTCGATATGAAGTTTCATATTATTTCTATTCAAAAGAATAAGTTTGAGCAATTGTTAAAAATTTGTCCTCTAATGAGAAGTATGATGTTTTATACGATTTCTAATGAGAGAATAGAGGATTTGCCTGAAAGGGAAATAGATAAGAAATATTTAAAGTTTTTACTCATGCTTCCAGAAGATTTGCTCGAAATAAAACTCAATAGTAGGGTATTTTATGAAGTATTAAGGCGATTGATTGCAATTGAAGAATTTATTTCTAAAGGGCAGATAGATCCCGTTAAGATTGATTTCTCTTTAAATAAAGAGATTGGAGAAGTGTTGTTGACCAAAATTAAAGAAAATAGTTTAATTGGAGCAAGGGGTATTGTTGAAGCTAGAAAGTTTATAAAAATTAAATTAAATAAGATTAATTCTTTTCTTAAAAATGAGTAAGGCAGATAGTTTAAAGACATTGGTTATTTTGTTAGCTAAAGGGTTGTGTCATAAAATTGGAAGTATTGTTAATTCCAATGCAGTCTATTCGCAAAAATATCTCAAGGAGGCGGATAACTTTTTTAATTTGGCTAGAGATATTTCTAATGAAGAACACTGGAATTTGTCAGATAGAGAAAAAATAAAGGAAGAATTGATTAGGGCAGTCAGGATTGAATTAGAAAGAAGAGATTTCTTGGATGAGAAAAAGTTTGATTATATTCTAAAAGAAGTTGAATGGATATTGAAGGAATTGGGAATAGGATAATTTGTAATATATCTTTTTTATTTCAATTATATTTAAAAGTCTGAGAATTTGAATAGTTTTATGGGAAAGCCAAGATATGAAATTATGGTTGGGAATTCTCCTGGAGGGCTTGATGGGATGATTGCAGTAGGTGCTCCTACTTCTTTGTTGACTGTAGAATGTGATTCAGGAAGGGTTGTTGTGAAGGTCGAACTTGAAGTTAAGGTTTCTAATAAGTCGAAAGATAAGGAAAGATATCATATTTATACTAGAAGTATACCTTCTGGAAAGTCTAAATTAGGAAGGCCTGAAAGAGAAGTTACTTTTTATGCAAATTATTCTAGTCTAATAACTACTACGATGCATGAACTTATTGTAGATAGAACACAGGCAATGATTGGTGCTGGTGACACTAGGAGTTATAGAGATAATTCTTGTCTTTAGTTTTATATTAATTAGTTTTCTAATAAATTATAGCAGTGGGATAACGTTAAGAGCATCTTGAGGGTTTGGATTTTTATGTGAGAGAAGGAACAATTTGTTTTTATTTTTGAAATTCTTTTATAATTAATTTTTGAAGTTTGTTGTCAATTTCGATTATTTCAGAGTTATATTTTTTTGATATTCCTAAAAGTATAGCTGAAAATATTAAAGACATAGTTATTTGAATATCTTTTCCATCCGAACCGATACTATGTTTGGTAAAAGTTATTGGAAATCCAGAATTTAAAAGATTGATTTCATTAACTTTGATGTTTATGTGGCAATCATAATATTTTTTAGTTAATAGTCTAATATTCTTTGCAGAAAATTCTCTGTCAGAAGACGAGGCACTTGCCAGTATAACATTCTTCTTTAGATTATTGTACTCTGATAATGGAAAAGATTGTTTTCCTGTACAACCAATTATTAAGTCAAATTCGGAGATTTTTGAGATAAGATTATCAATACTATTAAAATGACTCTTTTCTTGGATATAATCATATATGTTAACCTCTTTTTCTTTCTTTAGTCTTTTGTATATTTCTCTACCTATTACTCCGTTTCCTATTATAAGAACTTTTTTTGGAGATGTTCCTAAAACTGATAATTCATATTTCAAATTTTTCATAAATTGATTAACTATTATCGGTGTTTCATGAGCTAATTTTGCTTTGGAACGAGCAACATTTATAACTGGAAAATTTAATTGCAAATCTTTTATTTTTTCATATCCTGCTGAAGTTTGTTCAATTGCAAATATTTTATAATCTTTTAGATAATTATTGGCTAAGTTTATTAGAAATCCTCCATCATCTATTATAATAATCTTTTTATAATTGTCAAAATCAACATTTTTTTTAATATCTATTAAAAATCTTTTAACGTATTTTTTATATTCTTCATCATATGATTTATGACTATCAAAATAAGTGCTTAATTTATTAATATGTACTCCTTTATTAACAAATAATTTAAGGGCTTCATTATCAGTTGAATAGCATTTACCTAATAAAAAAACATTTTTTGGATTTAATCCTAATCTAAATAAGGAAAGGAACATTTGAAATTGAGGTTTTAGTATATGCTGGCAACCTATTACTAAAGTATTTTCTAATCCTATATTTTTAAATAAACTTGATGCATATTTTACCAATGGCAACTCATCAGTATTTTTACTTTTTATCATAAAACTATCAATAAGCCTAATTTAAAACTTTAACTATCAAGATTAGATATTTTTATTCAGGTTCATGATGTATACTAGGCTCTTTGAATAAAGCAGGTCTGTTACCTTGTCCCCATTCTTCCCAGTATACTGTTTGAGAAAGGGATTTCTTTTTTTCTTTATGAGCTTTTGCTCTTGCAGTTGGCTTTTCATATCCAATTGGAATAATTGCCTCTATTTGTTGACTTTCTGGAATTCCGAAGTGAGATCTTAACATATCATCATCGTAGGCACCTATCCAACAGGCTGAAAGGCCTAGTTCTGTAATCTTTA
The DNA here is from genome assembly GCA_038044305.1 of Nanobdellota archaeon. Lineage (GTDB taxonomy): Archaea > Nanobdellota > Nanobdellia > Pacearchaeales > GW2011-AR1 > SICV01. The sequence goes on from JBBTAF010000014.1 coordinate 21,314, forward strand.
GTAGAATGTGTTCAATTGCTGCTCCTGCCTGTTGTCTTGAATATATTCTTCCTCTTTCTCCATATAGATTTTCAAGTTGTTTATCATCCGAACAGACAATTATTACTGCTTGTGCTTCGTTAATCCAGAGTTGGTCTGCTAATTTTGCTAGAGTTTCTATTTTTTCAGGATGCTCAACTAGAATATATTTCATGTTTTGGTTGCTTCCTGCTGAAGGCGCTTTGTTTGCGGCATCAACTGCGTCCATTAGTCTTTTCCAAGATACTGCTTTGTTTTTGAATGAACGAACTGAACGTCTTTTTTT
>JBBTAF010000015.1:0-10033 GCA_038044305.1 Nanobdellota archaeon
GTTAAAGGAGTGAGCGAGGGGGATGCATATATAAATATTCGAAGAGATTTTGATGATACTTTAGATAAAAAAGAGTCGTTGGGAGGAATTATCGTGAATTATATGTTAGGAGAGGTGCATATGCCTACCTTAGTAGGGGTACCATATAAAATTGAAAATTCTTGGCTTTTAGTGGGAAGATATCAGAAAGGAACTAAAGAGACGGAAGAAGCGTTGTGTGAATTGGGAGGAGTAAATTCTGTACCTCTTGAAGGAATACAAGCATATCAAAGATTTGAATTACCTAGAGTAATGAGATTTGGAATGGGATTAGCTAGAACAAGGGTTTAAAAGAAGGGGTTTAGAAAAGTATAAGATAATAATGAGTGAAGAAGAGTTATATCGAAGGTTGGAAGGAGAAATGGCGGATGAAGACAGGGGGCAGAAAGTGGAACTGGAAGTTGATGTTGCTGGAGGAGATAGGATATATGGGAGATTGGTAAGTTTGTCAGAGTTTGTTCTTGGATTAAGAGATGGAAAAAGAGTGATTGAAGTAGACCTTAGAGAGATGCGAGGGTATAGAAGAGAACCTGTTGTTTTATAGGAAAAGAAGATTTAACTATTCTTAATTACTAAAAATAAAATGATAGAGTATGTTGGAAAATGCTTGCTTGTGAGAGAAAAGCGAGAAAGAGTTTTGGTTGTTGGGGATTTACATTTTGGATATGAAGACAGGATGAACAGAAAAGGAGAATTTGTTCAAAGGAAGGTGTATGATTTAATAATTGAAGAACTCGAAAGAGTGTTTATTAAAGTTGGAATGGTTGATGAAGTTGTATTACTGGGTGATGTTAAACATGGGTTTGGAAGAGGAAATAACCAAGAATGGAGAGAAATTATTGAGATATTTAAATATTTAAAAGAAAAATGTAAGAAGGTTGTTGTTTTAAAGGGAAATCATGATAATTATTTAGAGAATATTGCAACCAAGGAAGAGATATTGGTGTTAGAATATTATATCTGGAAAGATTATTGTTTTTTACATGGGGATATTAAGATTAAAGAAATGGAAGGAAAAGGGATAAGGTATTGGATAATGGGGCACGTACATCCGGCAGTTACATTAAGAAAAGGAGCAAAAAGTGAAAGATATAAATGCTTTTTGAAAGGAAAGTATAAAAAAAAGGTCGTTGTAATCCTGCCTAGTTTCTTCCCTCTAGTTGAAGGAAGCGACGTATTAGATAAAGAACTAAATGTTCCTTGGAAATTTGATGTTGAGACTTTTGAAGTTGCGGTTGTTGGAGAAAATTTAGAAGTCTTGAATTTTGGAAAATTATCTAAATTAAGAAAAGCGCATTAGTTTGTTTGTTGCTGTGAATTGGCTTGTGAAATTTGAGGAAAGGGCATGTGTGTTGGAATATTGATTTCTTCCTCTAGTTGAAGAGCACGCAAAGAGCACTTTTTTAAGATTATATTAAACAAAGGAATACGAATGTTTTGAGGAATTTGTTTTTTCTTCCATTCTTTTAAGATTTCTTTTATTTCTTCGTTATTTGCTAATATAACCATAAATCCTTCAAAGGAGAGTTTTGCTTGTTCGTTTTCTTTTTTGTCTTCTTTTTTAGAGTATATAATTGTAAACTTAAAAGATATTTTTATTGGTTCTGAATCTTTTAGGATTTCTACTTTTTCTTTTTCAACGTTCAAAAATTCTATGTTGGTATTAATATTCAAAGAATTGTCTACAGTTGGTTTGCGTTCTGCCTGCACTTTTATAAAATTGAAGCTTATTACTTGCATTGTATTTGTGAATAAATGATGTTTTTAAAGATTTGGATAATCTAAATTATATCTTCTTCAGAAACGACTACAAAGTCACCTATTGCGATAATTGTGTTGTATGGAATAAGAACCTCTTTTCCTGTGCTTTCAAGATTAAGATTTCTAGTGTATGCAGTTGGATCTCTTAACAATAATTGAATTAACTCTCCTGTTCTTGTTTCAAAAGAAATATCTTTAACCATTCCTAATCTTTTTCCTTCTTTTGTTACAACAAGTTTTCCTATTATTTCCTTAAGAGGTTTTTTATCTAATGCCATGGGGTTTGTTATGAGCTATGATATATAAATCTTTGCTTGATATTTTTACTTATTTAGAGGAATTAAAAGCACCTGTGCTTTGGATATTCAGGGAATCAAAAACACGATGCACCACCACGGCTTAAAAGCCGTGGTTTGTGACAGGCGCTCGTGTTTTGGATGCTCAAGAACGCCACGGGTTAAAACCCGTGGTTTGAACGTTCTTGACATCATAGAAGTTCCATGACATAATAACCCTGTCTCCCCTTTGTTTCATATGGAAAGGTAATATTTATAAAATAAGATTTAATCTTTTTTTTCTTTTATTTTTATTTATAAATATTTATATTATATATTATATATTAGAAAATATATATTTTATTATATATATTATAAAGAATATATAAAAGTTCATATTAATTTATATTGTTTTTTATGAAATTATTTTATTTCCATGTGCAATTGAGGTGTAGGAGAGAAGCAAAGAACAGAAAGGGAAGTATAAAGAGAGACTGACGACAAAATAGAAAAAAAGAAGAGAGTTCCATACGAAACAAAGGTTGAAAACAGATAAGTTTATAATGTTTATATCAATTAGTATTTAAAAGAGGAAAAGATGGATAATATAGATAAAATTTTTGATAGTTATGTGTCTCAAAAGCTATTTAAAAATAAGGCAATTCTTCAATCTAATTATACTCCAGAAACTATTCCTCATAGAAACGAGCAAATAGAAGCGGTAGCAAGCGTATTAGCACCTAGCCTAAGAGGGGAAAAGGCAAGCAATTTATTTATTTATGGGAGAACGGGAACAGGAAAAACCCTATCCGTTCAGCATGTTGGAATGAAAATTATTTCTAAGTTAAAAGAAAGAGAGCAGGATAACTTAAAATTTATATATATTAATTGTAAACTTAAGAAAGTAGCAGATACTGAATATAGAATCGTTGCAGAATTAATTAAGGAGCTAGGGGGTTCTGTTCCTTCTACAGGGTTACCTACAGATCAAGTGTATTCTAGATTCATTGATTTAATTGATGGGAAAACGCAAGTAGTATTAATTGTTTTAGATGAAATAGACGAGGCCGTAGAAAAAATGGGAGATAATTTTATTTATAGTTTAACTAGGCTTAATTCAAGTTTGAAAAATGCTCAAATAAGTATTATTGGAATTAGTAACAGTCTAACTTTCATGGACAACTTAGATCCTAGAGTAAGAAGCTCTTTAGGAGAAGAGGAGTTGGTATTTTCTCCATACAATGCGTTACAACTACAAGACATTCTTAGAGAAAGAGCAACGCAAGCATTTTCTGAGGGCGTTGTTGATGCAGGAGTAATTGAAAAATGCGCCGCTTTTGCAGCAAGAGTTCATGGAGATGCAAGGAGAGCATTAGACTTACTTAGAGTTGCAGGAGACCTAGCGGAAAGAGAAGGAAGTAAAAAAATATGTCTTAGTCATATTGATTTAGCAAATCAAAAAATAGAGAGAGATAAGGTCTTGGATGTAATAGAAACAGCGCCTAAACAATTTCAATTAGTATTATATTCCATTTTAGAGTTAACTAATGGAGAAAGTGGAGTGTTTACTGGAGACGTTTATAATAAATATCAGGAAATATGTGAAAAAACAAAGAACGACGCGTTAACACAAAGAAGAATTTCTGATATTTTAGGAGAGTTTGATATGCTCGGAATAATAAACGCTAGTGTAATCAGCAAAGGAAGGCAAGGAAGAACAAGAGAAATTAAAATGACTTTAGGAGATCAAATAAAAATAAAAGCTAGAGAAATAATCGAGAGGAGTTTAGGAGTTTGAATTGTCAAGAATCGCGCCCTTCAATTTTCTCTGTGTTAATTAGACTATACACAAATTTAAATAGAAAAATCTTACTTCATTTTTAGAGAAAAATAGGTGGGTGCTATGAATGATCAAATTTTAAAATTTATAAAAGAAAAAGGACTTCTATTAGAGAAAGACGTTTTCGATATTCTTAATTCTTTTAAAGATGAATCTTCGGCTCAGCTCTTCTTAGAGAACATTGCGCGTTTTTCTGGTCAAAAAATGATAACCAAAGCAGTCATAACTAGAAATGTAGAATATGTTCAAAATTTTGTTAATCATATGAATTTAAATGAGAGAGGAGAAATTGAAAAAACATTTGTTAAACTCGGAATTATTTTAGAGATAGGAAAAGAAACAGTTAAACTTTCTTCTGATAACCTAAAAAGAGATACAGACACAGGATATAACTTGTTTTATTCGGATACTCGCACTAATAAAAAAATAGTCTTAGAAGATTTTGTGGCTCACTTTCGTATTAGATATCAACAACTACAAAGAATTTTGATGACGAGACCAGAATTGACTAATCTTGTTTCTATAAATAAAATTTCTTCTGATAGGCAAAATATCTCAATCATAGGTATGCTTTATGAAAAAAGAGCGACAAAAAACGGAAATCTCATCTTAAGTATAGAAGATCTAACTGGTAAAATTAGTGTGCTTGTTAAACAAGATAATAAAGAACTATTTTCAAAAGCACAGGAGGTCATGATGGATGATGTTATTGCCATAAAAGGAGCAGGAAGTAGAGATATTATTTTTGCTTATGATATCTTCTTTCCAGACGCTTTTATTTCTGAAAAAGCAAGATTTAACGAGGACATTAACATCGCTTTTATTTCTGATATTCATTGTGGTAGCAATAAATTCCTTAAAAAAAGCTTCCAAAAGCTTTTTAATTGGTTAAATAGTGGAGACGAATTAGCTAAAAAAATAAAGTATCTTTTTATTATAGGAGATAATGTTGATGGTGTAGGAGTTTATCCAAATCAGGAATTTAATCTTGAATTAAAGAGCACTAAGGAACAATATTCTGCTCTTGCAGGATATCTTAAGCAAGCTCCAAAAAATATTACTATGTTTATGTGTCCAGGTCAGCACGATTCTGTTCGTCTTGCTGAACCACAACCCCCTATAGGAAGGAATTATGGTGCACCGTTATATGAAATAGAAAACTTGGTTTTAGTTAGTAATCCTTGTTTAGTTAAATTAAAAGAAAAAGAAAAAGAGTTTAAGGTGTTGATGTACCATGGAGACAGCATTCATGATTTTATACGAGAAGTTCCAGAGCTAAGAGCGACAAAAGCACATAAAAATCCTGCTAAAGCGTTAAGACATATGTTAAAGAGAAGACACTTATTTCCTATGCACTCTCTCGCAGTTTATCTTCCAGGGTTTGATAAAGACCCCTTAGTTATTTCTGAAGTTCCAGATGTTCTTTGTAGTGGAGAAGTACATCGTCTCGATGTTGAAACATATAACGGCATTCTTGCTTTGACCGCTAGTTGTTGGCAAGCACAAACTTCTTTTGAAGAAAAAGTAGGAAATATTCCAGATCCTTGTAAAGTGGCTATTATGAATCTTAAATCTAGAGAGTTCAGAATATTAGATTTTACAGACGAAGAAGAGCTTAAGGAGGTGATGATAAAATGAAACTGAATGAATATTTTGAAAGAATAGAAAAAGAAGTAAAAGAGGCCTATGTGATTGCAAATGAAGCAAGAAAAGCAGGAGTAGATCCTGTTTCTGAAGTCGAGGTACCTATGGCTAATTCTCTTGCTGAGAGAGTAGTTGGATTGATATCTGTATTGTACCCCCAAGCGTATGATAAACGAATAGTTGATAGAATTCTTGAATTAGAGAAAGAATATGGGTCTCTTGAAGCAGCTGTTGCTTTGAAGATTGCAGAGGAAATTGCTAAAGAGAAATTTTGCAAGTTTGAGAGTCATGTTCAATCAATGGAAGCAGGAATAAGGATAGCAATTGCATATTTAACTTTAGGATATGTTTCTTCACCAATAGAAGGATTTATTCAATTAAAAGTTAAAAAAACATTAGATGGTAATGGAGAGTTTTTAGCTCCTTATTATTCTGGGCCAATAAGATCTGCTGGAGGAACCGAAGCAGGCTTTTCTTTAGTAATTGTTGATTATTTAAGAGAACTTTTTGGATATGCTAAGTATGATCCTAGTTCGGATGAAATAAAAAGAGGAGTTGCAGAATGTTATGAATATCATGAAAGAATTACTAACTTACAATATCTTCCTTCTGAAGCCGAACTAGAGTTTTTAATGAAAAATATACCTATTCAATTAACTGGTGACCCTAGTGAAGATAAGGAAGTTTACAATTATAAAGATTTACCAAGAATTGAAACAAATTTTATTAGAAGTGGCTTTTGTTTGGTTATGGGGGAAGGAATGGCTCAAAAAGCGCCTAAGATTTTGAGAAGAGTTACTAAGCTCAGAGCACAAGGATTTAAACTGAACGGATGGGATTGGTTAGACGAATTTGTTGCATTACAGAAAAAAATTAAAGAAAATAAGAAAGTAGGTTCTTCAAGAAGCGGAGCAACATATATGCAGGATCTTGTTGCAGGAAGACCTGTTTTTGCTCATCCATCAGTATCTGGTGCATTTAGATTAAGGTATGGAAGGGCGAGGAATACAGGATATTCTACTTTGGCCGTTCATCCAGCCACAATGGGCATTACTGATGGGTTTATCGCGATAGGAACCCAATTGAAGATTGAGAAACCAACAAAGGGATGTACTTGTGCAAGTTGTGATACTATTATGGGACCAATTGTAAAGCTAAACGATGGAAGTGTAAAATACATTAAGGAATACGAAACCGCAAAGACAATTTATTCCAAAGTGTCTGAAGTTTTATATTTAGGAGATATATTAGTTCCTTATGGTGACTTTATAAATAGAAATCATCCTCTTGAAAAAGCAGGATATGTCGAACAATATTGGATGGAACAACTAAAGGACAAGGGAGGAAAATCTGAATTGTTTCCTAGTTTTAAAGAAGCTATAGCTCTTTCTAAGGAATATAATATTCCATTACATCCAGAGTATATTTACTTTTGGAAAGAAATTAGCAAAGAAGAATTTTATTCATTACTTGATTGGATTAATCATGGAGAAATCAGAGAGAAAAAATTAGTTTTACCTTTTTCACATCAAGAAAAAGAGCGATTTCAAAAAGGAAAGCGCGCTTTAGAATTGATAGGATGTGAGCATGAGGTGGTTACTGCCAATGTTCTATTAAACGAAAAAGACACATCTGCTATATTATTTAATCTAGGGATTAACATAAATGAAGGACTTAATGAACAACTAGACGAAGTCATTATAAAAATAAAAAATAATGAGAAAAAAGAGAGTGGAGAGGAAATAAAGGTGTTGGAATTGATCAATATTCTTTCGAGAGTCGTTATTGAAGATAAGTCTGGTACATTCATTGGAGCAAGAATGGGCAGACCAGAAAAAGCAAAGCTTAGAGTTTTACCAGGAAGTCCTCATGTCTTATTTCCTGTTGGGGAAGAGGGAGGAAGAATGAGATCTGTACAGGAAGCATATGACTTCGGAAGTGTAAGTGCCGATTTTTCAGTTTATTTTTGTTCTAAATGTGTAAAAGAAACAATTTATCCCTTATGTGAGGATTGCGGATCAAATTGTGAAAAGAGATTTTGGTGTAGAGATTGTATGAGAAGCAGTGTTTCGAAGTGTGAAGAGCACGGTTATTCTCAAGAGTTTGTAGAAAAGAGAATAGATATGAGACATTATGTGGACAGAGCTAAGAAAGCAATGAGTATTAAAGCAGATGAGGTACAAACAATTGTTAAGGGAGTTAAGGGGACTAGTAATAAAGATCATAGTTGTGAACATTTAGCTAAAGGATATTTAAGAGCAAAGTATAACATTCATGTCAATAAAGACGGAACTATAAGATATGATATGACTGAAATGCCGATTACTCATTTCAAACCAGTAGAAATTGGAACTAGTATAAAGAAGTTAAGAGAGATAGGGTATGATAAAGATATAAATGGAAACGATCTTGAAAATGAAAATCAGATTTTAGAAATACTTCCTCATGATATTATTCTTCCTTCTTGTCCTGTTTCACCAGACGAAAAGGCAGATGATGTTTTTTTAAGTGTAGCTAATTTTGTAGATGAAGAATTAATTAGATTGTATAGAGTAAAATCTTTTTTTAATGTTAAAACTAGAGAAGACTTAGTAGGCTCTTTAATGGGTTGTATGGCTCCTCATACTTGTTCAACAGTTATAGGAAGGATTATTGGATTTTCTAAAGTTCAAGCATTATTGGCGTCTCCATATATTCATGCAGCAATGAGAAGAGACTGTGATGGTGACGAAGCAGCAGTTATGCTTCTTATGGATTTGTTATTAAATTTTTCAAGAAAGTTTTTGCCTGCACATAGAGGGGGGACACAGGATGCCCCTCTTGTTTTGAATTTAAGACTAAGAGCTAATGAAGTTGATGATATGATTTTTGATGTTGATGTATCTAAATTTATTCCTTTAGTATTATATGAATCTGCAATGAAACACTCTATGCCCTCAGAAGTAAAGATGGAACAGGTGAGAGATAGATTGGGAGGAGTTAATGAATTTACAGAGTTAGGATATAGTTATGAATGTAGTAATATTAATTTAGGTCCTCAGTGTTCAAGTTATAAAACTTTACCTACTATGGGTGAGAAAGTTGATGATATGATGAAACTTTGTTCTAAGATACGTGCAGTTAATATTACAGATGTTGCTAGACTGGTTATAGAAAGACATTTCATAAGAGATACGAGAGGTAATTTAAGAAAGTTTTCACAACAAGGAGTGAGATGTGTTACATGCAATGCTAAATACAGACGGCCTCCTTTAGGCGGAAAATGTGAAAAGTGTGGCGGTAAACTTTTGTTTACTATCTCAGAAGGAAGTGTTTTGAAATATATGCAAAAAGCGTTGGATTTAGCTAGAACATATAAAGTTCAACCTTATTTGATTGAGAGTTTAGAATTAACAGAATCATTTATTCATAGTCTTTTTGGAAAAGAAACAGAAAGACAAGAAGGATTGGGCAAGTGGTTTTAATGGAAAGAGATTTAAACTAATAGATTTAATAGAGACATGGCTCGAAAGCTAAAACCTATTCGTAGGAGAATTAGTTTAATAGATTTTAGAAGAGAATATCTTGCACCCCTTGTTTTTAGTATTGCTGTTTTAGGTATCGCAGGAATGACAAGAGAATATATTATTCCTAATTCTTCTTTTACTGCTGGTAACTCTAAATTAGTTGACAAAGTTTTGCCTATTAAAATGGAAGAAGATAAATTAGTAGCCAAGGATTATACAAATTGTGTTTTGTATAGATATAATATGCTATCTTTGCATTAATTGTTTAAGTGAGCAAATAGTAAATTATTGTAGGAATGATTAGTGCGCCCATTAAATTAATTCTTCTTGAACCTGAATCTATTGTAAATATTCCTATAAATGTTGAAGTTAGGAGAATAATTAAACCAATTAGATTTGAGAAAATAATGTTTACGATAAAGAGTATAATTATAGTAGATATTGTTAATTTTTTATAATTAATTTTAGAAATGAATTTTGCGAATATTTTTGAGAGAAATGATCCTACAATAAATGCAATAATACCTGAGAGAACTATTGCTCCCAGAATAACAATGAGGTGGGATAAGGTTATTTCTTTTAGAATTTGTTCTACTGCTACGGCAGTACCAGAACGAGTTTTATTTATAGAATATAGCGTGACAAAACTTAATCCCATTATAACTGTACTTGACGCCCCAGTCAGAAAAAGAAAGCCCTTCCTTTCCAGTGGAACTAATTCTGAACTAAATAAAGCAGAATGTCCAGAACCTATGCCTGGAAGAAAAGAAAACAAAGGAGTGAATAGCGAAGCAAAAATTGCTTTTAATGTTTCTTTTTTAGTCATTTTTATTTGTTCAATTTTTAATATTTTTTGAGGAATTGCAGAAGTTTTACTTTTTAATGAAACAATTAGACTAGATACTCCAAAAAGTACTGATAGAAGGGGAATAAGAGGATCTTTTAATGGAAGATTAAATGAAAGAAGA
>JBBTAF010000016.1:0-10689 GCA_038044305.1 Nanobdellota archaeon
ATTAACGATAAAAAGAGCAAAAGCGACTTTACTAACAAAAAGAAAACAAGAGAAGGAAAAAGAACTTGAAAATATTAACAAATCAGAGAATGAAAAGCTTGAACATAGGAATAATCTAAGGGATGAAGTATTAGAATTGCAATCTTTGATATCCAAGATGGGCGAGGATATAAATCAAATATCTAAAAGTATACAGCAGGCTACTGGATTGGAGCAGGAAAATCTGCATACTCAAATTGCAAATCTTAGGGCAGAAATTGAAGGACTAAAGGTAAGAAAAGAAGGGTATGAAAATAGAAAAAATGATTCTGAGAGAAGAGTTAGTGAAATGAATAAAACAATTCCTGCGTTTGAATTTGAAATAAAACAACTTAAGGAAAATTCTCCGATTATGGCTCAAAAAGCACAGGAGCTAAAAATAAAGAAAGATGAACTTGCCACACTTGAAGAAGAAAAAAAGAAAGTCTTTAATATTAAGTCTGAATTAAATGCATTGAGAGAAAGAAGCAAAGATAGAGAACAGAGATTAGGAAGAGTTTTGGCTGAATCTGAATCAGTAATAAAACAATTGGAAGATTATCAAAGGATACTCAGCTATAAAAATGAGGATGAATGCGTCAAAGTTCTTGGAGAACTACGAAAAAAGATTGCAAATTCTAGAAAAGAGCTTGAGAATATTGGAGGACAAATAGTTACAAATGAGAAACAGATTTCTGTTGCTGAATCTGAGATTTTTAGGGCAGATAATATAATGAAAGATGTTAGTAAAATTGATACCTGTCCTCTTTGCCAGAGTAAAATAACTGAAGAACATATAAAACATGTAAATGATGAACAAGAAAGAATACTTTTGAATGCGAAAAAGATAGTTGAAGAAAGTAAAGAAAAAATAAGGGATTTTTCTGACAAACGAAGGATGCTCAATGCTGAAATAAAAGAAAATGAAGAAAACGTTCAGGCAGCAGAAATTGAACATGTAAGACATAGAACTATGAAAGATAAGAATGAGCAATTAAAGAGACTTGTAGATGATGAAAAGACTCTTAGAAATGAAATTGCCCAAATTGAGTCTAGAAGAAAAGAGCTTGAAGAAAAAAGTCAAAATGCTTCTTCTATTGAGGAGCGATATGAGAATAAAATACTTGAAATTGAGGAGATATCTTCTAGAACAAGCGAAGACACAGATACACGATTGCTTTACAAACAAAGAGATTTGGAACAAATGCAGGTATCCATTAAGATTGCAGTTAAGGGTATTGAGGAATTAAAAAGAGATATAACTGAACTACAAAATAAATATGAACTAAAACAAAAGAGTCTTGATGAAAAGGATTTACAGGAGAAAGAGCTACAACACAAGTTCAAGAAATTGTTTGAAGAGAGAGAACAAACACAAAGAAGCATACAAGAACAGACTATGAAGCTTAATGAATTAAATAATAATGTTCGAGCTTATGAAGATCAAATAAATTATTTAAAAATAGGAAAAGCCAAACTTGATGCTGAAAAAGAGGCTCTTGAGATGGAATTAAATGATTACTTTGGAATAGAGATTATTCAAGGAAGTGTTGCTGTCGTTGAGGAGAGATTACAAAGAGCTAGTCAATCGATAAGCGAAATAGGAAGTATCAATCTTAGAGCTTTAGAAGTTTATGATGAAGTTAAGAAGGAATATGATGTTGTGCAAGAAAAAGCACTAACAATTGAGAAAGAGAAAACCGACATTCTTCAGATTGTTGCCGAAATTGACACTAAGAAAAGAAAGAGTTTTGTTAAAACTTTCAGGGCAATGTCTGATTTGTTTTCACAGAACTTTTCACAGCTTTATTCGAAAGGAGTTGCATTCCTTGAGCTTGAGAACAAGGAAGATATCTTTGCTGGAGGAGTTAATATTGTTGTAAGGCTTGCAAAGGGTAAGTATTTTGATGTTACTTCATTGTCTGGAGGAGAGCAAACTCTGGTTGCATTGTCTCTGTTATTTGCAATTCAAGAATATAAGCCCTATCATTTCTATGTTCTTGATGAAATTGATGCAGCATTGGATAAGAGAAATTCTGAAAGGCTTGCAGGATTACTTGTAAGATATATGAAATCTGGACAATATATTATAATTACACATAATGATGCTATAATTATGAATGCGAATGTCTTGTATGGAGTAAGCATGCATGATGGTGTTTCTAAAGTCCTGAGTTTGAATCTTGAAGATACACTAAAAGCAGCTAAAGAAGCACAACAACAGGAAGAGGCTGCAAAGCAGATGGAAAGACAGGCAGAGGCAGATACTGTTAATACAAAAAATGACGTTGATATAGAGGTTATTGAAACTAGGGATGTTAAAGTTATTTGATGTAATTATTTAGTGATGACTTTTAGAAAGATTTAAAAATGAGATATATCTTGTAAATTTATGAATAGGTATACTTTATCGCTGATAGCAGGAATTGGATTGCTTAGTGGGTGTAGTAATCAAGATACTGAAGGAATAATAACTTCTAAAACGTATGATCCTGTTGCAAAATCCTTGGTTCTTACTGTCGATGCTACGAATCAGGAAAGATATTTTATTTCAGTACGTGAAAATAGTTCTGTACCTTTGGATGCTTTAGCCGTTTTTTTAAATACTGGTGATAGAATAACTTTTCCTATAACTAATGAGGATCGCGCTTGTTTTAATTCACAGGGGCTGGGAAGCTTATCTTCACGTCAAATTATAAAGAAAAATTTTAAATTAGAAGATAGAAAATAAAGTCTTTTGATTTTCGCTTGGATACAATGCCTTCCATGTTTGCCAAGTCTTTCTGAAAAGACCTGAATCTTTTTGCTTTTGACCTTGTTTTCTTAGGAATTCTTTTGTTAAAGGATCTGATGGATATCCTGAACCAAAATCTCCAAATTGCTTTTTTAATTCTTCAACTGAATCTTCTCTGGCTACTTTTGCTAAAATCGATGCTGCTGAAACTGAAACATGATTTGCGTCTGCCTTGTGTTCACAAAGAAGTTCAACCCTGTCTGGATCTTTTAAATATTGGAGAAGAAGAGCTCTCCATGCTTTTGTGTTTACCGATGGACAATCAACAATTACTTTGATTCCTTCTTTTTGACCTATAACAAGAGAGTTGATTATTTCTGCAACTTTTAGTGCTTCGAGAGTATTAAGATTTATTCCGGATAGAATTGAATGATCTATCTGCTCTGGTGTGGATGAAACTATTTTGTATGATACACAGACATCTTTTATCAGCCCTGCAAGTCTGACTCTTTTTGGATGAGCTACTTGCTTTGAATCATTCACTCCTTCTTGTTTTAGATTCTTTTCATCTTCCATCTTTAGAAGAACTCCTGCAAGAAACATTGGTCCTATCAGAGGTCCTCTTCCTGCGTCATCAATTCCTAAAACTAAGGCCATAAAAGTATATAGAAAAAGGGTATAAAAATATATATTATTAAGAGTATATTTGTTTATATATTCTTTAATTCGAATAGAAACATGGTTGAAAAAAGCGAATTAAATATTAGAAAAAAAGTGCTTCGCGCAGAGCGGTTGTTAGAACGCCAATTACAAAGTATAGAGACTACTGAACGTTTTAGAGTCGAGGAGACTAGACCATTTGGAGACCTTGCAGTTTTGTTAATGAAAAGTTTTCATTCAGTTCCTTCTTATATGAATGTCACTTTTCTCGCTTATAACATTCCTAAGCTTTCAGATTTATATGTTGCAAATGTGCCTAATTTTGATGCAATAGTGAAGGAATGCAAAAAAAGAAGAGTAATGCCTGGAGTTTCTACTGAAATGAGATATCATGGTGGATCAGGAACATTCTATTTAATAAGTGCTAATCATGAGGGAGGGATTGGAGCCTTTAATCCTCCTTATTGCAGAGAGAATTTGCAACAAATTTTAGGAGGAGGAAAGTTTCATGGAATAAACGTTATTCTTGGAGATGACCCTGATTCGTATCGAGGCATAAGTAAATTTATCAAAGGGGGATTATTGGATAGATTATTGAAACTGAAATATCACCCTATTAGAGGAGAACTTTGGTTTGAAGCATCTCCTGCTTTAGTGCAAGATGCTTCCAAAGTAAAAAGAGTTGTTTTCTCAACTCGCGGACATGGGGCTCAGTCTAATAAGCTTGAAATTGAACTATTTGATAGTGGACTGGATGATATTGTAAGTAAACTAAATTGGTTCGACTCTATTGTTACTACATACTTGAAAAAATGTACAGACACGAGCCATCTTTCGAATGATCCTCTCCTAAGATATTAAAATTATCAAACAGCTATTTTGCTAACTCGCAATTAAAGAAATGATTTCTTTTAGTGCTTCAGGTAATTCAAAGCAATTGTCATCATCTGCAAAATGTCCTCGATTTTTTAGAATTATTACTTTTGCTCCTAATTGCTCCTTGAAGGCCTTAGCATTCTCATTTACATAGCCGTAAGGCTCGTTGCTGGATAATAAAACTGTTAGATTATTTAGCATAGATTTTATTTTGTTGAAATTTATTGATGTATTTATCCAAGGATTTGCTATTGAAATTTCATTTTCTTCAAGATCTGTTAAATTAAACCATCCTGCAACAAATAAAGCTCCTCCGATTTTGGTTTTTTCTGGTTGTTTTTCTAGGTATCTCATAATTGTTTGACATCCTATGCTATGTCCTATAAAAAAAGTATCTTTATCAAGACTTTTTATAGTTTCTTCAAGTTTTTTAATCCATTTGGAAATTACAGGCATTTCTGCATGAGGCATTTCTGGAACTATTACTTTGATTCCTTTAGATTCTAACTCTTTCTTTAGCCAAGGAAACCAACAATTAACCGAATTTCCTCCCCATCCATGAACTATGATAACTTTTTGAACCATAGTTATTTGAAGAGTAGAAGTTTAAAAATGTGAGGGCTATACGGAGATTAGGAGTTTTGAGAACTAATATACCTTTGTATGACAAAATATTCTTTGAATTATAATAAAAGATATAAACTATAAAAATAATTTTAATTTACGAAATGAAAAGATGTCCTTATTTCGTATCTGCATTTAAGTTGAAGGTTTTCGCTGAAAAAGTTATTCAGAAAAGCATTAATGGCGAAGGGGCTAATTCTGTTTGTTGCCAAGATACAAATGATGTTAGTTGTGGTTCTGGAAGAATTACATACACTATAACATTAAAATTAAAGGGAGTGAATGTGATTCGAAGTTATTGGGCAGAGGAATATAAACCTGGAATAGGTAAAACGCCTGAATGTTTTAAAAGGGAACGAGAAGTTGTATTATTAAAATCAAACGAATTGAGTAATAAAATTTTTGAAGAAATTGAAGCGCTTTTCCATTAAATTGCACATGAGTAAAATTATTAATTGACTGGTAAAATATCTATGTTTCCTACAAAGGAGATATCCGCTGCCGCTCGAAATTGAGAAAGAGAGACCTCTTTAAGCCTGTGATGTTCTGTTAGATATGACTCTGCCCATCTACCATCAAATTCTCTATCAAGAATATCAATAAATATTTCTTCTCTATTTGATTGCTCTAAAATCTTTTCAGATAATACTCTGTCTTTTGCCCTTTCAAATTCTTTTTTGCCTACCTTTGTCATTCTTCTAAAACTATTTGAAACTATATTGCGAAGCCTTTCTATTTTATTAGGATTACAACAAGTTCCAATACTAAATAAACTGTAACTATCACCTGTTAAAACCATAGGTGAAAATCCATATACTAGTCCTGCTCTTTCTCTTGCCTCTTCAAACAAAACGTTTCCTTCTATTATTCCTAGATAATCTGAAACCATATTGAATGCAGTAAATAAGGGAGAAGTTGATGTTGGAATGTATGAAGACATAACAATATATGCATTATCTAATCCGTTTCGTTTTATAGTCTCATTTTTTGGTGCTTGCTCTAAAATCACTGGTCTTTGCATTAAAGTTCTTCTTGGAAGAGAAATGCCTTTCAGATGACTTTCTAGTTCACAAGTAAAATTTTGAATATTAACTGGGCCTCCAATATAAAAGAAATTTAAATTTTCTAAACTAAATCCGGTCTTCCATACATCTAGAACATCTTTTAATTTTATTCTATTGAATAAAGATTTACTTCCAAAGATTGATTGAGGTATTGAAGGATAGTAAAGAGAATAAAAAGATAGTTCTGGCTGCATATCTTTTGGATTATCTCTTGATTCTGATCTTTCTGTATCAATTACCTCTCTTTCTTGAACAAATCTACTTGGATTGCAATTGGGCATACCCAATAAAGAAGTTAAAAATTTGACTCCTTGTTCTAGACGATCTATTCGTCCTTCTGTATGAAGTTCAGTCCATGAAAATGAAGTCCCTCCATTAGATATTCCTCCTGCGGTTTTTAATGCATGATATGCTTGTTTCTTGTTAGGGTCTGATTGATTTTTAAAGAGTATATGTTCAGTAAAATGTGCTGCTCCCCAACAATCTCCTTGCGTATTGAGTGCTCCAAATGGTGTTGCAACAGATAAAAGAAATGCAGGACTTCCTTTTTCAATTAGTCCTACAAGATTGTTTCCTGTTCTGAGCGTTCTTCTAAAAAATTCATATCCCATATAAAAACCGTTTCAGATGGATTAATAAATATTATTATATAAAATTTATAGGTAAGTTTATAAGGGTTTTAGAAGTGAATTTTATATAGCGGGGTAGACCAGTCTGGAGTGGTCGCGAGGCCCATAACCTCGAGGTCGTGCGGTTCAAATCCCACCCCCGCTACTTTTTATTTATAAGAATATTTTTGCTTTTTCTAGGTGGATTGGATTTGAACTTCCTATTGTTTCAAACCATCTTTTTAGTTCGGTTTCTCCACTTATTCTTATACGAGTTTTGCCTCTCTCTAACTTTTGAATTTTGAAGTTAAAATTTAAATCAGACAAGATTTTTGATATCTGTCCTTGTGCTGGAGGAGGACAAAGCCTTATTTCTATTCTTGGATAGACTTGGGAGTTGTTTTTAAAAATAGATAAACATCCGTCTGTATCAAATAATCCCTTAAGAATAAACTTTCCATGATATGAATTAAAATAAAATTTAGGTATTACCATATTGTTCCATTTTGGAGACAATTTTAATTTTAGTTCGTTCAGAATATAGTTTAACTTATCTCTTCTGTGGGTTGCTATGTCTACAGCGTTTTCTGTCTTTTTGTAGTTTATTCTTGGTTCAACATCAAGAACCTCTTTCATTAGTTCTGAAACATGTTTTATGTAACCTTTATTTCTTGAATCTAAAGTAACTTTTATTCTTCTGTGAATTTTTATTTTTTTATGAGCATGAGTTTTGTAAATTGAAATTGATCCGTCTCCCAACATTATGCCTATAAATTCAGCAATTCTTTTATCATTAGTCATAACATTGATTATCTCTAAAATTTTTAAAGGTTTATAGCAATTGAAGAATTACTACGTTGAATTAATGAAAGAGCTTTTAAAGGTTGTCTTTCTTAGTAAAATCATGGTGACTAAAACAAATAAAAAAGAGGAGAATATCTGGAATATTCCGAATTTTTTGACTTTAACAAGAGTAATTATTGCTTTTATCACAATATATTTTGTTTTTGCAGGATTTAGTTTTCTAATTATTGCTATTTCTTTTACTATTGGAATGATTACTGATTTTCTGGATGGACAAATCGCCAGAAGGTTCAAACTAGTTACTGAATTTGGAAGAAAGTTTGACATGATCGCAGACAGGCTTCTTATGATAGGAACTGTGGTTGCAATAATTATAGATATGGGACTAAATGGAGATGTAAGTAATTGGTTTGGATTTCAGATATTGATAGTTATGTCTAGAGAGATAATTTCTTTTCCATTTGCTTTGATTGCATTTACCTCTGGAAAAAAGATTCCTCATGCAAGATTTATTGGTAAACTTACGACTTTTCTACAGGCGATTGCTTTACCCTTAATATTGATAAATGTTATCTACCCTGAATTAAACTTTTCAATTTATTTTGCAGTTGTAACTTCTGTTGTAGGTATATTCTCTGCGATCACTTATATTAATGATTTACATAGTCTTGGTCTTGGAAAAGAAGACAATTAACAAGATTTAAAAGATAGGAAAGTATTTGTTGATATGGTTAATAAAAAGGGGAGATTTTATTCTAGATATGTTATTGAGAAAGAGCTTAGACATCATGTGGTTGAATGGAGCGCAACTGTCTTGAGTATATTTGCTGCAATCGTTAATGCAGTAAAATATGTGGAAGGATTTTATGTTTTTGCTGTTGCAGACGTTTTGTGGATGATGTTTGCAATAAAACATAAACACTGGGGGCTTCTTTGTTTGAATATTGTGTATTTCTTTATTAATATTTATGCTGCTTGGTTTTGGACATCTACTGGTTTTGGAAAGAGTTTGTTTTGAGAAAAGTTAATAAATAAGATATTCCTTGATTAATTATGAGTTTGGACAAATTTTTTATGCCTTTAAGGAGTCCATTAGTTTGTGGATCTATACTTTTTGGGTCTCTTGGCCTTTCCTTGCTTTGTACATTCGGAGAGGTCAAACTTAGTGAAGCATATATGGACGCTGGGGGAGAGAACAGTGCTAATTTAAATAATTATCAAAAGATGAAGTTTATTTATGAACATCGAACCCATAAGAATTATGAATTTGAAAGATAATGCTCTATGTTCATGCAATTAATTTGTAAATAAAATATCCTACTGTGATTAATCCACTTGTATATATTCCCAGTCGTACCGTTTCCATTGTTACTCCGAAGGTCAAATCTTCCAAAGTAGGTCTTTCACTTTGATTATTCAATCTGTGCATTTCTTCTTCATTTATAAAAATCTTTAATATCGAATCAGGTTGTAAGAATAATCTCCATGAATCAATTATTTGATTATTTTCTCTTTCTAAAGAAAAAACGTCTGTATCCATTGTTATATCTAAAGTATTAACTTATTGAATCTTTACCTGAATCTTTTTAGAGCATTTATAATTATAGGAGAGACATCTATTTTTGAATAATGATTTGGAATTGTGTTTGTGGTTATAAGTTCTGCATGCTTTGTGATTAATTTGTCTGCTCCATTTACTAAAAGACCATGTATTCCTATGCAATAAAGATTTTTTGCTCCTTGTTTTTTTGCAAGAGCCAATGCTCCTGCAATTGTTTTACCAGTTGAAATTATGTCATCTATTATAATCACATTTTTCTTAAATTTTTCATTACCTTGCTCTTTTTGTTTTATATGTGTTGAAGAAAAACGAGTTTTCTTTAGAATCACTACCTTATCGTCAAGTTGCTCTGCAATAGGCTTGTTCCATTGAGCACTTTCTTCATCTGGCCCGATGATTGTTGCTTCACCCTTGAATCTTGTTGCGATATAATCTGCAATTAATTCTTTAGCACTTATGCTTTCAGCTTTTGAAACCCAATCCTGCATGTGCTTTATTCTATGAAGATGAGGATCTATTGTAATTATTTTGTCAAAACTTGAAAAGAGTTTTATTATATGTTTTGAAGAGAAACTATCGTATTTTAAAAAATGTTTATCTTGTCTAAGATAGGGAAAATAGGTTGCCATTAAAATTATCTTTTTTGCACGATAATCTTTTGCTATTCCTCCAACTAGAAGAGTTTCGATTAATTTTTCATTCGGATTTTTGCTCATTGAACTGAGAATAACTACAGTTTTATCTCTTGGATTATCTTTAAGAGCAAGATGAAATTCTGAGTCTGGAAAATCTTCTATAAAAATATCCGTGTATTTAGCACTTAGTCCTTGGGCAATTTTTTTACCAAGGGCTCTAGTTTCCGGAAATCCAGCTATAAGTAATGACATTTTCACCTCTTAGCAAAAAACCGATGGAAGTTTATAAAGATATCTGGAGATTGCCAAGAACTTTGAATTAAAAGTAAGGTATAAAAAGGAAAGTTGATTATCTGATTTATGAAATTGAGGTTGAAGAAGTTTGATGTTGCTGCTGGAAGGCCTATTGTATTCATGGATCATGATGATGCAAGAAAAATGGATGTGAATGTCGGAGATAGAGTTGAAATTTCATGTGGTGGTAAAAAAATAATAGGTAGAGCAGATATAGTTGAAGGTTATGTTAAAAGTGGAGAAATTCTTTTATCAGAAGATATTGTAAAATTCATAAATCTTAAACCTGGAGTGGATGTAAATGTAGATTTAGTATCAAAGCCTGATAGCGCAGAATTTATAAGAAAAAAAATGAATGATAAGGAGCTTAATAAGAATGAAATATTTTCTATAATAAGCGATGTTGTAAATAATGCACTTACTGAGGCAGAAATTGCTCAATTTGTCGTTGCAGTTTATAAGAATGGAATGTCTCATAGAGAAACGATAGATTTGACTCATGCTATGTGTCAGACTGGAACTGTTTTAAAGTGGAAATCTAAGATTGTGGCGGATAAACATTCAATCGGAGGTATTGCAGGAAATAGAACTACTCCTATTATAGTTTCTATATGTGCGGCGGCTGGGATAATAATGCCTAAGACATCTTCAAGAGCGATTACTTCTGCGGCGGGAACTGCTGATGTTATAGAAACAATGGCAAAGGTTGACTTTCCAGCTAAGGAGTTGCAGAGAATAGTAAGTAAGGTTGGTGCTTGTCTTGCTTGGGGAGGTTCATTAGGGCTTGCTCCTGCTGATGATAAACTAATAA
>JBBTAF010000017.1:0-2414 GCA_038044305.1 Nanobdellota archaeon
GCCGGTTGCAGAGATGTTTGGCCTGACCTCTGACTTGAGGTCGGCAACAGAAGGAAGAGGAATATCTAGTTTGATTGATCAGGAATTTCAGAAAATGCCTGCAGAATTGCAGAACGATGTTATTAGAAAAATCAGAGCTAGAAAGGGATTAGCTGAAAATCAATAGTTATTATTGACCATAATCTTATTTTTAAAGCAATTTAATATTCAAAAATAATGGATAATCTTTATGCAATTAACCTAAAAGCTTATGGCCCTGCGCTGGTTGCAGAGTTTTCTCCTGAACAAGAGAGAGAATTGGAGATTGACCAAACGATTGATCCGTTTGGAATTGAAGAGTTGCGTCCAGTGAGAGTTGCAAGATATTCTAGGGAGTTTATAGAATTACCTTTAAGACCTGAGCAAGTTAGATGTTTTACTTTTAGTTTTTTAGAGGACACTTATGAAATGAGACGTGGAGAATTTCAAAAGATTCCTAGGGCTGGAGGAATTGACCAACTGATTGATTTAGTAAACCATATTAGTTCTAAAAGACCAATGCCTCCAAAAATGAAAAAAGTTGCTCAAGAAGTTAATTGGCAAAAAACCCCCGTGAATCTTGAAGTTAGAGTATTAAATGAATACCTTGCTGAATTAGGTTATAATTTTCAAAGTAGTAGTCTGTTGAACTTGAAAACTAATGTTTCTACAATGTCTAGAAATGGTTTAAGTGACTTTGTAGTTTTTGATGAAACTGGACGTTACCAAAAGCCAACTAAAGAGTTGATTGAAGCAAAACTTGCTCAAGCTGAAAATAAGGCAGAAATCATTAGGTATGACACTAGACATTTTTATGATAATATGAACGTTTTTCCAGAGTTTAGTGCACCAGAATTGACTGCGGCTATTAACCTTGCTAGTAGAGATAAAAAAGATATTTCTAAAAGAGTTATAGAAATAAAAGAAAAGAATAAGCTAGCATTGAGAAGAAGTATTATTGAACAACTTCCTGAGATAGCTGAAGACTTATACAGAGCAGTTTCTGGCTATTTGCAGGGAATTGGTGAAAGAAATTACAATTTTGAAACTGAAGTTGGAAGATTTCTTGATTTTGCATTATCTGCAAATTTGAATGACAATCCTAAATTAGTGAATAGGGTTGCGGAGCTTGTTGTTTTGAGAAGTATGGCGGAGAGAGAAGAGGTATTGAGACGAGAACGAGATATTCAAACACAAATAAGTGATTATCAAAAACAAATAAGTGATGTGGAAAGAGATAAGGCAGAAATTGAGGCAAAAAAGCCAAAAGTTTTTAGTAGTTCGAATGAAAGGGCAGATGATCTTTTGAGTCGTTTAGGATTCAAAAAAAGACAGATAAGTTTATTGAGAAGAAATACGAAACCAATTAAAATTGAAGTCCCTGATGAAGATGAGTTCCTTTTTAGATAGAAATTATAAAAGAAAAAGTTTAAAAGTGTAATACTTGCCTAATTTTTGTGGATAATGCTTTTAATGTGAGAGAGTATGTTGATGGATTAAGATTAATATGGTGAGAGTAAATTTAATTCATCCAAAGAGATTAGCAGATCAGCATTTGGTTGCTGAATATAATGAAATTCTAATGCTTTTAGGACATCTAAGAAAACATGGAATAAAATCAGATATACCTAATAAATATAGTCTAGGAAAGGGGCATATTAATTTCTTTAAGAACAAGCTTATTTATCTAAGAGACAGACATGAACAAATAAAAAAAGAGATGAAAAAGAGAAAATTTGCAGTTAATGTTTCTGTTAACATAAATGAATTTGATAAAGAACTTCATAACTCATGGAAACCTGATAAAAAAGATATTAAATTAATTAAAGAAAGATTGGTCTATAAAATCAATAATAAACCTAGATATTATAGATATTATGGCAATAAAAAAGACAGAATATTTTTTTTAGATTTATTGACATGATTAACTAATCAAATTATATTTAGAGCAAGATTTATATACGATTCTCTCCTTTTATGAGTATAAAAATGGGGATGAGAAGAATTAATCTGGCGTTTGAAAATGCGTTTTATTCTAAGATGGAAAAAGTCGCTAAGAAAAGAGGTTTCAAGAATACAGTAGACTATGTTTATGATCTTGTGAGGAGGAGTATATATTCTGCAAAATTAAAAAGTATAAAGAAAATTGATCCTTATTTGGGCAAGTTTGCAACTCCTACTAAAGAGACTTATAAAATAGCTAGGGAAGTTGGAGGAATAGTTTAATTATGGAAGAGATATCGAGTGTTTTGGTTTCTGCGGGGCTTGGAGCAGTTGGAGGATTAGCAAGGGGGCTTGTTGGATTATTTAAAGCTCTGGCTGTAAAAATGAAAATAAGATTTGGGTATTGGGCTTTGACTGTGATAGTTTCTGCAATTATAGGAATTATGACTGGA
>JBBTAF010000018.1:0-10361 GCA_038044305.1 Nanobdellota archaeon
GAGGGAAGAATTAGACATAACCTCGCAGGTAAGAGAGTTAATTATTCTGCAAGAACAGTTATTTCTCCTGATCCTTATGTTAATATAAATGAGGTGGGTGTTCCATTTGAAATTGCCAAGATTATTACTGTTTGCGAGACTGTAAATAGCACTAATATTGAAGTAATGAAGGATTTGATAAAACAAGGAGACAAGTATCCTGGAGCAAATTATGTAATAAGAACTGACGGAAAGAAGAAAAGAATTACTGAAGATTTGAAAGAGGAGTTGTGCAAGGAAATACAGCCTGGATATAAGATTGAAAGACATTTACGAGATGGAGATATAGTTTTGTTCAATAGACATCCTTCTTTACACAAGCAGAGTCTTATGGCTCACCATGTGAAAGTTTTACCACATAGAACTTTCAGGCTACATCCTGCTGCTGCTCAGCCATATAATGCAGACTATGACGGAGATGAAATGAACATACACAGTCCTCAGACTGAAGAAGCTAGATCTGAAGCAATTACACTTTTGAATGTTAATAATAATATTATTTCTTCAAAAAATAATATGAACTTAGTTGGAGAGATTGCTGATGCGATTACTGGAAACTATTTACTTGCTAAAGACACATTGACAAAAGCAGAAGCAGATCAAGTTTTGTTTGCAGCGAATGTAATTAATACTTTGAAGGGTCAGAAGATTGATGGACATGCTATATTTGGACAAATAATTCCAAAAGGAAGCAGTATAAAGATTCCTGAAAGTATTACTGGAGCTACCTCATTTGGAACAGAGGATGGAATAATGGTTAAGATGATTGATAAAGAGTTTGGAAGAGAGGCAGCAATAGATTCATTGAATAAAGCTTTCCTTTTGGGAACTGCTTATTTGTCAAGAAAAGGATATACCCTTTCCATTGAAGATTTGAACGTTACTGATAAAGTTAAAAAAGCTACTGACGAAATAATTGCTCAAGCTGAAAAGAAAACGCAGGATATAATTAAGGAGTATGAGTCTGGCTCACTTGCTTTACTTCATGGAAAGAATGCGGAAGAATCTAGAGAAATTAAGATATTACAGGTTTTGAATGAAGTTAGAACTGAAACAGGTAAAGTCGTTAAAGCTACATTCTCTGCAGATAGTAATGTTAATAGTATGATTACTTCTGGAGCCGCAGGTAGCATGCTTAATATTACGGAGATTGCATGTTGTGTAGGTCAGCAGTCTCTATGGAGCAAGAGAATCAACTTTGGTTATACTGGAAGAACATTGTCATTCTTTAAACAGGGAGATTGGACTGCTGAAGCACATGGTTTCATTAAATCGTCATTTATGAAGGGGCTGAAGCCTAGTGAATTTTTCTTTGGAGCAATTACTGGTAGAGACGGACTTATGGATACTGCACTTAGAACTCCTAAGTCGGGGTATTTGTATAGAAGATTAGTTTCTGCTCTTCAAGATTTGAAGATAGAGTATGATGGAACTGTAAGAGACGCTTCTGAAAATATTGTTCAGTTTGTATATGGAGATGATGGAAAAGATGTTTCTAAACTACATTTGAAAGATGATGGTATTGTTCCTGGAGAAGCAATTGGAGTAGTTACTGCTCAGAGCTTTGGAGAAGCCTCAACACAGATGGTTTTGAACGTATTTCACAATGCAGGAGTTGCACAAATGCAGATTACTCTTGGACTACCAAGATTAATTGAAATTCTAGATGCTAGAAAGATACCTTCTACTCCAATGATGGAAGTTTATTTGGAAAAGGAATTTAATAATGAAAAAGAGGCTAAAGTTCTTGCTGAAAAAGTAAGGGAAGTTAAGTTGAAGGAAATTGCTTCTGAGGTTAAGATTGATTTTGGAAGTAAAAAAATTGAAGTATTTCTCGATGCTAAGGCTTTAAAGAATATTCACTCTGGCGCACAGAAAGTCGTTGATAGACTTCATGATAAAGGATTTTCTGTTAAAGGCAACGATTTGAAGATAAGTATAAGTTTGACTGATATGGATTACAAACAAATATACAAACTTAAAGAGAAGATGAAAGAAACTATAATTTCAGGAGTTAAAGGAATAACTCAAGTTATCGTTGCAAATCGAGATAAAGATTATGTTATATTGACCTCTGGATCTAATCTTAAGGACATACTTGAGATTAAGGGTGTTGATAAAAATAAGGTTACTTCTAATGATATTCATGACGTATCTACTGTTCTTGGAATTGAAGCGGCTAGACAGACTATTGTTAATGAAATTGCAAGAGTTATTGAAAATCAGGGACTCGATATTGATAATAGACATCTTAAGTTTGTTGCAGATGCTATGACTAGCTCTGGGGCAGTTAAGGGAGTAACTAGAATGGGAATTATCTCTGATAAAGCATCTGTTTTGGCAAGAGCAACATTCGAAACACCTGATAAACA
This sequence comes from Nanobdellota archaeon, assembly GCA_038044305.1. GTDB lineage: Archaea > Nanobdellota > Nanobdellia > Pacearchaeales > GW2011-AR1 > SICV01. The sequence goes on from JBBTAF010000018.1 coordinate 2,412, forward strand.
ATTCGTTACTGCTACAATACAAGGAGCAAGAGATGAGTTGAAGTCGGTAATTGAAAATATTCTTTTGAATCAGCCAATACCAGTTGGAACAGGTCTTCCTGGTTTATTGGTTAAAGTTACTGGTCCATTGGTGAATGCGGAATTGGAAAAAGAAAAAAGTAAAAAGAAAAAGAAGGATGAGTAATTAGGATTTCTAGTTAGATATGTTTATAAAAGTTCGAATAGCGAAGATTTTATGCAAGAACGTAAATTAGAACCACATCAGATGGCTGCAATAGTACGAGGAGTATTAGATGGTAGACTTATACAGACCACACTCCCAGAGATAGCGGAAGCGTATAGAATTGGAAAAACTGTAGATAAAATAGTGGAAGAGTATGACATAATACATAGATTCAATATACCTACTTTTACAAGTGCTAGAAATGCTATAAAATTTGCACTTAGAGGATATGATGGAGAAATGAGTGCTGAACAACTTAGGGATGTTATGTATCCTGGGCTTTTGGATGCAATTGAATTAGAAAGATTAGGAAAAGAGCATGTTTCTTCTGGTGCTAGCAAATGGTCAAAGGAAAATTATAGAAATGGAAGTGGATTATTTGGAATTACGGAAGAACAGAGAATAATTAATGCAACAAAGGCAGGCAAGACTGTAAAAAGATTAGGAAAAGGAATACATGCTATGGATTCTGCTGGAAAAAGGGCAGCGGCACAGAAAGGTAACGAAATGAGAGGGTATATATGTTTTAGTCGTGAAGAGGAACAGGCAATTTATGATTTATCACAACAACCTGAAATGTCCTATGGGCATAAAGGTTATGTTAATAGCTGGAAGGTAGCTAGAAAAATTAATAATATGTTCCATCATGGACATGAAGTAAGAAATAACTTAAGTATAAGTCGTAAGCTTAAAGCATTGAAAAAGAATTTCTCCTAAAAACTATTATAAATCCTGTTTTTCTTAATAAAATATGATAAAAGATAAGTATTTTAGAGAAAGAGGAAAAACTGCTAAAATAATTGATGTATCCTGTGCTAATTGTGGAAGCTTATTATTTGTTTATCAAAAAGATGGACAGGGATGGCTTAAACGATGTTACCTTAATAGAATAATCTCGCCTGATAAGTATTCAAATTTAAAAAATAATAAAAATATCAAGAAAGAAAGCGATTTGATTAACTTGATTTGTAAATGCGGAACAGTTGTAGGTTCTCCTATAACTTATAAAGATGGACGATTAGCATTTCATCTTATAAGGGGCAATTTTAAGAGAACGAATAATAAAAATAACTTATAGACTATTAAGATTCTTTAATTTATCGTCGGTATAAAAAACTAAAGATTTAAATATGATTAAAAAGGGATAGATGGATAGAGGAATTAATTTAAGATGGCAGTTATAAATATGCAATTGATGAGATACATTAACCTTTTGGATAAGGTTACTCGTGTAAAAACTATGAAATGTTATTTGTATAATAATGGAATAGTTTTTGCTGTGCCTAAATCTATGGTTTCAGTTGCAATTGGTCAAGATGCAAGAAATGTTAGATATATAAGTGAACAAATTGGAAAGAGAGTTAAAGTAATTGCAGAAGCGAAAGGCATTGAAGATGCTCAGAAGTTTGTTGCAGATATAGTTTCTCCAATTGGATTCAATGAAGTCACCGTTGTTGATGGTGTTTTAACATTGAATGCTGGAAGTCAAAGTAAAGCAGCACTTATTGGAAGAGAGAGAAGAAGAGAAGAAGAATTGAAAACTATTGTTAAAGATACTTTTAATCTTGAACTTAGAATAATATAAAAAGTTGGTTCTTTGTTAATCTTTATGGATGTTGATGAAAAATGTGTTTGGATTGGAATTGGTATGGATATTAAAGATAAAGAACTTTATGAAGAATGTAAGAAAATTAATAAGAAGTTAGTCAAAGAATATGGAAGTTCAATTATTTTTTCTAAAAATAATATGCCTCATTTGAATCTCTATGATTTGAGCGTACCTAAAAAGAATTTACCTGAAATTGTCAAAAGATTGAAAAAAATAGCATTGAACCGAGAGAGTTTTGACGTAGATATAACTGGAATTAATTATTTTCCTTTTGGATTATTTTTTATTGAATTGAAAATTAATAACTTTCTCTATGAATTACATAAACTAATTGTTAATGAAATTACACAATTGAAGGGTAATGGTATTTGTGAAGATTACCTTGAACCTGTAAGAAAATATAATCCGAATCAAAAGGAGATGTTAAAAAATCATGGAAATCCATTTGTATTAAGTGAATTTAAGCCACATATTACACTTGGACTTATCAAAGAAAATAATCTTGATTATGTAAAAAAGGAATTAACTCCTCTGTTTACCAAAAGAAAATTTACAGTTGATAATATTCATATCGTTGTTGAAGACGAAAATAGAAAAAAAGTTATTGGAAAGTTTGGTTTGATGGGATATTAATTTTATGTAGAAACGAAAAGTTTATAAATATAACAGCTATAACTATTATAAGGCTTATAATATGGAAAATACAACCATCGCAATTACTAGAGAACTCAAGGAGCAAATAATGGAATTTGGAAGTAAAGGAGAAACCTATTCAATGATATTGTCAAGATTAATTTTGAGTGCTAGGAAAAGACAACTTTATGATTTACTGATGAATGAAGAAGGAACAATTTCTGCTAAAGATGCGCTTGAAAATGCTAAGAAGAAATGGTCAAAGTAATTATTGTTAAAGCGCTTGAAGAAGAAATAAATAAGATTTTCAAAAAACAATCTGTTTCTATATTTGAACTGATATATTCACTTGAAAATTCTCCTAACAAAGGAAAACCTATAGGACAAGTTGGAGGAATAGTTATCAAAGAATTAAAATTTGAAAATTATAGATTTTATTTTGTTACTGATGGTTATAAAATAAAAATGTTGAGAAAAGAAGACCTAAATGATTTGCTAATAAAGTTTGTAAGAATGTCTGATAAGAAAAATCAACAAAAGGTTATTGATAACATTAAAGATATTCTTAGAAATTTAGGGGAAGAAGGATTTTAATTAGCTGTAATAATCGACTTTAAATAGAGTTATTTTTGTTAAAAAGTATGAGTATTTTGAAAATGAATCGAAATATACATCGTAGACCAGATTTTACTGGACTGTGGATTTGTGATGGTGGAAGTGTTGGAGAATTTGGTATGACTGTAGAAAGAAGTAAAAGATTAGAAGTAGGAGAAGAAATTAGTGGAACAATTAAAGATGGTTATGGTCTTGCTAGATTTGAAGGATTAGTAAATAAAGAAAAAATTTCATTTACAAAACAATATTTGCCGGATGCTGAGCTAAATGGAGCTACAAGAGGACCAATAAAATATGAAGGTAAATTAATGACCAAAAGGCGAAATTCTGAATATGCTATAATATATCAAAAAACGGATGATTTAACTCTTAAATTATTTATCCCTTTTTTTGGTGCAACTTATCTTGGACATTTTGAGACATTAACTGAAGATTTTAAACACAAAGTAGTAGCAGGGTATTTTTTTATAAATAAGACTGATGTTGGATCTGTTAACTGATTTATTTTTGATTATAGTAATTAATTTAAAGCTTTTAAATCGCTGAATTTTATGGAAGGAATTAGTAGAATCTTTTATCGCTCTGAGTTTAATAGAATGGGCAGGTTACTAACTTATGAGCAACAGGTTTTTGATGCAAAAGCAGGTAATGCAATTAATAAAACTTTAAGATTGGTAGTTGATGGTATTGAAAGTCGTACTGGCTCTGATTTGAATTTGATAACTTTTTTTGTTAATTATCCTGCGATTACACATTTCAATGCAACTACAGGATATCATTTTGGCAAATATGATTTTATATTATTTGCTTTTCCTAGAGAAGATGAACTTGTTAATTTACGATTAAATTCTGTTGGAGAAAAATGGATGAAAAATAATGATTTATGGGTAGCTTCTGACTTTGAAAATGAAGGAGAAAGAGGAGTGAGAATATTTGAAGAATGCGATGCTGTTTACTATTCAGAAGGTCGTGGAAAAAATAGAATTTTTCTTAAGAATATAATTAGTGGTCTTGTAATTTTGAATGAAAGTCCATTAGTTAATCCTGCGAGATTTTATTGGTTTAATAGTCTACAGAAATAAAACATTGATTATTGTTAGTGTTATTTCTATTAAATCCAACTATTGCGATGTCAAAAGTGTTACTAAACTTTTAATTCTTATTATGTATTATTCCTTGTATTCTAAGTTTTCTAGCCCTTTATTATCAAATTTGGATACGGAAGTTTTAAAAACCACTTTTTGTAAGAAGAAACATGGGTTTAATGAGTGCGAGAAAGATAATGAAGAAGAAAAAGCAGTTTAGATGGAGTCAGAAGGCCTATAAACAAAGAACATTAGGATTGAAGAAGAAGGTAGATCCTCTTGAGGGAGCACATCAGGCTAAAGGAATAGTTATTAATAAGTTCCAAAAAGAAGCAAGACAGCCTAACTCTGCTATGAGAAAGTGTTGCAAAGTTCAGTTGATTAAGAATGGTATATCTGTTGGAGCATTTATTCCTGGAAATTTAGCACAAAAATTTGTAGATGAACACGATGAAGTTATTATTGAAAGAATTGGAGGAAGATCTGGAAGACAGAAAGGAGATATTCCAGGTATTAGATTTGCAGTAATTAAAGTAAATGACCAGCCACTTAGAAGATTGTGGAAGGGTAAGATAGAAAAGGGTAGAAGATAAAATGGAAGCAATTCAATTTAAACTGTTTGATATATATGATGTTTCTAACATAGAAATTAAGGATCCTGCTTTAAGACCTTATTTGTGTTTGACTCCAAGATTAATGGTTAAGACCCAAGGAAGAAGAAATCTTGAACATCTTGGGAATACTAAAGTTAATGTTGTTGAAAGACTTGCAAATAGATTACAAGTAGCTGGACATGTCGGGAAAAAACATAAAGTTATTACTTCTTGGGCATCTGGAAAATCAACTAAGAATATGCAGACTGTTCTTCGTGCATTTAAAGTAATTGAGGAAAGAACTAAGAAAAATCCTGTTCAGGTTTTTGTTACTGCTATTGAAAACGGAAGTCCTAGAGATGAAGTTACAGTAATTGAACAGGCAGGAGCAAAGTATCCTCAGTCTGTTGATTGTAGTCCTATCAGAAGAATAAATCTAGCTTTAAGATGGATGGTTCAGGGAGCATATGGAAAATCTTTTGGAAAGAAAAAGAAAATGGCAGATACATTGGCTGAGGAAATAATTAAGGCGAGTGAAATGAATGCAGAAAGTTTTGCACATGGAAAGAGAACAGAAGTTGAGAAGCAGGCTGATTCTGCTAGATAATTCTTTGGCTAGTTAAACTGACATTATATACCTTCTATTTCGATCGCCATAAAGAATTAATACCCTAATTTTTCATGAATTGTATGGCTGATGTGAATGGGATGGAAGATTCGGCTGAAATGAAACAAGAACTAGAAAGAGTGTCTAGAGAATTTTATCCTAATTTGAGAGAAGTCGAGAGAAAAGTTATTAAAAAGTATGGGCTTGAGATAAGACAAGTTGCACTTATGCATGGTAGTTTTCAAGCAAATGGAGAGAATACTGTATTTTTAACTGCGATATTCTATGATGACGTATGGACGCATAAAACAAATCTTGCACAAAACGATTTTATAAAAGAGGATCTGGAAGGCATTGCTGAACAAGAAAGCATTGCTGATAAATTGAAAATAAAAATTCGTCCAATTTCATTATCCCAATATAATGCTTTGAATGGAGAAAATACATTGAATTGGGAATAGCAATATTTTATTTTTTATGGCCAGTAAGTTTAAAAACCTAATTTTGCACCTTTGGATATTCCGATTTTTATTGGTTAAAATAAAAAATGGCAGAGAAAGAAACAAATTTAAGAAAAATTGAAAGGTTTACTAATAATCAGAAAAACATTAGAAATGTAGCTACAAGCGCGCACATTCACCATGGAAAAACGGCTTTTACAGATAATCTTCTTGCAGCTGCTGGAATGATGGCTGAAAAAAATGCAGGAAGTCTTGAAGAGGGAATGACTACATGGCAACATGCGGATGAACAGGAAAGATTAATGACTGTAGACTCTGCGAACGTTAGCATGCCTCATGAGTATCTTGGAGAAGAATATCTTATCAATTTGATTGATACTCCTGGACACGTAGATTTTGGAGGAAATGTCACTAGAGCAATGAGAGCTATTGACGGAACTTTTGTATTAGTATGTGCAAGCGAAGGAATAATGCCTCAGACTGAAACGGTATTAAAACAGGCACTTAGAGAAAGAGTAAAGCCTGTTTTGTTTATCAATAAAGTTGATAGATTAATTAAAGAATTAAAATTGACACCTGAACAAATGCAGGAGAGATTTATGAAAATTATTCAGAACTTTAATCATCTTATTATGCAAATTGCTGAACCAGAGTTTAAGGAAAAGTGGCAAGTAAATGTTCTTGATGGAAGCGTGTCTTTTGGCTCTGCTAGGGAGAATTGGGCTATGTCAGTTCCATTCATGAAGAAGAAAAATATCTCATTCAAAGATATTTATGCTGCATATTCTATGGAAGATGAAGCTAGAAAGAAGTGGTTTTGGGATAATGCTCCATTGTATGAAGTAGTTATGGATATGGCAGTTAAGCATTTACCAAATCCTGTTGATGCTCAGAAATATAGAATTCAAAAAATTTGGAGAGGAGATATTGAAAGTAAGTTTGGGCAGGACTTGTTAAGCTGTAATAGAAGTGGAGAAGTTGCTTTTGTTATTACTAATATTGCAATAGACAAAAGATCTGGAAAAGAAGTAGCTGCTGGAAGATTGTATTCTGGAACTTTGAAAAACGGAATGGAAGTTTATGCAAACAACGCAAAGAAAAAATATAGATTACAACAGGTTTTGGTTTATAATGGAATAAAACCTGAACAACTTGATGAAGTTCCTGCTGGAAATGTTTTGGCAGTGGTTGGATTGAATGTTGATGTTGGAGATACTATAACTGAGACCGAACAAACTCCATTTGAAGAAATTAAACATATTTTCCAGCCAGTTATTACTAAGTCTATTGAAGTTGAAAAGTCTTCTGATTTGCCAAAGTTAATTGATGTTCTTAGAAAAGTAGGAAAAGAGGATCCTTCATTGAAGATTGAAATTAATGAAGAAACTGGAGAGAATCTTATGTCTGGAATGGGAGAATTGCACTTGGAAATTATAGAAGGAAGAATAAAGACTGAAAAAGGACTTCAGGTAAAAATGGGGCAACCTATTGTAGTATATAGAGAAAGTATAGCTAAGGCTTCGCCTAAAGTTGAAACTAGAACACCAAATGGACATAACATCTTTTTCATAAGTATGGAACCTTTGGAAAATGAAGTTTATGGTGCAATTGAAAGAAATGAAATTCCAGAGGGAAGAATAAAGAAAAAAGCAGAAGAGATGTGGAAGAAATTGAATCAGTGTGGAATTTCAAATGAAGAAGCTCGACAGTATCAGGAAATATATAAAGGAAATGTTTTCGAGGAAAGAACAAGAGGACTTGTGCTTTTGCCTGAAGTAATTGAATCGATTATTGATGGATGGAAACTTGTTGTTGATGGAGGACCATTGGCAAAAGAGCCTATGATGAAAACTAAGATTATATTACATGACGCTAAACTACACGTAGATCACATGCATAGAGGTCCTGCACAGATTTATCCAGCAGTAAGACAGGGAATGTTTGATGCCATGAAGAAAGGAGGAGCAGTCCTTCTTGAGCCTATTCAGACACAATTGGTTGAAGCACCTGTTGATTTTATGGGAGTAGTTACTGCTTTAATTGGAAGCAAGAGAGGGGTTTTGATTGATGTACAACAGGAAGGAATTGATACTCATATTAAGGCAAAACTTCCAGTAGCTGAAA
>JBBTAF010000019.1:0-6085 GCA_038044305.1 Nanobdellota archaeon
ATATTTTAATATTTACTTCATAAATCTCTAAGCCTTTGACTGAAACATATAACCAAAGATTACTCATTTGAAGCCCTTTTGATTCTCCAACTTTTAGAAGCGATTGTTGGGACGAATTCCCTATCCTTCTTAGTCTATCTCCTGCTATGTTAGAGGCTATGGTTTGATCAACCAACCACTTTGTTAAGCTTGTTGTATTCATTACCCAATAAAACGATGTATGCTATTTAACAGTTTTCATAATCTTCTTGTTGTTACTATCTAATAAGAACAAATAGAAAGATTTAAATACTTCTTTATTTGAAAAATCATATGAATGCGTTAACAAAAATTGCATCAGTAATTACCATAGGAACTGCCATAGTGCTCTTACTAAACAGAGCATTCACCACTCCTTCTCATCTAGTTCAAAGAATGCTAAAAGAGCCCTGTGAGATTATGCTAAAAGAAAAAACACAATTAGATAGAGAATTAGGACTAAAGTATTTGGTAGATAAAGCAGAAGGATATAGAAATGATATTAATGGAACACAATTAACTGATAAAGACATTATAACTGTAGTCGAAAGAATCACTACTCATCAAGCAGTTTTAGCAAATCCTTTATTTACCAGCAAAAACCTACAATTACATAGAAACGATTATTTATTACCATGTTGTCAAGAAGTTCTGGGTAGAGAATATAAAAAATATGCTTTACATTAAATCCAAAACGAGATACACTACTACTGCTTAAACCTTAGAGAATTTATTCCTTGATAACACTCAAGACTTTTTCAAGTTCCTTGACATAAAATTCATAAAAGTAGACTTTCGAAATGTATCTTTTTGACACAATATTCTTTAATAAACTAGATATTAGTCAAAATTTATGGAAGAGTGTCGAGAATATCCTGAAGCAAACATTTTAGGAGCATGTGAAGAAGCATGTAATAAATTTCAAAGAGTTCTATATACAAGACCTGATGTAGTAAGGTATCTCAAAGAAGAAAGAAAACTAACAGATAGAACAATTCAAAAATATAGAATTGGATTTGCGCCAGCACAAGGAGCTTTACTAACACCTCAATTCGCAGAAGAAACAGGAGTTTCACAAGACTGTCTTGAGCAAGCAGGATTACTAGGAAAAGACAGAGAAAATCAATCAAGAAGATACGAATTATTCAGAAACAGAATTACTATTCCTATAATGAACCTCGATGGAAAAGTCGTAGGTTTTACAGCAAGAGCCTTTGGAGAACATCCTGCGAAGTATATAAACGGACCAGAAACAAGAATATACTCAAAAGGAAAAATTCTATTTGGATTAAATTTTGCAAGAAAACATGTTTATGAAAAAGGACAAGTAATCATAGTTGAAGGCGCATTAGATCACATTCAATTGTCTCAACATGGATATGACAATACAGTTGCCCCTTGCGGAACTGCTCTAACCTCTGAACAGCTAGAACTCCTTGCTAAAAAAAATCAAACTCTAGAAAAAATACTTCTTCTAGATGGAGATGAAGCAGGAATAACAAATGCAGAAAGAATTACTGAAGCAAATTTAGGATATAACCTAAAAGTTGCAATAATAAGAGAAGGAGGAGATCCTGACGATCTTCTTAAAAAATCAGGAGGAAAAGATAGATTAAATTTCTATTTAGAAACTGCAGAAGGAGGATTAAGATTTCTAGTAGATAGAAAATTAGAAAAGCATTTTGGAGACAAATATCCTAAAAACGCAGAAGAAAAATCTCTTTTATTACATCACTTAAGACCAGCATTTGCAAATTTACATCCAGATTCAAGAGCAATATTTGCCTCTGAAATAAGCAAGACCATAGACTTATCATTAGAGTCTGTAATAGATTTTTATTATTCAAATGCAACTAATCAACAATCCTCAGGAGAAAAAAGAAATTACAATTTCTGGCAAACCCAAATTATTAGGATATTAGCAGATCTTGCAAGAAGAAACAGAAACGGCTCACTAGAGAAGATATTTGACGAATGTAATAACTTAGGCGTCAATGAGATATTACTTTCTCCCGAAGCAAAAGCAACATATCACTATTTAAAAGACCACTCAAGAGATATAAATTTTGAAAACCTACATCCAAATGTTCCACTATTTCAAGGTCATGCCAAAGAAGAACTCTATTTCGCTATCAATAGAAATCAACCTACTCCTTTAGATAAAGAAACAGTACTTTCTTTCTTTGATGCTACTCAAATAGCATATCCTTCATTATCAAGAGTTCCTTCTCATGAGATGTTAGAAACTGCAATTGCACAGTTGCATTTTTTAGAAATAAAAGACAATTTAACTAATTCATTTAGAGAAAGAAGAATATCAGTAAAAACATTAGCAAATTTATCATCAAGATTAAAAAAAGGAGATATTAATGGAACCACATCAACATAATTTAGAATTTCATAGAAAAAGCAAAAAAGTAAATAAGAAAGACATACGAATAGTTGAATCAGAAAGAGGATCAAAAACAATTTTTCTTCCAGGTTATCTAGATCATGGATTATACGTTCCTCCATTAGAAGAGTTTAAAAATAAAGTATTAAAACAACTAAAAAGAAATTATAGATTATCTAACTTATATTGGATGTATCTTAGACATTGTGGTCTTCTTCACCCAACACATCCTTCACGATCAATCGAAACAGGTTCTGAGGTTTTAGGTATCTCTTCACCTAGAGAATATAGATGTAACCATCATCAAAAGCGAGCAGAACAAGCAGTCAGAAGAATGTGGCATTCAAGAGATGTAGAGATGTGCATTAGAGACCCAACAAAACATCCCTTACCATCAATAATACAATTTAAAAGAAAATTTCCAGCAGAATATAAATTTATCAGAGAACACGATGGAATGTATGATTTTCTCGAAAATCTACATCCAGGATTATATAACGCAATTAATCAAAGAACTGTACCCTCTAATTTACACTCTGGGCTAAAAAAATTAGGTAAAGAACTTAGAGAAGCAGTACATTCAGGATTGCCATTATCGTCAACCTATCTTTCAAGATCAGACGACTCAAAAGAAAGAAGATGGTATAGACAAATTAGCTTTCTAATGAAAAATTATCCTGATTCAAAAAGAAGATTACAATTCGAAGAAGTAGTCTCAAGACTAACAGGTATCTCACAAGCAGATGTGCATGCAATTCCTGTTGGAGCAAGAGAATGCGGAGAACTCGCAGAGGCATTTGTTAGATGTTATTTAGTTTGGGCATCAAAAGAATCATTTGATCCCTTAAATCTTAATTTAAACCATTTGCCTAATACTGAAGAAAGAGCATTAAAATTTGATAGAGAAGAAATAAAATTCAAATTTGAACACAATAAAAAGGGATATGCATACGCTGATGGAAGACTAGGAGATACTGCTCTAGAAGTTAAAGTAGAATCTAAAAAATTAAGAGGAAGAGTTCTAGAAGACTGTTTACAAAGATATGGAAATGGCAATCATTGGAATGATGGAGAAAAAATGAATGGTGCAATATTATTTTTATATCAAGAGCCAAAATTTTTTGTCAAAGCTATATCTCATCTTGAGAAAGCAGATATAAGAGTAATAGAATTTCACGACTTTCAAGGTTCATTTGCAGCATTAATGGACAGAGTATTAAAAAGAAATACAGAATTACTTGAATACACAGAACCTAAAATAAATTTACCTGCCTTACTAAATGCACATCATACTCTTTCTGTAGAAGAAAAAAAACTAAACTTCTCTAAAGCAGGATTTAGAACCCACAGAAAATGGTACTTAGATATGCTTGAAAGTTTAATATATGAAGGTGAAAAAAAATGAGCTTAGCAAAATTAGTTGGAGGTCGAATTTTAAGATATCACGGACAAAAAAATTTAGAATATCTTGAAGTAACACGTGGAACACTAGAACTAGAACATGGCAGAGTTCCTGAGCATATAAGAAGATATCATCTCAGTTTACCTAGAGAAATTTCAGATAAAGAAGTATTATTTGTAGATATAGAAACTTGCGGATTATCATTTAATGCTCCTATCAATACTATTACCGTCGGCAAAATAAACGGAGAACTTTCATTTAGAACATTTTTTGCTCCAGATTATTTTGCAGAAAAAGCAATTTTGATTGCATGTTTAGACTACTTAAGAAAAGCAGATGCAGTATTTACATACAACGGAACAACATTTGACATAAAAAGATTATCAAAAAGAATGCAACTTCATAATATTTTTAGAAGAACAGAAAAAACAAATTTAGGAGAAATGCTAGGAAATAAACATTATGACCTATATCCTTCAATGGTTAAATTACTAGCAGAGCAAAATCATGCCTTGCTTGATAGAAAATTACAAACTCTAGAAAAAGTTTTATCAAAAACCCATAGAGAAGAAGATATTCCTGGAGCGAGAATACCTGAAATATATAATGCGTTCATTCAGGGAGGAAAAGACATAGAAGAAAGAAAAAAAATAGAAGAAGATATGGCAAAAGTTATAGAACATAACATTCTCGATGTTGCAAGTACCTGTGCAGTTGCAGCCTATGCGCATGAAAATGGAGTAAATATCTGGGAAAATCTACTCAGTCCAAAAGTTCACATTTCACAATAGAATTCAATAATCTTTATAAAACCCATTTAACTGTTTTGAGCATGAGACTTATTACACTTCACTGCGATTATATTAAATTTAAACCATTAAAAAAAGCCATTAAAGCTCCAGAAGAGCTTTCTGAAGAAAGAAAAAAAGAAATAATAGTAAAGGATCCTCTAGTAGTTCTAACTGCAATCGAAAAAGGAGATAATGATCAAATAATCAAGCAATACACAGATTCAATAATTAAAACAGCAGGAGAAGTAAAGGCAAAAAAAATAGTTCTCTATCCTTATGCTCATTTATCTTCAAATCTTTCCTCTCCAGATACTGCTCTGGAATATCTTACCGAAGCAGAACACACTCTTAAAAAACAAGGATTAGAAGTAATTAGAGCCCCATTTGGATACTACAAAGAATTTGAGCTTAAATGCAAAGGGCATCCTCTTTCTGAATTAAGTAAAGAATTCAGAGTTAAAGATTCAGAAAAAATAGAAACTTCAAAATCTGAAGTTCAGAAAAAACAAGCTTCGAGTGGAAAAATAATTTTAGATCGAAGAAATCTTCAGCCAAATGATCACAGAATATTGGGAGAAGATTTGGGAATATTTTATCTATCGGATGAAGTTGGCGCAGGGCTTCCATTATGGTTACCAAAAGGAGAAGCAATAAGAAATCAATTAATTCAATATATGCGTCAGCTAGAAGAAAAATATGGTTATCAATATGTTTCAACTCCAATAATCACCAAAGGGCAATTATATGAAAGAACAGGGCATCTCCCATACTATTCGGATACAATGTTTCCTCCTATGGAAATTGATGGAGTTAATTATTATCTAAAACCTATGAACTGCCCTCATCATCATATGATATTTAGTAAGATAGTAAAAAGTTATAAAGATTTACCATTAAGAATGGCAGAAGCAGGAAATGTTTATAGAAATGAGTTATCAGGAGTTACATATGGTCTAATAAGAGTAAGAAGTATGACCATGAATGATGCACATATTTACTGTACTCCTGAACAATTAAAATCAGAATTTCTAAAAGTCCTTGAATTATTCGAAGAAGTTTACAAAGATCTAGAAATAAAAGACTTTTGGTTTAGATTGTCTCTTCCAGATTTCAAAAAGAATCCTGATAAATATACAGGAGATCCAAAGAAATGGGAACATGCAACTGAAGAAATAAGAAAAGCTATGAAAGAGTGGGGTAAAAAGTTTGTTGAAGTAGAAAATGAAGCTGCTTTCTATGGACCAAAAATAGACATTCAAGCTAAGAATTCTCAAGGAAAAGAAGAAACTATTGCAACCTCTCAAATAGATATAGTTATTCCAGAGAGATTAGGAATGACTTATGTAGATGATAAAGGAGAAAAGAAAACTCCCATAGTAATTCACAGAGCAATAATAGGCACATGTGAAAGATTTGTAGCATTTCTACTTGAAAAGACAGAAGGTAAACTTCCAGTCTGGTTATCCCCTATTCAAGTAAGAG
>JBBTAF010000020.1:0-4863 GCA_038044305.1 Nanobdellota archaeon
AAAGACCCATTAAAGTTTGAACTTTCTATTAAAGATATTGACTTTGTAAAAAAAGTTGAGAAAAATATACCTATTAACATAAACCACCTATCTGAAAAACAATGGAGGGTTTTTTCAGAACTATTTACCTACAATACAAATGCTATTGAGGGAAGTGAACTAAATAGTATTGAAGTTAAAGGTGTTCTTGAGGATAATAAATGGCCTGACAAACCAAAAAATGACATCGCTGAAGCATATGGCGTAAATGAAGCTATAAAATATATTAGAGAAACTAAAGACCATATATCCCTTGAATTAATTAAAGAACTACATAGAATGGTTTTTAAGAATTCTAAAAAGTTTGCTGGACAATTTAGGAAACTGGGTGAAGAAGTAGTAGTTGCAAATCGTTTTGGAGAAATATTGCATGAAGGAGCACCTCAATCAAGAGTTGTATTTCTACTAAAAGAACTTGTTGAATGGTATACTAAAAATAAAGACAAATATCCTGCGATAATTTTGGCAGCAGTAGTTCATGACCAATTTGAAAACATTCATCCATTTGTAGATGGAAATGGAAGAGTTGGAAGAATTCTACTAAATAACATCCTGATTAAACACCTACTGCCTCCTATAAATATTGATTTAAAAAATAGGAGTGAATATTATGAATCTTTACAAGCATATCAAAAGAGACAAGATATCAAGCCAACAATTGAATTATTGATCAAAGAATACAAGGCGCTAAAAAAGATAATTGGGTGACCACCAATTTTTGGAAGTGTAGTCACCCTAATAGTATGGCTTATTCTCATTTCTACCGAGACTATTTGAAAATTGCCCGAGTTTAAAGGCTACACTGTAGATGAAAGACTAAAGCAATTTAGGAAAGTCGATCGTAAGAAGCCAAGTATTGAGTTCATAGATTTTGACTCTGAAGAAGGTCAAGAGCTACTTGCAGAGTACGAAGAAAGCTTGGAAGAATAGAAATAAATCAATGGGGCGCCCCATAGATGAGTTTTTAAAGTATTAATTTCACTATAAAAGTGAGGCGATGGCAACCTCAGAAGCCTAATTCTGATAAAGACAATGATAGTACAACATACAGAAGATCCATTGAAATTTACAAGGGAGCAAGTAGGCGGTAAAGGATTTAATTTACTTAGATTATCAAAGTTCTCAAGAGAAAGTGGATTATTTAGAGTACCTCCTTATTTTGTGATTGTACCAGGTACAAAGTCTTGGCATTGTGGAGATGGAACTGGAGGGTACATAAAATATGAAGATGATGGTGAGATCGAATCTGCCTTTGAGAAACTGAGCAAACCTGTAATAGTTAGATCGTCTTCTGTTGATGAGGATGGAGAGAATGCTTCATTTGCAGGCATGTTTGTTAGCGTTCCAAATAATAATACTTTTAAAGAGTTTACTCACTCAGCTTCAAGAGTTTATGACTCTTCATTTGACGAAGATGTTAGGAATTATGCCGAAAAGATGGGCATAGATTTTAGTTGTTCAATGGCAATGATTGTACAAGAGCAAGTCATGGATCATCTAAGAAGAGGTACAATTCAACTTGAAGAAGAAAAAGCAATAATTGAACATTTTGGAAAAAAGGAAGTTAGACCCGATATTTTTGAGATAGATTATGGCTTTTTAGATAATGAATGTCCAGAACGAACTATGCCTCCTTTAGATTATATTGCAGGGGGTCATGATTATCTTCTTATGAATCTAGCAAGAGATGCTAA
This sequence comes from Nanobdellota archaeon, assembly GCA_038044305.1. Classification (GTDB taxonomy): domain Archaea; phylum Nanobdellota; class Nanobdellia; order Pacearchaeales; family GW2011-AR1; genus SICV01. The sequence goes on from JBBTAF010000020.1 coordinate 1,734, forward strand.
GAAAGCTTTAGGATTAGAAGGAGTTGTTCAAGTCGAGTTCTGTTTATCACCAAAAAGATTACCTGATTTTGTACAGATAAGAAAACTCCCAAAGATAACTGCCTTAACAACTGAGTTAAACTTAGATGTTCCAGAAGGAGTACCAAAATTAGAGAGTAGAATATGTAACGGCGTTGCAGGAGATATTAGCTTACCTGCTTATGTGACTGTTAGTCCGTTTGGTCTTACAGGTATCTTGGTTCCAACTGGACAAGCATTTTATTTGGGATTAGGTGCACCTAGAGAGGGAGATGATCGAGCTGAACAATTTGAAGCAAAAAGTAAATTGGCTAATAACTATGATTTTGTACAAATAAGAAAATTAAAGCAAGTGCAACGTTATGACGAACATGGTGCATTTCAAGCTTATGACCAAATCTGGAGGAAAGGAAATGGATTATTTAAAAATTATATTTTAGTTTGTGATAGGTTAGATGAATCATGCGATGGAATGAATAAATTAACAACTAACAAAAGGGCAATTATTACATGCGGTGATGAACAAAAGACTTCTCATGCGATGACTGTAGCCCGAGAATTAGGAATTATGTGTATGGGAGTTAATGGAGAATTCGCAGAATTAGATTATTTCATGCATCAAGTTGAAACTGGAGATTTAATTCGTATGAAAAGCGATGGGAAAAAGGCTGTAGCTTATGTTGAAAAGAGAAGAGAAAGAGATCCTTATAAAACTAAATAACTAAAATGACTGAACAAAGAAATCTTGGAGGCAAGGGCAAAGGACTTGACTGGTTAGTCAAAAATCAGAAATTAGGATATAAGGTGCCTCGTTTTGATGGAATAGATATTTCTTTTTCTCAAGATATTCAGAAGCAAGCAGAAATAGCAAAGATTGCAAGTGTGTTATCTGGAAAACCATATGTTGCTGAAATACTTCCAGAACAAATAGCAAAGAAAGTTAAAAGTCTTACAGCCAGATTTGGTAAACAAGCAGTAGCAATACGTTCAAGTTCATCACATGAAGATGGAAATCATTCTTTTGCAGGGGTTTATGACTCTGAGATAGTTGATGCACCATCACTTGAATCAAATAGAGAAGCAGTAATGAAAGTGTATCAATCACTTAATTCTCCTAGGGCAATAAAATATCGCGCTGAAAAAGGAATAAAAGATGACGAAATGGCCGTGATATTTCAAAGATTTGTTGAGCCTGATTTCTCAGGAGTAGTTTTTACATCTAATCCTTCATATCCTAGAGATCTCACCATAGAGTTTAGTGAGGGAAGAAATAAAGTTGTTGAAGGTACAGGCAGAACTTATATTGTCGAATTTGATAAGAAAAGAGGAAGAATTTCCTTTAAATCTGAAAGTTGTGATTCTCTAGGTGTTGATGTAATGGTGTTACTAGATAAATTGTTTAGAGAAGCTACGAAGGATTTTTATTCAAGAAGCGAGGCACAATAAAATGAAAAAAATATTAACAACACTTGCGCTTGCAGGAACCTTGGCCGGGGGATTGGTTGGATGCTCAAAAGAGCAACAGGCTTATTTCATAGTAAACAGGACATACGATAAGAGATCTGCTGGAGATTATTATGGTTTCGCCTCTTTTGGAGGAGTTTCGCCTGCTAGAGTTCAAAGTCCAGTTACCAGATGGCAATTTGAGGCAGTTAGTGAAAAAGAATTAAAAAATATGGGCCTTAATCCAGATAATGAAATTAGATATGCAAGTAAAAAGGAAGCTCTTGAGGATTTAAACAACTGGGGAAAAAATGCAATATTGAAGGATAAAAGATAAGATGAATAAAGGCATACCCCAAGTTATTGGCTGGAACGAATGGTTATCTTATGTTCTTGGACAAAAAACAACATTTAGTCAGATTAGGGGAAATATAGGCGACCAAATTAGGAAGGGTCAGTCGAAGGTGGGTTATGATACGCCACCTAATCCAGATGACCAACTAATAAGCAGATTTGAAGCGTTTATGTCTATGAAGTTTGAGGGTTTTCCAATAGATCCGAAACGTTCAGACTCAGAGTTGTATTTAATTACTCAAGCATTAAAAAGGTTCGAGCAAGAAGTTCATCCACCAGAAAGGTTTGATCAACTAAAATACTATGGCCCTGCCTTCGAAGAAGTTGAAGAAGGTTTTGCTAAAAGAGATGGTGCTAAAATAAGAAGCGGAATTAACAATTTAATAGATTTAGAACTTCATAATTAATCAGAAAATAATACAAGAAAGATACAACTTCTATTTATATTCAAAAAGATTTTAGAAAAAATGCCTCAAGCACCTACCACCAAATTACAGCTCAAGTATAAAAAGGCTTATCGATGTATAATCTTGTATAAAAGTCGTACATAACGCCAACGGAAATTATTTCAAAATAATATCGATGTCGGTCGGGGCATAAGGCAATAGTGCATTTTCTAGGGAACTTGACAGACAACATACGGACATCGCTTAAAAACCCTTAAACCAACTCATCCACTCAAACACATCCATTAACTCTCCACTGCGCCTGTAAATCTCCTTAAACCCCAAAATTTCACAAGCAAAGACTTAAAAATTTGCAAACCCTCAAAAAATATGCAAAATAAGAAGAAAATAGATGAAATAAAGAAGAAAATATTACCCATATTGAAAGAACATAGAGTAACCAGAGCAGGAATATTTGGTAGCTATGCACGTGGAGAAGAGAAAAAAAGAAGCGACGTTGACATACTAGTTGAGATTGATGATGAAAACATGAGTTTGCTTGGATTTATCGGGCTTAAAAATTTAATTGAAAAGGCATTAAGAAAAAAGGTAGATTTGGTAGAGTACGCCTTAATACGCAAAGAATTTAAAAAAAATATTTTAACTTAGGAGATTCCTATCTTAAGATGAAAAGAGACTATAAACTATATTTACAGGATATAAGAGATTGTATTTCATCCATTGAAGACTATCTTAAAGGGGTTTCTGAAGAAGAGTTTAATAAAAATAGATTACTTCAAGATGCAGTTATAAGAAGATTTGAGATTATAGGTGAAGCAAGTCGAAATATACCAAATTCTTTGAAAGTTAAAAACAAACATATCCTATGGTTTGATATGTCACAATTTCGTGATTTAATTGCACACGGC
>JBBTAF010000020.1:4873-11618 GCA_038044305.1 Nanobdellota archaeon
AGATGCTATGAACAAAATTACACTTGTTTAGTTTACTTGTCACGAACTACTCCATCCACTCTAACGCATCCTTTAGACCTCGACAATCCCTTTATATGCGCCCTGTCTGAAGTTCTTAACCCCTTACTTATCCCTAACCAAAAACTTCCAAAGAGGAATAAACTTTATATCTCCCTGAAGATCAAACCATTTTACATTTTCTTCGCCTTCATAATCAGAAGTTATAACTAAAAGATCTTTACATTTTAATTCTTTTCCAGCCTTAAGTAGTGCTCTCACTTCCCTGTCTTTTGTTTCTGGTTTATCCAATTTGTAACATACCTGAATAAGCTTTTTTATCTTCAAATTTTCTTTAACAACAAAGTCAACTTCTTCCTGCTGTTGATTCTTCCAATAAAATAATTCGCATTTTTTATCCATTTCATCTCTTTTTAGCTCCTGTGCAACCACATTTTCATAAATTTTACCAAAATCTGGATTCATCTTAAATGCCTTTGCATATATCATCCCATTATCAAAATTATATATCTTCTTATTGGATGAAACCTGCTCTTTTGCCTTATTTGAAAATCTCTTCAAACTGAAAAATATGAATGACTCTTCTAGGTATGACATATACTTCTCAGTAGTGTGTGAGCTTGCCAAATTAGCTATCTTTGTTAGGGAGTTATATGAATATTCATTTGATATATTTGCAAGAAGATAAAATGCAAGGTCTTCCATTCCTTTTGAAGAACGAATAGAATGTCTCTTTATTATATCTTTATAAATTATTGAATCAAATAGAGTCGAAATATACTCTTTGTAATCCAAATTCTTCATAAGAGGCTCTGGATAACCTCCAAAAGTAAGATATTTGTCTAGTTTTGCTTTTATTTCTGAACTAGTCAATTCTATTTTTTCATGCTCTAGAAACTCTTTAAATGAAAATGTTAGAATATTTATTGGAGTATGCCTTCCAGTAAGATGAGTTGCTAATTCCTTGCTTAAGAGGTTTGAATTGCTTCCAGTAAGAACCAAATTTCTCCCCTGTCTTTGGAGTCTATTAACAAACAACTCCCATTTAGAAAGATTTTGAATCTCATCAAAAAATAAAGTTTTCGGGTTGCCATATAAAACATCCAACTCTGCAATCAATTCGTCATAACTCTTAAGCTCGACTAATTTTTCATCATCAAAATTAACATATCCGAATGTTTCTCCTTTGCTAAGGTAATGAAGAGCAAAAAAAGACTTTCCCGCTCTTCTTGGACCTATAATTACTTTAATTAGAGGATCATTTATCTTTAGAGCTTTAGCTAATCTTTCTACATATGGCTCTTTCAACTTTCGTTCAATTTCCCTTTTCTGTAGCATTAATGTTTCTTTAATCATTTTTACCTACTTGTATTATGATGCAAGATAGTTTATAAATATTTGTATTATGATATTTCTATTTCATGGTCATTTTTACAAACAAATCATTATATAGGTCACAAATTAGTGGTCTAATGTATATCCTCCGATGGACAAGTTTTATAAATAAAAAGAGCCCTAGAATAACATAAGGATTTGTAGTTTAGATAATCTACAAAAAAAGTTCCAGTGAAATCACAAAACCCTATCTAATCCGGTCGGGGCATACTACCATTTTATCCGGGCATGATACCATTTTTGGATGTTCTAAGGAATGTTTCTATACAAGAAATATACAAACTCCTTAACAGATAAATAAATATTTATATTCGAATTCTATTAGTTAATTATGAGAAAGAGCTATTATGTTGATACATGCATTTACCTTAATTTATGGCAAAAAGAAATTAATGAGAAGATAGAATTGTGGAAATTGGCAAAAGACTTTTTAGAGAAAGTAGATGAAAATGAAGAAGTCGTTTATTATTCTGGTTTTATCTTAAAAGAACTCATGTATCTCTTGCCAAATAAAATCTATATACAGAAAAGAGAGCTTTTTGAATCAAACAGTAATTTCATTAAAGAAAATCTGACTAATGAAGAATATGAAGAAGGAAGAAAACTTGAAATTCAATTAAATGGTGAAATTGGTTTTTATGATATTATGCACATTCTTATTGCAAGAAAAACAAATTCCATCCTAATTACTAGAGATAAAAAACTACTTGAAGTTTCAAACAGGCTCGGAATTGAAGCAAAAAAGCCAGAAGAGATATTATAAATTATTTATTTCGCTTAAATCAAACTTTTCCTTTGATAACTTTTCTCTAGCTTCCCTAACTTGTTTAACAGAATCTCCTTTATTTGGTATACTCCCTATTTGTTTTTCCCATACAAATCTTCTTACTGCATCTCTGATTACATCTGATCGATTATTATAAATTCCTGATTTTACCATCGAATCTATTCTTTTAAGCAATTCAGGATTCATTCTTATTTGAAGTGTGTCCATTACCATAACATTACAATTGCATTACGTGTATTTAAAGCTTGTGAATGCTCGAATCGGAAGAATACAAGTTTCTTTCTTTTTTATTTACTAGGTAAAGTAAATGGATCAATTAAGTGAAAACCCCTTCTGGAGCAACATCCGGTTTTAATATTTCAACATTGGAAAAAATATCTTCTATTTTTATCATTGTTCCTAATTCATTTCTTATATCCAATATCACATTTCTTAAATCTGATGAATTCTTTGCATAAACACCAATATCGATGTCCCAGTTTTGATGACCTAAATATTTATAGAAGAATGAAATTTTAGGATGATTTCTTAAAAAATTCTTCAGTTTTTGTTCATTAAGGACTGAATTAAGTTTAATTTGAATAGCATATAATTCTAAACCTAATTTATCAAAGTTTATAGATATAGTATAACTTGAGATAACTCCAATATTTTCCAATCTTTTTATTCTATATTTTACAGCATTTGCTGATAAGTTTAATATAGAAGCAAGTTCTACATATTCAATTTTAGAATTTTCCACAAGCTTCTTAAGGATAAATTTATCTTTGTTATCAATTTTAGCCTTTTCTTTTGATTCAATTGATTTAAATTCAGATGAAAAGCCTAATACCTTGGTAGGAAAAATCTCACTTTCTGTAGTGTTATTAGTTATGCCATAATCGCCAAGATTTGGTCCAATCTCACTAATAATCTCTTCAATAATTTTTTTTAAATGATATTTATCTTTGGATATTATGTCAAGAGCCACATTCCACTTTCCAACAACTATTCCTGCGTATGTTATAAATTTATGATTTTTTAAATAGTTAAATAATTTCCTTTCTTGAGTTGAATCGACTCCCTTAAACTGAATCCAACATCCATTTCTATTAAAGCCAAGTTTTTCAATATTAACTATTGCATTAAATCGGTCAATTATTTTGTTTTCGACTAGTCGTTTTATTCTATAAGCTACTACTTCTTTACTTACTCCAACTTTTTTAGCTAGTTGATTGAAGGGTATTCTTGAATTTAAAACCAATTCGGCAAGTATCTTTTGATCTTTCTTATCCATATTTGGTATAATGAAGTATTATATATAAATATTTGCATTTTAATAAAAAATTGAGTAGTAAGTTTTATTATCCCATAGAATATTGTTTTTGTATGATAGAAAAGATAATAAACCAAAGTAAGAAAATGGCAAAGTTAGGGATTGTTTTAGGAGGATTACTAAGCAGTATAAATGAAAGTTATGCCTTGAATGCTCGTCATCAAAAGCATTCCGAGTCAATCATAGAAAGAAGATCTGATGAGGGGAATAATATTCAAACTCATATTGTTCTCCTTGGTCTTATAGCCGGTTTTGTAGGATATTCTATTTATACCATACAAAAACCTAATCCTTTTAATGAAATTGAAAAAAAGACGGAAGATTATTTAAGAGGAGCAATAAAATGAAAAAACCCGGATCTTTAAAAAAAATTTTTAAAGAACATATTTCAAAACATGCAGTAAATTACATGATTGCCATTCTGGGGTTAGGAATGTATTCCCCTATAATAATCGCAGGCTATTATCAACAAAAAATTCAAAACTTGGGAGAAGAATTTCAGATGTTGAAGATTGGGGGGCAAACCAGATATTCTTATCATAACAGATGTTTTATAGACTTCAAAAGTGATGGAAATTTAGACCAATCTTGTAGGAGTATGCCTGTAAGTCCTTTCATGGGCGGTCCTAGATATATGTTAATGAATATACCTATAACTGATGAAGATAGAACAAATTTTCAAAGAGCAAAGCGTTTAGAAGCAATGTTAAAGAAATAAGTTATCAGAACTAACGTCTTTAATAATTATTAGTATATCGCCCATCAATTGTTTAATCCTAAAAATCTTATAGTTTTTTGTTTTTTGGAAAATCGTCAAACAATAGTACAACATTTATACAACTTCCTTTTATATCTCAAAATATTCTTGAGAAAATGTTTAAAGCAACTACCCTCAAGTTAAAGCTCAAATATAAAAACCTTTATCGACGTATAATCTTGTACAAAAGTTGTACATAATGCTAACGGGCAATATCACAAAATGATATTGATGTCGGTCGGGGCATCAAACTATTTATCTATTTTTTCGTTGCACAAAATAACTATAAGTTCCTGTCTACGCAATACTTACCCTTTATACTTATAAATAGAAAAATAAAGGATATATTTAGCTAATAATTCTAAATCCCAAATTTAGTCCTATTTTCATACAAAAAATCAAAACAAACCTTTAATTGAGGATGTATCTTTATTCCAGAATCAATAAGTTTCTTTGCGTTGTCCAAATCAAAAAAAGCACCTTCTTTAACTTCTCCATCCTTAAAATTAAATCCTCCTTCAGCAAAAACTAAAAAAAGCTGAATAAATCTTTTTTGTCCATCTTGAAAAAATGACATTGAAGCAATGTTTTTTATCAAAGCCTTTATTCCCAACTCCTCATTTAATTCTCTAGCTACTGCCTGATCATAACTTTCTCCAGACAAAACATGCCCTCCGGCAGAAGTAGAGTAATGCCCTGGAAGATAAGAAACAGAATCTGCTCTTTTTTGAATATATATCTTGCTATTAATAGGATTGATAACAAGAACATGAACTATTCTGTGAGTTAACTTTTTTTCATAAACTTCTTTTCTTGTAGCCTTTCCAATTACACAGTCAGAATCGTCAACCACATCAAGATATTCATTCATCTTTTAATTTAAACTGCATCCTATAAAAATCTTTACAACAGTTTATTCATACACAAACTTTATTAATTAGAAAATAAAACTAATATGATTAAATATTTATAATTTTTATTAAATATGGAAAATCTTAATCAAGAAATAAAAAAAGAAATACAAAAAACAATTGTAACTGCCCAAACCAATGGGAAAGCAACTGAAGAAGAATTTCTAGCTATGCTAAAGCTTGTTTCTCCTGGAACAGGACTAAGAACGGCACTAGAAGGAGCACTTAAAGCAGGAAAAGGTGCATTAATAGTAACAGAAAATGAGCAACTTATGCCTCTAATTGATGGAGGATTTAGACTAAACTGTAGGTTTACTCCTCAAAGGCTAGTAGAACTTACAAAAATGGACGGAGCAATAATTCTTTCAAAGGATCTAAAAAGAGTCACCTATGCAAATGTACTTCTTACACCAGATAGTAAAATAAAAAGCTCAGAAACTGGAACAAGACACAAAGCAGCAGAAAGGACTGCAAAACAAATAGAAAGTCTTGTTATTGCAATATCTGAAAGAAAACATGAAATTAATTTATTTTATAAAAATATAAAATATACTCTGAAAAATACAGATCAAGTTTTAAGAAAAGCTCATGAATACATTCAGATAGTAGAAAAGCAGAGAGAACTTTTTGATAAGAATCTCGAAAAATTAAGTAAAATGGAAATGAAAAACTATCCTAGTCTTCATCAATCTCTAACTGTAATTCAAAAAGGAAGAATGATTCAGAAGATAGAGCAAGATATTAAAAGACAATTGGTAGAACTTGGAAACGAAGGGCTACTTTTAAAAACTAGACTTAAAGAAATAACATCTGGAGTAGAAAAAGAATTAAACTTTGTTCTAAAAGATTATACAAAATTAGATGTAAAGAAATCTAAAGTTCTTTTAGACTCATTAACCTATGATGAAATATTAGATCAAGAAAATATTCTTCGAGTTTTAGCCTATGAAAATGCAATTCAAACAAATCCTATAAAAGGATGGAGAATTCTTTCTCATACAGGTTTAGCTGAAGCAGATATAGCAAAAGTAATAAAATCTTCAGGAAGTTTAGGCAAAGCACTTTATTCAAAAGAAATAAATTACTATGAAATCTTAGGTGAAGATAAAGCTAGCAAACTAGCTAGTGAATTTGAAAAAATAAAACTAGGGAATTAAATCCTCAATTTCCCAATCTGCCATTCCCTAATAATTGTTCTAGCCGTTCTGTCTTCATCGACTTCTCCTCCTTTCTTAAGAAATCTTCTTTTCAGTCCTATTTCTATAAAAACATCGTAAGGTTCTTCACTTGCAAGCTCAACACCATAAAAATCTTTCAACTTTTGTTTGTCTTTTATTAAAAACATATTTATTATATCTAAGGCATATTTATCTGGAGTCTTAACTTGATAAGCAGACTTAGACCCAATTAAAACGAGTTTCCTATTCTTATCCTCAAATGGAATTACTCCTGGAGAATCAAGAATTCTTAAATTTCCCGCTTTTACCCATTGTACTCCTCTTGTGGTTCCAGGAATTGGAGAAACCACTGTTTGTCTTCTTCTTGCAAGAGCATTTATCAAA
>JBBTAF010000021.1:0-12177 GCA_038044305.1 Nanobdellota archaeon
CATCATACATTATCTCAGAATCTTCTGGTCTACAAAATATAAATTGTTCAACCTTATTAAATTGATGAGTTCTCCAAAGACCTTTATCATTTATCCCATGTGCCCCAACTTCTTTTCTAAAACACATAGAATATGAAAAATACTTCTTAGGTAATTCCCATTCAGGAATTGTTTGAGTAGCATGCATTGCAAGAATCGCCTGCTCAGAAGTACCAATCAAATGCAAGTCTTCTCCATTTATTGAATAAACTGATTGTTCTATAGCTTTTTTGTCCATAGATGCAAAAATTTCTTTTTCATGTAACATCAAAGGAGGTTCAACATAAGTATATCCCTTATTAACCATAAAATCAATTGCATATCTAATCAACGCCTGATTCAGTAAGGCCAACTGTCCCTTAAGATAATAAAAACCATTTCCAGATGCCCTTGCGGAAGCATCAAAATCAGCAATTCCTAAATTCTCAGTTAATTCGACATGATTTTTCACTTGAAAGTCGAACTTGTGAATTTTTCCTCCATTCTTTATTTCCACATTTTGAGAACCGTCTTTTCCCTTTGGAACTCCTTTCCACATAAGATTAGGTAATTGCCTCAAGAAAACATTCATTTCACGTTCAACTCCAATCATTTCTTCTTCAATCTTAGCTATTTCATCAGGAATAGCCGAAGCTCTTTTCATTAATTCTTTTATATCTTTTCCCGCCTTCTTTGCCTCACTAATCTGTTTAGAAACAACATTCCTTTGAGATCTAAGTGTATCAGAATTAGTTTTAAGCTTTCTCCATTCCTCATCCAACTTAATAACATCATCAAGAAGAATTAATTTTTCATCCTGTCCCTTCTTTTTTATATTCGTGCGAACAACTTCAGGACTCTCTCTTATTAACTTTATGTCGAGCATATATTTATTAGAAAAATGGGTTATTTAAGGCTTTTCAGACAACAGAATAGTCAGTAGCAAGAATAACTTCTTCAATTTGACCAGGAAAGCTTTCCCAAGCGCGGGCTATATCAAGAGCATAAGGATAATATTCAGTTCTATACAAAGTTACTCTGCTTTTCACAATATCAACATGAAGAACCCTAGAATCGCCAGTTGCAGGGGCGTCAATATGATCAACACAAAAACCCATTATCCCTAGAGCAAGTCTATTAATTTGTAAACCCTTAGAAAGAGACGTTCTAGCAATCATCTCCAAATACTCCGCTTTTCTTTTTTCCATCCGCGTTTCATTTGTTATATCTAATACACTAACCATCTTCTTTCAAAGCAACGCTCCTTTAAAAATAAATATATACTCCAAAATATATCAAAAACACGATGCGCCACCACGGCTTTTAAGCCGTGGTTTGTGACAGGCGCTCGTGTTTTGGATGCTCAAGAACGCCACGGGTTAAAACCCGTGGTTTTAACGTTCTTGACATTACATAAAATTCGAATTATTTCTAGCTTTCTTAAGCTCTGAATAATGTTGCTTTCCGAGAGAATGATATTTATCCTTATCAGTGCCAAATGCCTTTATTATTGTAGAAAACAAATCTCCACCAAGATGATGAGGAACAATAACATAATCAATTCCTTTCTCATAAAGTTCTAAAGCTTGTCTAGGTTGTTCTGCAGTTGCAATAAAGACTGCTTTAGACCCTCTGTTCTTTAGAAATTCACGAATAGTAAGATTAGATTCTTCATCTGGAACAGTGGAAATAATCAATTTAGCCTTATCTATATTCATCTCACTCAAAAATTCTTTATCACAACCGTCTCCATAGACTGCTCCAATTCCTTCTTCAGCCAAAGATAAAATCACCTTAGGATTATAATCCACAACCATTAAATTAGAATCTTTAATTCCATTAAGAGATTTCAATAATTTATATCCTATCCTATGATATCCAAAAAGAATAATCTCGTGTTGCTCCATCTTGATCTTCTTACTCTCTTGTCTTTTTCCCTCAAATATTGAAAGTATCCTTGCAAATTTATTAAATAAGAAATGAGCATAGTAAAGACCATAACTACTTATTCCAATTGTAATTATTGCCACTAATACCATCAGGCTGATAACTTCCTGAGAAATATGTCCTAAATTATAACCTAATAACATAAGAATCATAGAAAATTCACTAACTTGAGCAAGACTTATTCCTGTAAAGAAATTAACTCTCTTTTTATATCCAAATATTCTAAGAATGGCCATAACAATAAGTGGTTTTCCTAATAAAACAAAAGCGGAAAGTATTACTGCATATTTTATCATTTCCCAGTTTATTGGACCAACAAGTTGACTTCCAAGAAATACGAAAAATAAGACAACGAAAAAGTCTCTAAGAGGTTTTATTTTGCCTCCCAATTCAAGAGTATACTTACTCGAAGCAAGTGTTATTCCTGCTATCAATGCCCCAATCTCCAAAGAAAACCCAAAATAATCAAATAGAGAAGCAAGAATCAATGCCCATGCAATTCCAAACAAGAAAAGCGCTTCTTGGTTTCTCGCAACATAATCCAATACTCTTCTCACTAAAAATATAGAAATCAATGCAACAATTATAATCAATCCTCCCACTATCTCTACTTTAGAAATAACTGCAGAAACTCCTGCTTTATTATACACAATAGGAAATAAAACTAAAGCCAATGCTGCTAAAAAGTCTTGAACAATTAATATTCCAAGTGCAATTTTTCCATGTAACGTCTCTATCTCCTTTTTGTCTGCAAGAATTTTAACAACTACTACTGTAGATGAAAATGCTAAAGCTATTCCCACATAAATTCCAATTATAGAAGAAAATCCTAACCATAAAGTAATAGCATATCCAATAAACGCAGTCAACAAGACCTGAACAATTCCAGCAAGAGTTGCTACCTTTCCTATTTCTCTCAAAACCCTAAAGTCCAAACTTAGTCCAACAATAAAAAGTAAAAGAGCAACTCCAATATGCGCAAAAGTAGAAATCACCGAAGAAGATGCTCCAATGAGATTAAAGTACATTGGTCCAACAATCACTCCTGCAATAAGATACGCAATTATTGGAGGTTGTTTAACAAATCTGGCAAAAACGGTTACAATTGCAGCAATACCTACAATTAAACTTATAGAAATCAACACCTCTTGCACCATGTTAAAAGAAAGTTTAGAGGTTTTAAATAGCTTTTGAAAAAGCTATTTACTCTTTAGGAGCAGTCCACTTTGCACCTCGTGTACCTTCGAGTTCAAAAATCCAATCATCAGGAGTTCCCTCTTTTTTAGTAGATTTATTTGCCCACCAATACCATCCTTGACTGATTTCATCTACACTTATAGAAGAAACCGTTTTGTCAATAATAGCCTCTTTCGCATAAACAATGCTTTTTGAATTCAAAGATTTATGAGATTTAAAAATAATCCCTAAAGTAATCGAACAAATAATAAAAATTATTATTAATATCATACCCAATTTCATTATAACCTTACTATTAGCTTATATTTAAATATATTTTTATACCCTAAATATTTCAAAATGTAGTCATATTCATCCCACATGGCTGGGGTGAAAGGGCTCATGGCACGCGGCGCTGTGAGCCCGCTCATTTTCGTATTTCTTCAATTATCTCGGAAGCTTTTCTTCCAATATCATATACTTCCAATTGTCCTGAATTTATGTATAGAACTCCTGTATCTTTTCTTCTAACAAGAAATGGCTCTTCAATTTCTTTTGGCTCTCTAGGTAACGCAACTCCTACTCTTGATTTAAGAATCATTTTATCTTCTGGATAATACTCATTTTGATAAAAGTAAACAATTCCACCTACTGAAGTATAATTTGGTAATTCCGCCAGAACAATCCATGCATCTATTTCAATGCCTGAAAGATCACTAAAAGGTTGCCAGAGTTTCAATTTTGAGGGTAATATATAATCTATGTCTAAAAGATTTTCACCTAAAGAAAACTTTGCTCCTTTTGCAGATACTTGTCGTATTAAATCTTCAACTGACTTTGTATTAGCCCTAATATCTGCATTTTTAACAGCAGACTCTGCAATTACTCCAGTCCATAGTTCATCAGAAACTCTCTCACACGGATCTCTGAACTTAGAAAACGTTTTTTTCATTAGTGTTCTCATTAAAACCTCGATATTAATAGGTTTTTAATTCTTTACAATTAAGTCAATTTACACTCTAAACATTTCAATGGGAAGTTTTAAAAAGCAATTTTATCTCAGCAACTCATGGCAAAGGTAAGAATCAAGTTAGCAAGCATTGACATAAATGCATTGAACCCTGTAATTGCAAGTATAAAAGATATTACAACAAGAGCAGGAGTAATAATGAGAGGTCCAATTCCTATGCCTACTAGAAGATTAAAAGTTACCACAAGAAAAAGTCCTTGTGGAAACGGAACAGCTACATTTGATAAATTTGAAATGAGAGTCCACAGAAGAATTTTGGATATTCCAGCAGAAGATAGAGTCCTGCATCCTATAATGAAATTACAAATTCCAAGATCAGTTCAAATTAAGATTGAGATGAAAGATTAACTACGTTTTTGACTACCATAATATTTATTAGGCAATTATCTTAAAATACAACATGAGCCGACTTGAAGATATTAATGATTTTGCAAGAGCTGGAATGAATATTGCTATTGCAGGAATTTGTATCACTGGATTATTTGCTTTTAGTATGGGAAATGATATTTATCAAGAATTTAAAAAAGGGTTTTACAAAATTACTAGAACGAGATTTAGAGAATGGAATGACCAATTAGGAGATAGAAGTGACTGGTACACTCATGGAATTACAAGAAAAAGCTTAGACTAATTATTTTATCTCTCACTCCACAATATAAGATGTCATTTGTTTTATTATTCATATAAATACAATTATCTAAATCTTTATAAAATATCTATCTATTTGTTTAACATGACAAAAGAAATACTAGTAATAAAAAGAGAAAAATTATTCAAAGAAGGCACATTTCATGGATTCATTTCTTTAAAAGAAAAAGATTTTTCTTCTATAATCGCAAAAGAATATGAATATCAATTAAGAGATGAAAAGCTAGAAAATAACGCCTATTTTAAGCAAATTATTCCTTACATCATTATAGTTAATCCTAAAACTAAAAAAATATTTGGTTATAAACGATTCAAAAAAATGGAAGGACTTCATGAAATGAGATTACATGATAAATTTTCATTTGGACTTGGAGGACATATAGATAAAGAAGAAACCTCAAAAGACATAATTCAAACGTCAATGATGCGAGAATTAAATGAAGAAGTAAAAATGACTAATTATCCAATTCCAAAAGTTATAGGTTTTTTAAATGATGACACAAATCAAGTTGGAAGTGTTCATTTTGCACTTGTGGTTATTGCTGAAACAGAAGAATCAGTAGAAAAAAGAGAAAATGATGAAGTTAGAGACGAAAAGTTCTATTCAATTGAAGAGATTGATAAAATGATTGAAGACCCTTCATCCAATATAGAAACTTGGACAAAATTAAGCTGGAATGCTGTTAAAGAGTACTTAGAAAATGTTTAATCTTGTAATCATTAAAAAATAAAACATCATTTTAGAGTATAATTTTATTTAAATACCTAAAAACTTCAGTTACCAAATGGAAAGTTATCTAACTATATTAAATAAAGTATTAACTAATGGAACTTGGAAAGATAATAGAACTGGAGTAAAAACCATTTCAATTACTGGAGCAATGTTTGAACATGATATGTCTTTAGGTTTTCCTCTACTAACAACTAAAAAAATGGCAAGTAGAACGATGAAAGTTGAATTAGAAGGATTCATTAAAGGAGTAACAGATAAGAAATGGTTTCAAGAAAGAAATTGTCATATTTGGGATCAATGGTGTAATCCACAAAAAGTTCCCTATGGAACTGATAATGAAACAAAGAAAAAAATGTTTGAAGAAAGAGATCTAGGACCAATATATGGATTTCAATGGAGACATTTTGATGCAGAATACCAAAATTATGATTCAGACTACACTGGAAAGGGTATAGACCAATTAGCAAACGTTATCATGACTTTAAAGAATAATCCAAATGACAGAAGAATGATTGTTTCTGCATGGAATCCAAAACAATTACACCGAATGGCTCTTCCCCCTTGTCATTATTCTTGGCAGATTCTAACTCACGATGGAAAACTAGATCTCATTTGGCAACAGCGTTCAGTTGATACTCCACTAGGTCTACCATTTAACATTGCAAGTTATGGTCTCTTATTGCATTTGATTGCAAAAGAGGCAGGATTAAAAGAAAGAACATTAGTAGGACAACTAGGAGACGTTCATATTTACGAAAATCAACTCCAAGGAGTAAAAGAACAGCTAACAAGAACTCCCTTAAAACTACCAAAAGTCTCAACTCGTGATTTCAAATCTTTGTTCGATTGGACATCTGATCAAACTGAATTCCCAGAATATCAATCACACCCTAAAATAGAATTTTCACTAGCCGTATAAAAAATGAAACATAATGGACTTTTTATTACATTTGAAGGAGGAGAAGGAGGAGGCAAATCAACTCAAATTAAGAAACTTTCACAATATCTTACTGCACTTAATCACACTCCAGTCACTCTAAGAGAACCAGGAGCAACTCCAATAGGAGAAGAAATAAGACACACCCTAAAATACTCTAAAAGTAATATTGCTATGACTCCTGAAGCAGAACTTCTTTTAATGAATGCCTCCAGAGCTCAATTAGTAAGAGAAGTAATTCGTCCAGCACTATCAGAAGGAAAAATAGTTTTATGTGACAGATTTTATGATTCTACAATAGCATATCAAGGATATGGAAGAAAATTATTTCTACCTGCGGTTCAAAGTGTTATAGACTTTGCAGTAGGAGATACAAGACCAGATTTAACTTTACTTTTAGATATTCCTTTAGACATTAGCGAAGAAAGAAGAAAAGCGAGATTAGCAGGACAACCAGAAAAAAGAGACAGAATAGAAGATGAAGCAGATAGAAGTTTCTTCAAAAGAGTCCAAACTGGATTTTATGAAATAGCCAAAGCAGAACCTAATAGAGTAAAGCTAATTAACGCCTCAGGAAGTATGGAGGAAGTATATAGATTAATTCTGACTCAAGTAAATCCAATTTTAAGATATAAAGGATATCTTCAAACGTAATACTTAAAAGCACCTTAATTCTTCATGATTCAAAGCCCACATGGGACAATGGTACTCCGCGCGCTTGGAGAGCGCGTTTCCGTAAGGATTTCCAGGTTCGATTCCTGGTGTGGGCGTTTATATATCAAAAATAAATTTTTTCATTGACCTTTTCCAATATCTCCTTCGCTCTTCTCAAAGTACTAATTTTTTCATGACCTCGTTTATAGTCCAAATAATATTGCTTGCACCTTCTTTCAAGCTCTTTAATTGCTGCTGTTCTACAAACATCATCATTCACAATTGCAAAACCTGCCATATTCAAACCCATGTCTGTTGGAGACTTATAAAAACTATTTTTTGAAACACGTGAAAGAATAATTTTCAAAATAGAAAAGTTTTCTATATCTCGATTATAATTTATAGCTGTTTTCCCATATGCTTTTAAATGATAGGGGTCAATCATATTTTTATCCCCTAAATCTGCAGTTGCAGACTCATAAGCTAAATTAATTGGATGTTCTAAAGAAAGATTCCATATAGGAAAAGTCTCTATTTTTGCAAACCCTGTCTTAATTCTTCTTTTAGACTCATGATACATTTGACATAAAGCAACCGCCATTTTTCCAGAGTTACTTGCTGCACCTAACACAACAACTAAAGATTTCTTAACAGGAATATATGTTTGCTTTCCAAAACCATTTAGAACATTTTTAATATTATTAGGATATCGCTTTATTACTCCATGAAAATAAACCGAATATCCCTTCGCTTCTAAAATTCTTTTAAATCTTAAAGCGCTCTTCTGACCACTAAATAAAGTAATAACTATAAAATTAACTTTAATTCCAAATTTTTTAAGAATTTTTAGATCATTTAAAGCATGTTTATCAATAACAAAATTAAAGTCATGAATAATTCTTTTTCTTTCCAAATCTTTAGCATTGATACAATATATTATCTCCTTATTTTTCAATTGTTTCAAAAGTTGAAGCTTAGTCGTAGGAATATATCCTGGTAGTACTCTAGAAGCATGAAAATCATAACAAATCTTGCCTCCAACTTCAAGATAAAGTTTATCGAATTTAGAAATTCTTTTTGATATTGCACTTTTTTCCAAACGAATATACTTCTCAGCATCAAACCCTCTTTTTATCATGCCACATTATACCTATCTAGATATATAAACTATGTTCAACTCCAAATATTTATATAGTAATTTTATATAATTAAAATATGAACACTAAGAAGATTGTGATTATTTCAATAATTATTCTAGTGCTCATTGGAGGAATATATTTTATGACAAACAAAAAAGCTGGAACAAAAGTATTAATTCAAACTAATTTAGGATCAATAACCTTAGAACTTTATAATGATATGCCTATAACTGTAGAAAACTTTGAGTCTCTAGTGCAAAAAGGATTTTACAATGGAGTTATATTTCATAGAGTTAAAGATGGATTTATGATACAAGGAGGAGATCCAACTGGAACAGGTATGGGTGGTCCAGGATATAAAATTCAAGATGAATTTACTCATTCTGGAGGAAATAAAAATAATAGAGCAACAATAAGCATGGCTAATGCAGGTCCAAATACAGGAGGAAGCCAATTTTTCATAAATTTAGTAGACAATAACTTTTTAGACACAAAGCACCCAGCATTTGGAAAAGTTATAGAAGGAATGGACATTGTAGATAAAATAGGAAAAGTACAAACTGATTCTAATGATAAACCTATAAAAGAAGTCAAGATTATTAGTTCAAAGATAGTCTAATCAAAAATGCAGTTCTTAACACAGTATTTAAAAACATACAAACATTAAATAAAATATGCTTGAGGTTGTTAAAGAGTTCAAAGATTTCTTAAAAGAGTACAAAGTTATAGGTCTAGCAGTTGCGTTTGTAATGGCTTCAGCAGCAACTGTCCTTGTAAAATCTATAGTAGACAATATAATAATGCCAATAATTACTCCATTTATTCCAGGAGGCGCTTGGCAAACCGCTACATTCTCAATGGGATCAATAGTAATAGGATGGGGTGCATTTCTCTCTTCATTAATCAACTTCATAATTTTAGCTTGGGTAGTTTTCCTAGTAGCAAAATATGTTTTTAGAGAAGAAAAAGTAACAAAAAAGTAAGAGTAACGTATTTCATAAAGTATCATACATAATCACTCTAATTTCTAAGAAATTTTATTCTTTAGTAAGATTTATATATCAATTGATATACATATCCCTATGCCTCTAACCATTAAGAAAATCAAAAACGCAAGAATGCCAAATCTTGATACCCTAATAATGATAGAAAAATTTGTATCCAAGAATTCAGGAAAATTCAATCAAAGGCAACTCTGGCTCAATCTTCCAAAAAAAATGATGTGGCAAACCTTTCTTGTGGCTTTAGATTATTTAGAAAAAACAGGAAGAATAAACCTAGAATTAAGTAAGTTAGTATGTCCTAAGATTTTAATGGAAAAAACTGAAATTCCTCAACTAATCAATTCTATTCCTTCTTATGTCTATTGATGAGGTCAAAAGCAAAGTTTATATATTAGTTATAACAATGTTATAACATGGAAAAGCAAGAAATCACAGGCAAAATCATAAAAGTGGGAAATTCTGCAGGAATTCTTCTACCAAGAGAATGGCTAAACGGAGAAGCAAAGGTAACTTTAGTTCAAAAGCCGCTAAATCCAGAAAAAGAGATATTTGAAATTCTAAATGAAGAAATGCCCTCAATAATTAGTCTAGCTCTAGTTGGAAGTTATGCCCGGAAAGAAGAAAATCAAAAAAGTGATGTAGACATTCTAGGAATAACTACTAGTTTAAATAAAAAGATTCAACACGGAAAATATGAAATAACACTTATTTCTGAAGAAAATTTAAAGAAAGAATTGGAAAATAATATTATTCCTCTTTTGCCCATGCTAATTGAAGCTAAACCCCTATTAAACAAAAAATTAATAGAAACATACTCCTCAACGAAAATAAATAGTAAAAACTTAAAATGGCACATTGAAACGACAAAGTCTGCTCTAGGTTTTTCAGAAAAAGCCATTGAAATAGCAGAAGAATCAAAAGAAAATGTCTCCGACAACATAATATATTCCCTTATTTTAAGACTTAGAGAAGCATACATAATAGATTCAATTATTGATAAGAAGAAATTTAGCAATTCTGGATTAAAAGCACTCATTAAATCTCTCTCTGATTCATATTCTCCCTATGAATCGTACCAAAGAGCTAAAAAAGAACCAAGCAAACTAAAGAAAGTTGATTCAACACAAAGTAGAAAAATATTAAAGTATCTCCTCTCTAGAATAGAAGCACAGGAAAAATGGATAGAAAAAAGAGACTAAAAAGAATTGAAGGATTAAAAAAGCAAAAAGAAAAGCATCAAGAAAAGATAAAAGAATTTTCAGGCAAAATTCCATCATATACCTTAGATTATTGGAGTAAAGAGATAGCTAGAATGGATGAAGAGATAAGAGAAGAAACAAGA
Source organism: Nanobdellota archaeon (assembly GCA_038044305.1). Taxonomy (GTDB): domain Archaea; phylum Nanobdellota; class Nanobdellia; order Pacearchaeales; family GW2011-AR1; genus SICV01. The sequence goes on from JBBTAF010000021.1 coordinate 10,629, forward strand.
AGATTGAAGGATTATTAACACAATAGCTATTTTTATAAATGCCCTTCGCTCTATGATTATATGAAAAAAGAAGGAGTAGTTAATCCATGGGAAGTCTCTGGAGATATTGATTACAACAAACTTATAAAAGAATTTGGCACTTCTGCAATATCAGATGACATTAGAAAAAGATTAGAAAAAGCACATCCTCTACTAAGAAGAGGAATTTATTTTTCTCATAGAGACTTTGACAAATGGCTAACTGCATTTGACAACAAAAAGAAAGTCTCAGTATTGACTGGAAGGGGTCCATCTGAAAAGATGCACATAGGACATTTAGTACCGTATTTAGTTGCAAAATCTCTTCAAGAACAATTTAACTGTGATGTATGCATTCCAGTTTCAGATGATGAAAAATTCTATGTCAAAGCAGGATTGAGTATGGAAAAAGCAAAAGAATATGCAGAAGACAACATCCTAGATTTGATTGCACTAGGATTTAAACCAGAAAAAACAAAAATATTCCAAGATTTTGTTTACACAGACATCTACAAATATGCAGCAATGTGTGCAAAAGAGATAACATACTCAGAGGCAAAAGGAATTTTTGGCTTAAAACCTGAAAACAATATAGGTTGGAGTTTCTATCCAGCAATGCAGGCGGCACACATACTATTTCCGCAATTCAAAAATGGAAAACATATGACAGTAGTTCCTGTAGGAATAGATCAGGATCCTTTTATAAGACTAACAAGAGATATAGCAGAAAGCTTTAATTTTGATAAACCCTCAGCACTGCATGCTAAATTCATTCCTAGTCTTTCAGGAAACTCAAAAATGTCATCATCTGACTCAACAAATGACGTTATTTATCTCACAGACTCTCCAGAAGAAGTAAAAAAGAAAATAAACAAATATGCTTTCTCAGGAGGAAAAGACACCCTAGAAGAGCATAGAAAACTAGGAGGAAATCCTAACATTGATGTTTCATTCCAATATCTAAGAATAATGTTCGAGCCAGATGACAAAAAGCTAGCACAAATAGAAAAAGACTATAAGTCAGGAAAGCTTCTTTCAGGAGAACTTAAATCAATATTAATAGAAAAAATCAATGCATTCCTTAAAGAACATCAAAAAGCAAGAGAAAAAGCTAAAAAAGAATTAGAAAAATTCATTTTGAAAAGCTAAGTTATCTTTCAAATCCTAATCCTTCATCTGTTCGTATCAAAAAGGGATGTTTTCCAATACCCATCCGACAGTTTGAAAAAACTCTAGATTCTCCCTTAACTACTCTTTGAAATATTCTTGCACTTGACTCACTGTCAAAAAATGGATAATCTAGAATGAATGGAGTATTCCTTATATAAAAGTATTCAAAACGTCCCACTCTATTCATTGTTACTTGGCTTACATATCCTTCATCTCTAGGATTTTCCCCAACTAAAATAACATGATATTTTTTAGATATATTAATATTTAGTTCATAAATCTCTAAGCCTTGGACTGAAACATATATCCAAAGATTACTCATTTGAAGCCCTTTTGATTCTCCAACTTTTAGAAGCGATTG
>JBBTAF010000022.1:0-4819 GCA_038044305.1 Nanobdellota archaeon
AGGCTATTTTGTGTATGCTTTCAAGATATTCCATTATTACCTGGAAGGTTTGCCACATTACTTTTCTTGGAAGATTATTGAATAGTTCTGTTTTCTTATATGCACCACTATGGGTGTCTATGAATTTTTCTACCATTAGCACGGTTTGTAGTGTTGGAGATCTTGCAAATTCAGATTGAGGTGTTTGTGCTTTCATACCTATAATATCAATTGATATTATATAAATGTTTTGGTTGATTATCTATTTTCCAAGCATTCTAACCAAAACCATAAGCTCTGTATCTAGAATCCCTTCGCAATTTTTCTTTATATCATTTATTTCTTATCTTTCTGATCTTCTTTATCTTGATTATCTTCCTTGTTATTGGTAATATTGTTGGCTAGTTCTTTGCTCATTGATTCTATTTCTTCCATAGATGGCATTTGTGACATTGGATTGGATTGAGATTTCTTTCTTGATTTTGTGATATTGTCTAGAGCATAATCAAAATCTGCTTTTATAATTGTTAAATTAACCTTTTCATCTTTCTTTGCCCTGTAAACTCTCTTTATTGCTTGTAATCCAGATTCTCTACATAGAGATTCTATTTCTGCTCCTGTCCATTTATCAGTTTTGTCTATATATTCTTGAAGTTTGACATCTTTGTCTAGGGGCATGTTTCTTGTATGAACTTCAAATATTTTTTCTCGGGTAAGTTTATCTGGAATTCCTAGTTCTACTATTGCATCGAATCTTCCAGGTCTGAGAAGTGCAGGATCAATTAGGTCTGCTCTATTTGTGGCTGCTAAAATCATAACTTTTTCCAGATCTTCTACTCCATCCAATTCAGTTAGAAGTTGATTTACCATTTTTTCTGATGATTCGTGCATTCCTGAACCTCTAACCTTTGCAATACTATCAAATTCATCGAAGAAGATTATACTTGGAGCAACTTGTCTTGCTTTCTGAAAATTTCTCTTACGTGTTTTTCAGATTCTCCTACCCATTTACTTACTAATTCTGGACCTTTTATTGAAATGAAATTGGCATTTGCTTCGGTTGCTACTGCTTTGGCAAGTAGAGTTTTTCCTGTTCCTGGTGGCCCAGTTAGGAGTATTCCTTTACTTGGTTTTATTCCTGCTTTTTCAAATAAGTCTGGTCTAAGTAATGGTAGCTCTATTAGTTCTCTTAATTTTTCTTTTGCTTCTTCTAATCCTCCGACATCATTCCAATGAATATGGGGCTTATTGATTAGAACTTCTCTCATTGCTGAAGGTTCTACTGATTTCAGTGCTTCTATAAAATGGGGTCTGGAGACTTTTATTTTATCAAGAATCTCAGTTGGAACTTTGTCCTGAAGATTCTTTAATTCATTGAAATATGGCTTTATTGATTTCAGTGCCGCTTCTTTGCAAAGAACTTCCATGTCTGCTCCTGTAAATCCTATGGTCTTATTTGCTATTTCATCGAAGTTAACTTCTTTATCTAAAGGCATTCCTCTTGTGTGAATCTGTAAAATCTCTTTTCTTCCTGCTTCATCTGGGGCATTTATTTTTAGTTCTCTATCGAATCTTCCTGGTCTTCTTAACGCCTCATCTATGTCATCTGGACGATTTGTTGCAGCCATTACTACCACTTGTCCTCTGCTCTTTAGTCCATCCATTATTGTCAATAATTGAGCAACGATTCTTTTTTCAGTATTATCGGAACTCTCTCCCCTTTTTGGAGCAATTGAGTCTATTTCATCTATAAAAATAATTGAAGGAGCGTTTTTTTCTGCTTTTTCAAATACCTCTCTGATGTGTTTTTCAGACTCTCCATAGTATTTGGACATTATTTCCGGACCTGCAATTGAATAGAAGTTTGCATCTGTTTCGGATGCAACTGCTTTTGCCAATAAAGTTTTGCCTGTTCCTGGTGGCCCAGTTAACAATACTCCTTTAGGAGCTCCTACTCCTAGTTTTTGGAATACTTCTGGATGTTTCATTGGCAATTCTACCATTTCTCTTATGAGTTCTATTTCATTCTTTAGACCTCCAATGTCTTCATAGGAAACATTTGTTGCTCTCATGTCTGCAGACTGAATATCTTCAGAAACAATTATTTTTGTTTTAGGAGTTACAATAACTGCTCCTTTTGGCGTTGTTTTAGAAATAATGTAAACCAACCTTGTTCCGAAAACATCGATTATTACTTTTTGTTTTGGAGAAAGAGGTTTATCTAAAAGTTTATTATGAAAATATTCTGTTGGATCGTCGGAGAAATTAACTTCCTGCGTTGGAGCTAGAGTTAGGGATTCTGCATTTGGAATATTTGCCTTTGAGATTTCTATTGTTTCTCCTATAGAAGTTGAGATGTTTGCTCTTGTGGTTCCGTCCATTCTAATTATTTCTCTGGAATCATCCTTTGACATTGCTCTAAGAACTCTTATTACAACCGAAGATTTTCCTTTTACTTCAATTAAATCTCCAGATACTAGATTTAATTTGTTTATTATATTTGTTGAAATTCTAACAAATCCCTTATCTATGTCTTCCTGTAATGCTTCTGCAACTTCAAGCTTTAGAATTATTTTTTTGTCTGTCATTTTTTATTGAATGCAACCTCCAAAATACCGTTCTTGTATGTTTTAGTAAACTTTTTTGTACTTATTGAACTTGGAATATTTTTTGAAATAGAAACTCCTGATTTAAATTTCTTAACTAGATAATCCTGAATCCCTTCTGCGTTTGATTTTTTTGCATTGATCTCAAGAACTTTGTTATTAACTTCAACAGTGATGTCTTTTTCGGAATATCCGGGTATTTCAATGTAAAAAAATATCTTATCGTCTGACTCTATAAATACTATATCTGACTCTTCTTCATAATCTTTTGATCTTGTTGTTTTTGATCTTCCTTCTCTTTGAACTCTATTGCCAAAAAATTGTCTTACTATTGAATCGAATGGATCATTCCCTAATGAATCACCAAAAAAATCATCTGTCATTTTGTATCTATCTCCTGTGTATACTATAGATGTATATTGGTATTTAAAGATTTCGGTGTCTTTGAATATCTAAATAGAATGGATGATTTGCAAACTCTAAAGCAAGAGTATGTACTAAATTTACTTGTAAACTTCCATTTTTTGGGTTCTCTTTAACCTTACAAATTAAAGGATGGTCTTGCGCACTTGCATTTGGATTTGCTAAATGAAGAGCATAGTCTGCAAGATATCCTAATGGAAGTTTTGAATTGCCTATATTATGAAGTAATTTTTGAACTTCGTACAAAGAAGGTGCATAATCTGCTCCATTTTGACTGTCTGTAAGCATGAGTTTTAAAAGAGTACTTGCTGTTTTTCCATGTTCTATTTTAGCTATTTGCGAATATAATGGATGATCTGCTAACTGACCGAATTTAGAAGGTTGTCTTACTCTATTTTGTAAGGTTATTGTATCACAAAAATCTGATGTTTTCTTGCCCATTAAGTTAGCAACCTCCTCTGCAATAATTCTTAAATACATAGATCTACGTTGGGTCCTTTGATTTTCTTCTGGAGTAGTATGTAATCTACCCTCCCTACTGTGTAATGAGTTCATGGGAATCTCGGTATTGTCGAGGGTTTTTAAACTTTCGGTATTATTTTTTAAAAGTTCCTTGACATAACTATATACTTAACTTACAAAATGTTTAAGAATAGAACAAAAATTGAACGTGTATGGATTTACTAGGTGACTTTAAAGATAGACTTGGAAGAAAATCAAGAATACTCGCGGTGCAACATATTAATTATCCTGAAGGGATGAGAGTGAAGGCAAATTTGGTTGCGCAGGGAAAGTTTTTTGTTGCTCCGTATAATGGAATTTTTGAGGTTGATGAATTAAATAAATTTGAAAGCGAAGTAATAAAAGAGATTGGACTAAGACCTGATAGAAGGATAAAATTTAGAGAAACTTCTTTCAAGGAAGAAAAGTTTTTGAAAATTGGACTATTAGAATATCGAGTAAGTAGTGCAGAGAGCAATGTTGCTTTATTACTTAGTTTATTAGGATTTGATAGATTGGCTCTGCAAAATGGGAATGATCTTGTAAACTTGAGGGTGCATTTGTATCCTGATAAAAGAGTTTTGAGCGATGCTGTAATCCCTCCTATAAAAAAACCTGATTATTATATTACTGGAAGAATTCCTATAGCGGACATTAAATCATATAAAGCAAGAGCAATGGCTGAAGGGCGTTGTTAATCTATGATTTAGCAACATTATCCCAGAGATATTTGTGATATTTCTTGTAGTTTTCTGCCAAGTCTTTATTTGTTGTGATGATTACATTTATTTTTTCGCCTAAAAGCATTTGAGCAACTTTATCTCCATAGGCAACCGTGACTGTTGGGTTTGTCTTGTTTGACTGGAAAGGAACATTCTAAGGATTAATTGGATAAAATGGATGAATCATAATGTTTAAATAGTTATCATCATTGTGATAACTATCATCTTAATGGTGATAATAAAGCTATGAGGACTAGGAGACAAAAATGGAACTTATTGAAGTTATAAAAAAACCTGAAATGAGAAGGATATTTGGAGCGCAGGAGCTGAGAATAATTGAAAAACAAATGAGAGGTGTTAACTTATTACCCTCTGAAAGAACTAGACTTTCTAGAGACATAAGAAAGAAATTGGAGGCTGTTAGAATTTTGTCCTTTTTTGTTGAGAGTTTTAGATTAAAAAAAGGAAGTCATCTTAAGGAAATAATAGAAAGTACAAAGGAGATAATAATTAGCCACCCTTTAGCATCTAGGATTAGAAAAATAATTCTAGATGCAATAAGTTTTGCAACTTTGTTTATATTTCTGG
>JBBTAF010000023.1:0-4829 GCA_038044305.1 Nanobdellota archaeon
CAGAAACTCTAAGTTTCTGACGGATGTGGTTTTCTGTCAAGTTCCTTGACATAATTAAGTTTAAAAGTCAATTAAATGTCTTGTATTTAATAGTCAAATAGTAAAATGGAGACCGCACACTCACCTCAGACAAAAAACTGGTATGATAAATCTTACAAGTTGTTATTAATAATACCTGCCGTATTAATTGTGTTTTCTATAATATTTATGATTGGTTTTTATAATCAACATGGAGACTTTATTAAAAAAGATGTCTCATTGACTGGGGGAGCGACAGTTACTGTATTTGACTCTAATGCAGATGCTGTTAAGATTTCTGAAAAACTGAAGGGAGAATTTCCAGATATAGTGTATAGAGTTATTTCGGACTTTAGATCTGGACAACAAAAAGGATTTTCGGTTGAAACTGCCAGCGGTTCGCAAAATTTAACTATTGCTTTGGAGAGAGAGTTAGGGTATAAATTGACAACTGAAAATTCTTCGGTTGAATTTTCTGGAGCGACTTTATCTGAGGGATTTTATTCTCAGTTGATTAATGCAATTATTGCTGCTTTCTTGCTTATGTCTTGGGTTGTATTTATTATATTTAGTAATTCTTGGAAAGTGCGAGCTTTTTCGACGATGCTTACCTTCTTTGGAACGGCCATTGTTCTTAATCAGGTAAAATGGCTTCTTGTAATATCTACCCTATTAATTCTTGCGGGAGGGATAGTCGCGTTTGTTAATAAACGTTCTAATAAAACAGAGAAAATATTGGCGGTTTTAGGATTTTTCGGACTACCTTTAATAATTTATCTTCTTCCTTTTGAGATATTTGCTTTGTTTGGAGGAATTGTTTTAATTGCACTTTATCTTTATAATTCGATTCCGAGTTTTGCAGTTATATTTAGTGCGTTTGCTGATATTTTCTTGACTCTAGTTGTAGTAGATATTATGGGCATATCAGTTTCAAGTGCTGGAATAATTGCATTTCTTATGCTTATTGGATATTCAGTAGACACAGATATTCTTTTGACGTCTAGGTTATTAAGAAATAAGGAAGGCAATGTTAATCATAGACTTTTTGAGGCATTCAAAACTGGAATAACTATGACTTTAACTGCTATTGCTGCAGTTGGCATTTCATTTTTGTTGGTATATTCATTTTCTAGTACTCTTAGGCAGATATTTGGGATAATATTAATTGGATTAGTGTTTGATATAATGAATACTTGGATTACAAATGCTTCGATGCTAAAATGGTTTATGGAGGCTAAGCATTTATCATGAAAATAGGATGGAGAATTTGGCTTTTGATTGCGGTTTTATTGCTCTCGTTGTTGGCAATAAGCCCTTCATTTAATTCAGGAGTAATTGTAACTTCAGTTTCTTCTAATTCAAGTGCTTTGCATGAAGGAATTGCAGTCGGTCAGGTAGTAAAATCGGTGAATGGAGTTCCTATCAAAACTGTGGAAGATTATTCGAAAGTTATTTCTGAATTATTTCCTTCTGCAGAAGATAAAAAAGTTGAAATAATCACAAACAAAGCTGATGCAATATTATTTACAAATCAGTCTCCTGAAATAACTGTTGGAGAAATGCCTTCGACAAAGATAAAGATGGGTCTTGATTTACAAGGAGGAGCGAGAGCATTGGTTCAAGCAGATCACTCCTTGACAGATGGAGAATTGAATGACCTTATTTCAGTTAGTAGAAACAGATTCAACGTTTATGGTCTTTCGGATATTCAAATAAGAGGAGTTAGTGACCTTTCTGGAAATAAATTTATGTTACTTGAAGTTGCAGGAGCGACTCCTAAAGATTTAGAGGAACTTGTTTCTAAGCAAGGTAAATTTGAGGCAAAAATTGGAAATAGTAGCGTATTTACTGGAGGAAAGACTGATATTGCGGATGTCTGTAGAAATGATGCTACCTGTGCAGGAATAACTGCATGTAATCCTTCACAGGATGGATATGTTTGCAGTTTTAGATTTGCATTATATTTAACGGCTCAAGCAGCACAACGTCATGCAGATATAACCTCGACAATGGCAGTTGATTCAAGTGGAAAATATCTTGCAGAAAAACTCTATCTTTATGTTGATGATCAAGAAATGGATTCTTTACTGATTAGTACCGATTTAAAGGGCAAAGTAACAACTGATATTTCTATTCAAGGTTCGGGTTCAGGAAGAACTCAGGAAGAAGCAGTTAGAAGTGCTCAGGAAAATATGAAGAAACTGCAAACAATTTTGATTACTGGAAGTTTACCTTATAAATTAAGTATTGTCAAGCTAGACACTATTTCACCTGCACTTGGAAAAGATTTTGTAAATATTATTTTGCTTGCAGCCGTCGCTTCAATAATTCTAGTTTCTATAATTATATTTGCAAGATATAGAAAATTCAAGATTTCTTTAGCATTGTTATTTACGGCTTTCTCTGAACTAATTATTATATTAGGTTTGGCTGCTTTATTAAAGTGGAATTTAGATCTGCCATCAATTGCGGGAATACTTGCTACTATTGGTACTGGAGTTGATAGCCAGATTGTTATACTTGACGAAGCTAGAAAGAATATAACTGTAAGCTCTGTCGAAAGAATGAAAAGAGCGCTGTTTATTATATTTAGTTCGTTCTTCACAGCAGTTGTAGCGATGTTACCATTGATATCTGCTGGAGCAGGATTATTCAAGGGATTTGCATTAACAACAATTGCAGGAATCACAATTGGAGTATTAATTTCTAGACCTGCTTTTGCAGAGATGATAAGAGAAATGGATGAATAAAAATGGAAAACATAAATTACAATGAAAAATCTCCCTTTTTGAGAATTAATGGAATGCCTCGAAGTCCGTTTATTCCTGATCGTAGAGAAGAAGAGAGATTAACCGCAAGTGTAATGAACTTTTATCGAGACGCTATACTAGAAAGGGGAGAAGGTTTTGTGAGAAATTCTGGAGTTAGAGAACATGCTTCCTAGATGGCATATATTATATGGAGCAGTGTTTACTGTTTTAATTTGGTTATTAGCTCCTCAAATTGCATGGTATAATTTAATATTAATGTTTCTTGCTAGTTTTCTTATTGATTTTGACCATTATCTATCTGCATCTTTTAATTCTAAGAAATGGAGTTTAAAAAATGCTTTTAGATATTATGAAATTGATAGAATAAAAGCTAATGCTGAGAAAGAGAAGGGTATTAGAAAAAAGGGCACTTTTCATATATTTCATACAATAGAATTTTATATTTTAGTTTTGATTATAGGGTTATTTTGGGCTCCTTTGTTTTATGTTTTTGCAGGGATGGTTTTCCATACTCTATTAGATATCTTGCATCTTGGAACCCAAGATGCCATGTATAGAAGAGAATTTTTCTTTTGGAAATGGATTAAAGGAAGACTGTGAGATTATTATTCAAATTTATACAAAACTAACAACTGCCTTTGCGATAAGCAAAAATGCAGGAATCCAGACAAGAATGGAAGGAAGTGTAAAAAAGATTGAAAAAATTAAGCAGATACCTGATATAAGATCGACTATACTAAGAATGTCTCCTGTGGTAAATATAAATAAACTTTTCAATAATAGAAGTCCTGAACAAAAAAGTATAAACTGAAATGGAAGAGTAAGACCGAAAGCAAGTGAAAGAAAAACTATTGAAGATGCTAAATCTATTAGTCCTAGAATTTTAAGTAATATCATACTTTTTTGGGAAATCTAGTATTAATAAGATTTATTGTTATTACTTGTTCAAACAAATTATAACTCTAAATATGATATTTCCTCTTTTTCTTGAATCAGGGATTATTGATTCTCCACCCATGGAATCCCCTGTACAATTCCCCCAAGATTTAGATAAATACTCTTTTTCATCTCCTGATACTCTATCTTTAAATATAACTTTATAAGTCGCACCGTTAAATGCGCTTTCTGGTGCTATTTTCCATACAGAGTTTATTATCTGAGGAATTGATTCATTTAGATAACTACAGGAAGATTTTCCAGAATCACACTTACTACTAGGATTGTTGTAACAAGAATCAAAAACCGTTGCAAAGCTTGCTAAAGAAGGCCATGTTCCGAGATTGCATTCGCTGGTTGAAGTTATAAAGCTCTCTGAAAATTGTTGAACTAGTAGGCTAGATATTTCATTTGAACTTGATGACCTTAAACTGATTGCTAGAAATATCAAACCAACTACCGCAACTACAACTACTAAAATTGCAAATCCTACCATTTCTTCTTGCGCTTTATTTGAATTAAATAACTTCATCTTGAAACTCCTTTTCCGGCAGCATAAACTTTTCCTAATGCACAAACTTCTTGTTGTTTATCTGATTGCCAACGACAAAGAGTAACGAATGCTGATGATGCAACACCAAAATCTTTGGTATCGTTAATCAATAATATTTGAGAGCAATCTGGATAATTGCCAATAACGCAGTTTCCTTTCTTTTGTAAAGGATATAGTATTTCAATCATTAAATAGTCCAGTTCCAAAAAGTTATTTAGTGAAATGTCTTTCGAATTTTTCAGAGCAATGGCCTTATCTAAGTCTATACATCCTGGACAATCCCATGAAAGCTCAGGTAGCCCAGAAATATGACGAACAAGAGCTGCAGCTTGCTCTTCTTTTAGAGTGGCTGCCTCGTTTTTTATATTGTTCAGCCTAATAGAAAAAAAGATGAGAGCCACTAATCCTAAGAAGATTACTATTGCTACTAAGACAAATGCCATTTCTTGAATTTTTAACTGTCCTTTTACTTCCATAGAGCGCATAATAAATCCTCTTGCTGTTTTTTAATATCATTAGATTGAGTCATTACATTAGAAAGATCTCTTGAA
>JBBTAF010000024.1:0-15805 GCA_038044305.1 Nanobdellota archaeon
CAAGTGCCAAAGCCGCACGCTAAGACAGATGTCAGCATGAATCGTCTGATATCAAGAACTTAATGTTCTTGATTACAGGATTCAACAGAATCTGGCCTACGCCGAGAACACTTTAGTGTTCGAAGTTTCGGGGACTCGAAAGAGTCTCCGTTACCGACTCTATTATAATAATTTTTAAAAAGGGTCTAAATTTCGAACTTCAATGAGATACGGATTATCAGGTTATTCTGATCTACAGAAAAAAATAGGCAGAGAAGAATACTTCCTTAGAAAACATATAGCTGATTTAGAATCAGTTCTTGAAAGGCTTAAGGAATTTGAGGGACAAGAAGTTGATATAATTTTACAGAAGAATTTAGATAATTTAGAATTACTAACTTGGAAATATATCTGGAGTTATGACCAAATTGCAAAACAGATAAATATGTTTATTCATAAGGCAGGCAAAGAGTTAGTTTCAAGATACTTCGATCTTTGTGAAGTCATTGATGAAGAATTAGCTAGAATTGACACAGATTGGATATCTGTTTTATCATACCCTAATTTATAAAACCAAATCTTTAAAACCCTTATTTATCTCGATTTAACAACGGTCCTATAGCATAGTGGGAATGCACACGACTGAAGCTCGTGCCACCGGGGTTCGATTCCCCGTGGGGCCATTTTTTCTGAGAAACCTTTATAAAACTCATTTTCCTGTGAAATGCATGGTAAAAGAGGTAGCAGGTTCAACGAATAATTCAGGAATTGCAGGAGTTATTCTTGGAATTATGAGTTTAGGTACTCTTCTTTCAACTTTTGTTCCAGCATTAGTCTTTGCAATTGTAGGATTAATCTTTTCTATCAAACAAAAAAGAGTTTCTTCAAATTCTTGGTCTAAGTCCGGAATAATATTAAATATCATAGCAATACTTCTTTCAATAGTCTTTTTAGTTATCTCAATTATTTTTATTCAAAAAAATCCTTCAGCACTTTCACAATTAGCTCAAACAGGATAAAATGATAAATAAAAAAGGTGCAATTGAATTGTCGATGACTACTATAGTTGTTTTAGTTATTGCAATGGCTATGCTCATTCTTGGTTTAGTGCTGGTCAAAACTATTTTCACAGGTGCAAAATACAATGTTGACCAGTTAAATAAAAATGTTGAAGCAGAGATAAATAAGTTGTTTAGTGATACAACCGAAAAGATTGCAGTCTATCTTCCAAACAAGCAGGCAGAAGTATCCAAGGGGAAGACTTTCGGAGTAGCTTTTGGTGTCAAAAACACTGAGCAATTAAGTGTTACCAATTCTCAATTTAAAGTAGAAGTTATAACTGATGCAGGAGGTATCGAAAGAGGATGTACTATAACACCAGCTCAGGCGAATAATTTTGTAAGTTTAATTGAGGGAGGAACAAGTTTTCAGATTATTCCTGGTGACGTTCATTACGGAGCAGTTCATTTTAGAATTCCAGATACTTCTCCTCTCTGTCAAATTTCATACACTATAAAAATAACAAAAGATAATCAGATATACACAACCGATTTCTTTAATATTCAGATAACTGGTTAATTCTTTCTTATTAGAACTAAGATAGATACGTTTAAATTAACATAATTATCTCTAAAAACATGGAATTTCAAAATTATCAAAAATATAGATGGTTTTTTACATCATCCAATACTTTAGTCTTAGGTGGAAAAAGCGCACTTCAAAATGATGAACTTATGATTAAACTTAAAGATTTACCTCAGGAATTTGTTATAATGCACACTTCTGAACCAGGAAGTCCTTTTTGTATATTATTTAAAGAAAAATCAAAAGTTACAGATACAGATATAGAAGAATGTGCCGTGTTTACTGGTTGCTTCAGTCGTGCATGGCGTGCTGGTAAAAATACTGCAAAAGTAGACATTTTTAGTTCTTCTCAAATTCACAAAAATCCTGAAATGAAGTCGGGGACATGGGGAGTTTATGGAAAGGTAGAAACTATGTCTGTTTCTTTGGAACTAGCAATTACAAAGCAAAAAGAAGTTTTAAGAGCAGTTCCAATTTCAACTCTTAAAAAAAAGGACGAAATAATAAAGATAACTCCAGGGAACATAGATAAAAATGATATGTTTGCAAAGTTAGAAATAGAATTAAATGAACCCTTAAGTAAAGAAGAAGTTCTTTCTGCTTTACCAACAGGAAAATTTAAAGTTTCGAGGTCATAAAATGGTAATGAAACCCTCTGCTCAATTTCAAATTGGGAAAAATGGAATTCATGATAGTACTATCGCTACATTAGGACTACTTTTAGAAAATCATAAGCAAGTAAGAATTTCGTTTCTTCCGTCTTCAGGTAGAACAAGCGCAAATATTAAGCAAATGGCAGAAGAAATTGTTTCTAAATTGTCTCGTCCTTGTTATGTTAAAATTATAGGATTCAAAGTCATTTTACTCAGAAAAGGCTTAGGGCACGACAAAAAGCAAGATTTATAAGCCCTCTTTTACAGTCACAATTAGCTTGACGGTCTAGAACCGGTCTAGTGCTGCAAAGCACGGCTTAACAATAACAAAATGGTAAAGTTATATACATTATCGCCAAACGAATTTAATTCTAAGTTAGCTGAGGCTTTGAAAGCAACAAAAGAATTTGAACAACCTGAATGGTCTCTTTTTGTAAAAACAAGTTCTCACAAGCAAAGACCCTCTTTTGATCAAGATTTTTGGGTTAAAAGAACTGCAAGTATTCTAAGACAGATTTCCATAAGGGGAGTTGTTGGAGTCAACAGATTAAGAATAAGATACGGAGGCAGAAAAGATCAAGGTATGAAGCCACCAGCATTCAGGCAGGCCGGAGGAAAAATAATTAGAACTATTCTTCAACAGTTAGATTCTGCAGGATACACTGAAAAATCAAAAGGCAAAAAAGCAGGAAGACAATTGACATTAAAGGGTAAAGAACTCTTGGAGAGTATAAAATGACTACTAAAGAATATCAGAAGAAGGTTAAATTAGCAGTTCATACATCTCATACAAAGTGGGCTCCATTTTGGGCAGTTTTAAGAAAGTTTGGAAAAGGCAAAAAAGCACATCCCTCTCAGATAACTAAACACAGAAGACATTGGAGAAGAACTAAGCTTCATGAGAAGCCAAGAAGAGCTCCAAGATCACACTTAGGATAATTACAACATGACAGAAAAGATAACTACAAGAGAATATACCATCCCCTTGAGAAGATTTTGGTTCGGTGCAAGAACCTATGAAAGAACTTCAAGGGCAGTAAAAGCTATAAAACAATTTATTGCAAAACACATGAAAGTAGAAGATAGAGATTTGGATAAAGTTAAGCTCGATGTTTATCTTAATAATGAAGTATGGTATAAAGGAAGAGCAACTCCTCCTTCTAAGGTTAAAGTAAGAGCAGTAAAAGAAGGAGATATAGTTAAAGTTACTTTCCTTGAAACTCCTGCTCATGTTAAGTTTGCATCTGCAAAGCATGCAAGACGTCATAAGGCTGCTGAAAAGTCAAAAACTCCTTCCTCAGAAGTAAAGCCTGAAGAAAAGACGGAAGAACAAAAGACAGATGAAAAAGAAAAAGAAACATCAACTGCAATCGCAAAGGAAACCGAAATCAAACAAGACATAAACGCAGCCAAACATACTACAAAGTTTGAGAAAGCAGTTCATCCACAAAGAATGGCGTTGAAAAAATAGTTTTAAAGTAATTTATTTAGATAGTTCATACCGAAATAATAAACAACAGGAAAAGAAATAGCAAATGCACTAAAAATATTCATATTCTTTCTCTTTTCCTCAATAGAAGTATTTTGTGCAAAGAAGCTTCTTCCATTATTAGGCAAACCTCTAGCATCCAATGCAGTATCCATTATTCGTCCATTAAAATTTGCGGCAATTGGAAGAGCAGTAAGTGCAACTCCAGCTACACCCGTAACTAACGCCTTTTTTAAGTCAGGTTCTTGATAAATGTATTTATAAGCTACAGCATTAGCTAAAATTTCTAGAGCTCCCAATCCTAAACCTATTTTTTTATCTAGATTTTTTCTTCCGTTATTTGGATCATTCTCATGTAGCAATCCTTTACCTCTTAAATAGTCTGCTCCAGCTTCTCTAATGTATTCCATTACTGGAGCAACAAGGTATTTTACAGCTGTTGCACCCATTCTAGCATTTGCACTTGCTTCAGGTTCAATTCCCACCATATTTTCAACTATAGCCATTGGAACATTCTGCCAAGTAAGCGCAGTGCCTCCAGCATATACTTCTTTGAGCCTAGATGTTAAACTCTTTTTCATGCTTTTTTAGGTCAAAAAGGGTATATAAACCTATTGTTTTTGTTACTCCTATACAGTTACTATTTATAATTCTTTTCATGCAAAAAGACTAAAAATACTATTCTCCAAAATAATTCATGTCTCTTCAATCCCTAAGACAAGATATACAAAAAGAAGCCAATCCAACAAAAGCAAGGCTACTTCAAAGATTCTTTAAAACAGGCAAAGGAGAATATGCAGAAGGAGACGTTTTTTTAGGAATAATGGTTCCAGTTACAAGAGGTTTAGTGAAAAAATATTCAGAGCTATCTCTAAGCGAGCTAGAAGAGTTAATACATTCAAAATATCACGAAGAAAGACTTCTTGCTCTCCTTATATTAGTTAATAGATTTTTCAAACATCCAGATAAAAGAGAAGAGATATACAATTTTTATCTTTCTAATACACATTACATCAACAATTGGGATCTTGTTGATTTATCTGCTCCAAATATTATAGGAAATTATCTTTTAAATAAAAACAAATCAGTTCTATACAAATTAATAAAGTCCAATAATTTATGGGAGAGAAGAATTTCTATCTTAGCAACATTCTGGTTCATAAAAAATGGTCGATTCGATGAATCTCTAGCCATAGCAGAACTTCTTCTAAAGGACAAACACGATCTAATTCACAAAGCTGTTGGTTGGATGTTGAGAGAAATAGGCAAAAGAGACATCAATATTTTAAAGAAGTTTCTAAAGAAGCACTATCAAATCATGCCAAGAACAATGCTTAGATATTCAATAGAGAAGTTTCCTGAAAAAGAAAGGAAATTATATCTTAAAAATAGGATTTGAGTTTATAGTCCCCTATCAATTAACTCATGAGTCTTCTTTGTCTTAACCAAACTCTGTGAAGAGAAATCTTTATCATTTGTCCAAATAAAATCAGCACCAATCGAAAGGGCACATGCAATGTAATCTGAATCTTTAATATCTCTTTTTCCTATAGCCTCTTTAGCCTTTTCCATGTTTTCTTGATAATCAATATAACCTTTCAGTTCTATAAATTTAGTTAGAGCATTTAAAGTTTCATAAAAAGATTTTTCATCAATATTAGCCTTTGCTATTATTTCATCTTTATATTTTACCACCTCATTAAATATAATTCTCGGCGCATAAAGTTTATACTTTTCAGAAGTCAGTATGTCAATAGTACTTTTAGAACCAAGAATTGCCGAAATTAGAATATTCGCGTCTAAAACTACTTTCATTATCTTTTGTTGATTTTTCTCCCAAGTTTAACAGAAAATTCTTCAATTTCTTTTTCACTAAGTTTACTTTTATCAGATATTTTTCTAAGTAAATTAAGTGCATTCAATTTTTCTCTAGCAGCTTCTTTCATAACAAAGCTCCATCTGATATCTCCATGTTTCTTCATTTCTTCCCAGAGACCATCCTCAACAGTTACAGTCATATTATGTGTCATTTTATTAATAAAGTATTATACTTGATTTCACGTATAATAAGTATTTAATCTTTTCGGTTTCAATAAAAAAGGCTCATACAACGAACCTCTTTGAGCGCAGTTTCACAACCTTTAAAACTAAAATATTCCTCTTAATAATATGGATATGATAGATCAATTGAAAGAAGAACACAGACAGATGAGGTTAATGTTCAAAGATCTAAGTCATCTAGCAGACCAAGACAGTCCAATTCCAATCTTTGAAACTTCTGTAAAAATAGATCGTCTTGGTAATTTATGGGATAAACATGAAGAAAAAGAAGAAAGATTCTTTAAAAATTTGCAGCAATTAAAGATAAATTTTCCATTTGAACGAATGGTTATAGAGCATAGAGAAATAAGAGGTCATTGGAGAGTTATTCAAAAAGCAATAGACTCAAAAGATAATAATAAATTAAGAATAGCATTAGATACCGATGGAAGAATGTTTATAGAAAAACTTACAAAACACATGGTCTATGAAGAAATGCACTTTGATGAGATCCAACCCACTAAACAGCATTTAAATATTAATTAATTATTTTTATTATATGAATAATACACCAATAAAAGAACTCCTAAACTTTAGTATTCTTAATGTAGACAAACCTACAGGACCAACTTCTTTTCAAGTTTCTCAATTAATCAGAGAATGGTTTAATTTGAATAAGACTTCTCATTTTGGTACTCTTGACCCAATGGTTTCTGGAGTTCTTCCAGTTGCGCTTGGAAGAGCATGTAGACTTAGTTCGGTCTTTATGCAAAGAAATAAAACATATGTAGGAATAATGAGAGTTCATAAAGAAATATCAGACAAAGAATTAAATGAAGTTGTAAAAAAGTTCATAGGTAAAATTACTCAACTTCCACCAGTGAGATCAAGTGTAAAAAGAGCAGAGAGAATAAGAGAGGTTATTTCTTTCAATATTCTAGAAAGAAATGATATGGACATTTTGTTTGAAACAGAAGTTGAAGCAGGAACATATATCAGAAAACTTTGTGATGATATGGGAAAATTAATAGGAGGAGCACATATGTTAGAACTTAGAAGAACAAAAGCAAGTATATTTAATGAAAGCGAATCATATACTCTTTATGATATTCAAAATGCCTTAAATGCTTTGAAGAAAGGTAACGAAACCCTAATAAGAAAAATGCTTATTCCTGCAAAAGAGGCTATAGTAAATATAATGCCCAAAGTTCAATTAAAAGATTTTGCGGTGAAAAAAATTCTTACAGGCAAGCCTCTAATGGCAAATGACTTAACAGAAAAAGAGCCAGAAGAAGACATTTATGCAGTATTTCATAAGACTCAATTTGTAGCAGTAATGAAAAAAGCAAAATCAGGAGACATAATCTCAAGACCTGAATTTGTTTTTAATTAAGAATCTATTTCTTATTAACCAAGAGACTTTTCTATTTTGTTATAATACTTTTTAGCGAATTTTATTATTCCCTTCCCAAGTAGCCTATACAATACGTATGCAACAATTACAGTTATCAACAAAATTCCAACTCCTTTTTCTATGCCTTTGAATATAGGAATTATTTCTGTAAATCCTAATCCCGCAAACCATCCCAAAGTTAAAACTACTAAAATTGAACTTACTGTTGCAGCAAGGCAGGTTAAGAAATATTTTCTAAAATCTTTTTCTTTATGTCCCACATACAGAATTACACTATCTCTTATACCATAAACGAATTTAGCTAAGAAAAGAGGGAGGAAGTATCCTAATTTAGTATCTGCAAGACGTTCAATCATCTGTGCTGCTTTATTATCTCCTTTGTGTAGCTTTAATTTTCTCTTTATATAATGAACAACACTCGATTTTGAAAAATAAAAGAAAACCGTATCATGTACTATTTCTCCAAGAACTGCAAAAACAAAAATAGTAATTATATTAAGCTTACCTGCTCCAGCGAGCGCTGCGAGTAATATCAGTGCATCTCCCAGCATAAGCCCTGCTACAAATGCAAGAGCAGAGGTATAATTCTGCAAGAATGATATTATCACCCCTTCCAATGCCATTGAAAGTAAAGGAATTATCTATTTTTAAATCCCTCTTTCAGAGCTAATTTAAAACCCTAAAACTTAAATCAAAAGCCCTTTAAACTCACAATTCTCTCATGAATAATGAGAGAATTCATTTATTACTCAAGAACAGCACCCACCTCAGGAAAGTATATAGGAGAAGACTTACAGAGATCAGGAAGAATAGACATAGCAATTCATACAGTTATAGCTTCTTTTTTTCTCAGTCATAAAATAAGGACAGATGTAAAACTTCATCTTTTATTTGCAGGACCTCCAGATCCATCAAAGCATCTCGAACTAAAACCAGTAACAGAAGGAAAGACAGGAGTAGATAAAATTTATCTTTCAAAAACAAATATAGCTGCAATTATAAAAAAGATGTTGCATAAGTATCATCAAGGTAAAAAAAATGAAGTCTTTCCAGGCTACTGGATAGAAAAAAAGGGATTTTTGGAATTAGCAAAAGAACTCAATAAGGAAGGAAGAAAAATGTATATTTTAGATCCTTCTGGAGAGGATATAAGAACATTAAAGTTGGATGAGAATCCAATTTTTATTTTTGGAGATCACAAAGGGCTTCCAAACAAAGAATACAATCGTCTAAAAGACATATGTATTCCAATTTCATTGGGAAGAAGAACATATTTTGCTTCTCAGGCATTGGTTATAGTAAATAATGAATTGGATAGAAGAGAAGATTCAAAATTTTCTCCACAAGAAGAATTACACGAGTTAGAAAATTCAGACAATTTAGAAAAATAACTCATTTCAAAATGCTGAATTCTACTATAATAATCTTTAAAAGCTCTATGAGTATTTAAAAAACATGGCAAGAGGGGTATCAATCAAATTCAAATCATACAAAGAGACTGTTCAGAACATCCTTAGAGTAACTAAATTTGAAAATGAGTTAAAAAAGCATGCAGTTGTAGTTCTAAAGCCTTGTTTGAAAAATCCAGGCAATAAATCAAATACACCGGTTGCATTTACTGAAGCAGTTCTTAAGTTTTGTTTAGCAAACAAGAATCCAGAAACTCAAGTATTCATTGCAGAAGGATCAGATGGTGAAGATACAATGGAAACTTTTCAAGCAGAAGGCTACACAAAGCTTTCAGAGATATATTCAGTAGGACTTATAGATCTAAATACTTCTGAAACTGAAACAATAAGAGATGGAGAATTCATAAAGTTTAATGAAATTCATTACCCTAAGATTCTTACCAATGCTCTTATAATTTCTATTCCAAAACTCTCTGAAGACCCAGAAACCGAAATATCTGGTTCATTATCTAATTTTTTAGGTGCATTTCCTGCAAAGCATTATAGTGGATTTTTGTCTTCTAACAAAAATAAAATTAGAAAACATCCTATCAAATATTCAATTCATGACATTCTCAGATGCAAACTGCCACAAGTGGCAATAATGGACGCATCTGATAAGGGCGTAATTCTTTTAGGAGATCCTATAGAAGTCGATAAACGAGCTTCAGCTCTTATGAACAAGGATTGGAGACAAATTCAGCATATTAGACTTGCAGATGAATCAATATCAAATTATATGGCACTTCAGGCACAGAAGGAAGCATTAAAAGCTCAAAAGAATGAAGAGCCAAAAGAAGAAGCAAGCTTCATGAAGAAATAATTCTATGTATTTAGTGATTTTGATTTCTCATTTCGTTTAAACGTTTTCAGAAACACCAATTCTATTCAGTGTCTAATCGTGTTTAAACAAACTTGTTGGGTGATACGAACGGGCTGGCTCGGTGGTGCTTTGTACAAATAGTCGCCGTCGGAGAAAATACTATTAATAATTATTAAAAAAACGGAAGGGGCACTTTTTCAAATGAAATCTGACTTATCGGCAGATTTTTAAATAAGATTTATCTTTAAACCTTATGAAAAAGTTTTTTTTCTTGTTGGCTTGTTTCTCTTTTTTTATAATGATTTATTTTGTTGGCGCCAATAATGATACAAATTCAAATGAAACCAATCTAAATTCTAGCCTTGGAGAATGCCAAGAATTTGGTGATATTGGTCTAAATTATACTGCTTTTGGTTATGTTAGAAGTCCATGGGAAGGAAAGTATGATTCGATTTCAGATTATTGTATCGATTCAGGAAATCTAAGAGAGTATTTTTGTGATGGTCGAGGAGAAGCTGGAGGAAAGATAGAGTATACTGATGTGCCTTGTGGATTAGGATGTAGTGAGGGAGTTTGTGTGCAATTTAATGAGATCGAAACATTAAATCAAACTTGCGATAATCCAAATCCTGGATGGAGATGTGTTTTGAAAGAAATTGAATATTCTATACATGAGGATGCAAATTGTCATATTGATCAAGACATTCCTTGTCAAAATGGATGCGATCATTTAACAGGAATATGTAGAAATATCGAAACAGAAGAGATAACTGAGAGTACTAGTTGTATATTTGGTAACTCTGACATAAAACATAATTGTTGTTTTAATTCTAGATATGGTGGGGAGACTTGCTGTGAAGGTATTGGAAATTGTAATATAGATTCATTTGGATTTAGAAATAATAGATTAACTTGGAAATCTGATTGTGTTGGGCAAGCGGAAACTTTACTAGACGGACAATCAGAAACTATTTACTTTGATTGTGATGTTAATAAATGTAATACTATAGGTTTGAGACAGGAAGGAAAATATTGTGCAGGAAATAATTGGTGGAATACTCAAAAAGGAAATAGCGAGAACTGCGATAATAACTTTGAATGCAAGAGTAATTTGTGTATTGATAGTCAGTGTGTAGAACCTGGCCTTTTTACTAAAATAATCAGATGGTTTAAAAATTTATTCGGTTAATCTTTTTTTTAAACGCGAACAAAAGCGAAGCGTAAATATTTTGTAGGGGTTTAAACGAAATTACACCCTCTCAAAATACAAAAGAAATTTGTTTTTCCCGCCCAATAGGAGAAATTGTTGCCGGTACGAACGTTAGTCCCATAGTCATTGATGTGATATATGGTTTCTATATTGAAATTTAGAAATAAAACAAAAAATTTTCTCCAAAACATATAAAAACATAAAATTCAAGATATTATTATGAATAAATCGGGGTTGTTCTTTTTTATTGCAATATTTGGATTTTTATTCTTAATTTCCATTGTTTCAGCCTATGATTGCATTGATACAGATAATGGACTAAATTCTTTAGTGCAAGGCACGGTTACATTTAATAGTCAGGATAAATATAAAGATGTGTGTGCAAGCGGTGGAGAAATTTCTCGAGTAAACAATGTTGAAGCTTCAAGAGGAGACATTTTAGAGTTTTCTTGTTATTCTGAAAGTGGTTCTGAACTTTGTGGTTCTGGTGCGTGTCTTTTTTCTATTCTGAAATGCCCCAGTGGACAAATTTGTAATAACGGAAAATGTGTTATAGAACAAGATAATCCTTTTTATTTACCCGTAGGTGTTCAATGCGAAGATTCAGATAGCGGATTGAACTATACGGTTAAAGGGCTTGTTAAGTCGAGAGTTGAAGATGGTTCTGTCAATAGAGCCGAAGACTATTGTGTAACTGATAAAGAACTTAGAGAATGGTATTGTGATCAAGATAAAAAGCAACTTTCGGTTATACAATGTGACTCAATTTGCTCTAATGGTCGATGTGTCGATAATGATAAAAATATAAATGAGAAGGCAGATTATAATAAATATTGTAATAATGAGTCTTGCTATATTTCTCAAAATGATTTTGGAGATATTAAGTATATTGACAATAAAAAATTAAATAATGGGTGTCTTGCTACAAAAAATTGTGAAGATTGTGATATTCGTGCTGGAAAATATGTTTATAATGCTCTTCAGGTTCAAAGTTTTGTTGAACTTAACACAAGTCTTAATTTTCTTAATTTAGATATTCTTTTAAGAAATAGATATTCGGAAGAACCAAAATTTAATGATAATTCTTATTTAGTGGATATTAATAATACTCTTTTTATTTATTGGATTTCGGACAAAAAAATTGTTCATTTAGAAATTCCGAAAAGGTTGACCGATAAAGATGATGAAGATGTAGGTGATATGTTAAGAGAATATCAAATCATTCATCCTTCAGATATTCAAAAAAATCTTAATTTGTTTGATAAGGTTGTTTTTTGGTTTAAGAATTTATTTACTCATGATGAATATCCTATTTGTGATAAGACTCCAAATATATGTGAGGATGGAACACTTGTAAATTCTTGTAATATAGACACTAATTTATTTTGTAATCCTAATGGAACCTTGACCAACAATTGCCCTTGTGGAGAGTGTAATTTCTTTAATGAGGGGTTGTGTAATGTCACAACTAAAAAATGTGAAATTCCATTATCTTCATGTCCACCTTACGAAGTTGCCTGTTCTACTGAACAGTTATATACTCCTTGTAATGGAAAATATAGTCATCCGACAACTCTCAAATTGAAGGGAGATTTTCGTATAGGAATTATTTATTTATCGCAATTTACAGGGGAACAAATACCTTATGAGTATATTGATTTTTTGAATGGACATACAAATGCTACCGAATATGATTTAATAAGTAAATGGCATAAAGAGTATCATCTTCCAGGTAATGTTAGCACTTATTCTATTGTCTCTATTAATTCATGGATTAAGGAAGAAGCTAAATATTATCTTAACAATTTCAATTATGTAAACTTTGAATTTATTCCAAGTAATAATGTTCTAAATGTTGATCCTTCTAATTATGGAAATGAAAGTGCGATTATATCTACTGTCGAAAAAGAAGCAAAATCTCTATCAGATTTGGATATGATTTTGGTAGTTTCTTTCAGTCTTCAAGGAGCAGATACAATAATTGGAAATTTAAATTCGCATGCAGGTATTGGACTTAACATAAGTGGTAAAACTATTCCTATGGCTTTGATAAATACACGCTTTCGCCCATATTTTTGTAATGAAACCTATGTACCGTATTCTGAAGATTGCAAGTTTAAACAAAGTAATCAGTCTTGTATTATATTAACTTGCGATAGGAGTACTTGTTCTGCTTCTGGTAGTTACTGTCCTGTTAGTGGTATATGGGATATAAGCAAAATATCTGCACATGAAATATTACATAATTTTGGTGCAGGAGATCACGGATTGAGAGGATTTGAATTACCTCCTTCAAATTGTAATCTGACTTTAGATGAATCATTTTTACCAAGAAATTCAATTGAAGGTTGTGATTCGACTGCCTGTGCTGTAAGTTATGTGAATACTCAAGCTCCATTAGCTTGTGTTCATTTATGCGAAAAAGAAGCTCGTGAAATCGGATGGAGAGATACAGATGGAAATAATAAAATCGAAATAGAAGATTAATATAAAATCCCATTATTAAATCATATACTTCTTTTTAGGAAAAAGAAGCAAAAACACCATGACTTACTGGAACGAAAACCGACACAACAATTTCTCAATTTCTATCTTCTCTCCCACCCAACAACTTACTCAAATAGCTGACAATTACGTTCTAAATCAATTATTTGAACAAGTTCGAGACTCGCGAGGGTTTTTTCTGAATAAAAAGCAAAAAAAGATGACATCCAGAAAGCTTAAAAACTTGACTTATTTAAGATAATTATGGACATGATAAGCATACCAAAGGATGAATACGAGAAATTAAAAATGCAAGCAAATATAGATTTAGATTTGTTAAGACAGTTAGTCAATAGCCTAAAAGACATAAAAGAAGATAAAGTAATAAGAGTAAGATAATTTTAGGATTCCTCTTCTTCAGTATTATCTTCTCTGACTAATCTTTCTATCTCCAATCTGAAAAATTCAAGGAAAAGCCTTATTGTATTGATTGTTTTTTGCTGATCTTTCTTCCCACTAATTGCAACAATATAAATAGAATATAAGTCTTCATATACTAGATAATAAACTCTGTAATTTTCAAATCTTGATTCTCTAAACCATTCTGTTCCAAGAGGATTTCCGTATTTTGAGTTATATTCTAAATTGTCTTCAATTTTATCAACTCTATCCTGGATATTTTTATCGTATTTAACAATTTCTCTTTGAAAGCTAACTGAACGGAACACCTTATACTTTTTCATACCAAAATTAATTAAACAAACATTAAAAATCCTTCTTTTTTTCCAAAAAAGAAGTAAAAATTTCTCACCGTCCCCTTCCCAACGGATGTATCATCACAAATTCAAATAAAACAAGGTTATTACACTCAAATCATTTTCTATTCTATACACAAAACACAGCAAACCTTATTAACTTATTTAAATTGCTTTTTCAATGAAAAAGGCAATGCGTTTATACATTACAGGAAACTTACAATCTCTTTTTTTTAGACAATTCATAAAAGAAAACGCTGAAAAAAATAAGATTGGTGGATTTCTTAGACATCGTGAAGATGGAAGAATAGAGATATTTCTAGAAGGAGAATCCTCAAATGTAGATGCTATGGCTTCTATTTGTAAACGAGGCCCAAAGTATGCTAATATACGTAACGTAGAAGAAAAAGAGGAAAAGTTACAAGACTTTAAAGAATTCAAAGTTTTCAATTTCTAAACTTATTTAAACCCTTGTTTCCAATTTCAATTATGGGTCGTCAAGATGAAATTGTTAAAGAAAGAGTAAAGAAATTAGTAGAATTGAGAGCAAAAGGGCTAGATCCTTACGTTACAAAATACAATACAGACTCAAATTCAGCAGAAATTCAAAAGAATTATGCAAATATTAAATCAGATGAAAAGACAAAAGATAAGTATCATATTGCAGGTAGACTAATCAGTGTAAGAGACCTTGGTAAAATCTGTTTTTTAGTTCTTCAAGATGGTTATGGTAAAATACAGCTAATTTTGCAAGAAGGAGAAACTCCAGACAATGTTAGAGAATTATTCAAGAAATTCATAGATGCTGGCGACTTCGTAGGGGTGAATGGATTAGTGTTCAGAACGAAAAGAGGAGAGCTCTCATTAATTGTTAAAGATGCACAACTTCTGACTAAATCAATATTTCCTCTTCCTGAAAAATGGCATGGTATTCAGGATGAAGAAGAAAAATTGAGAAAAAGATACCTAGATATTTTGATAAATCCAGAAGTAAAAGAAATGTTCATAAGAAAATCAAAGTTCTGGCAGTCAATCAGAAACTTTCTTATTCAAAAAGGATTTCTTGAAGTAGAAACTCCTGTTTTGGAGACTTCTGCAGGGGGAGCGAGTGCAACTCCTTTTGTGACGCACCATAATGCATTGGACTTAGATGTTTATATGAGAATTTCTATGGGAGAGCTTTGGCAAAAAAAGTTAATGGTTGCAGGATTTCCAAAAACATTTGAAATAGGTAGGCAATTTAGGAATGAGGGAATGGATGCAGAACATCTTCAAGATTACACTCAAATGGAATTTTATTGGGCATATGCAAATTATTTAGACGGAATGAAAATTGTAGAAGAAATGTACAAAACAGTTGCAAAAGAAGTATATGGTAAAACCAAATTCAAAATAAACGAATATGAATTTGATCTTGCAGATAAATGGGAGATATTAGATTATGCAACAACTGTTAAGAAAATGACAGAGATAGATATTTTCAAAGCGTCAGAAAAAGAGATTAGAGGTAAGCTAAAAGAGTTGAGAGTAGAATACGAAGACCGAGCAGGTCGTTCAACCTTAATTGATTCTCTTTGGAAGTATTGCAGAAAAAAAATAAAGGGACCTGCATTTTTAACAGGGGTTCCAGTTGAAGTTTCTCCTCTTGCCAAAAGAGACCCATCAGATTCAAGAAAAACCGAACGATTTCAGCCAATTCTAGCAGGAAGCGAAGTAGGAAACGGATATTCAGAACTTAATGATCCATTTGATCAAGAAAAACGTTTTGAGGAACAGCAAGCAATGAAAGATGCAGGAGATTCTGAAGCTCAAAGCCATGATGTTGAATTTGTTGAAGCTCTAAAGTATGGTATGCCTCCAACTTGCGGTTTTGCAGTTTCAGAAAGAATATATGCTTACTTAGAAGGTAAGCCAATTAGAGAAACA
>JBBTAF010000025.1:0-6476 GCA_038044305.1 Nanobdellota archaeon
ACTGACGCAATTCATCCGTCCCTTAAAAGGAGACGGATTTCTTGCTAACATTTAATAGAAATCCCGGTCCAATTTTTTCTCCAGGATGATTTGGAATTACAGTACTTCTACCATCATCATGCTTAAAGAACATATGACTTCCTGATTGTCTTATAAATTTAAAACCTATTTTCTGTACAATCTTTGAAAGTTGAACCGCTGTTAGCTGAGGCATCTTTGACATTCTTATACCTCTATCTTCTGAATCCCAATAAACTTATTAGAAATAATAAAATTTGGTTTTTCAGATTCTAAACATACTTGAATTGCTTCTTTTGTTCTTTTAATTAACTCATCCATAGATTTTGCTTGAGTATGGCATCCTTGAAGTTCGACTACTTCAGATACAAGCCAACCATCTTCATCTTTCTCTATTATTATATTATATTCCATCTTAAGTTATATTGAAAATTGCTTTTAAATGTTGTGAATTAATAAGCATTTGTGTATCATATTTAAAAATAATTCTTCGCCTTTCTTGCCTAATATAAAAATCAGGACTTAAATGCCGAAAAGCTTTGAAGAATTATAAATAAGTAATTCGGATAATCTCTCAATGCCTAATGTTAGGACTTTCTTTATAGAGATTTGAAGAATTACTCTTAATCAATCGAATGATTATAATTTTCCTCTTTATCACCCCTTACTCTTTCCCCAGAATGCACAATTCTACGAAACCCATGAAGAGGAGGTCCCACCAATCAAAAAGAGCGATGAAACGTCCTCCTCTGGGAAAAAGAGGTGATATTAAATCCAGAATATATACCTATTTAAATCTTTCGATTTTGTTGTAACTATATAATGAACACATATCTATATGCCCTTCTAATACAATAAATATTTTAAAATCATGCAGATATTAATATAAACCCTTTAACATTTACCCAATAATGGAAAAAGAGGAATTTCAAGACGATCTATTCAGACTTTCAAAGATAAACTTAGAGGATAATGTCACAGGCAACGAACTAGAACCTCAATTTGTAATATCTTCCCCTCAAAATGGAAAAGTAGGCCAAGAACAAATTCATACTCTTTTGTTTGGAGAAACACTAAGCTGGCAGGCAATAATTTACGATCTTATCAATACAGAACAGTTAGACCCTTGGGATATAAATCTCTCATTTTTGGCATCAAAGTTTTTAGAAAAAGTTCGTCAATTGGAAGAAGCAAACTTTTTCATTTCAAGTAAAGTTCTATTTGCTGCTTCTCTTCTTCTAAGAATGAAATCGGAAGTTCTCCTTGAAAAAGACATTCAGAACTTAGACGATACTCTATTCGGAAAAAAAGAACAAAAGAAGTACATTCAAGAAAGACTTGAGTTAGACGAAGAGATTCCAGAGCTTATTTTAAGAACACCACTTCCAAGATTTAAAAAAGTAACACTTGAGGAATTAATTAGAGCATTAGATGTGGCTATTAAGACAGAAAATAGAAGAATTCAGAAGGTAGTCATAACAAAACAACAAGAGTTTGAAACCTCTCTTTCACTACCAAAAAATCGAGTAAACCTTCAAGATAGCATAAAGCAAGTTCAAAAAAAGTTAGAAGAGATATTTAAGTTAAGAGAGAATCCCTTACCATTCACTGATCTTGCTGGGGGAAAACAATCCTCAAAGGAACAAAAGATAAACACATTTGTTCCACTTCTCCATTTAGATAATCAACAAAAGGTCTGGTTGGAACAAAATGGTCATAGAGAAGAGATATGGATTATTCTCAAACAAATGTACGAAAGTAAAAATAAAGAGTTATTAGCAAAACTAAAAGCAGAAGTAGAATCAGAAATAGGAAAATTAGATATTCATGACGATGAAGCCACAATTCAAGAAGAGTTGACTGCTGAAGAAGAAAAGAGATTCAACAGTGAGATGTTCATTAAACCAGCAAGCGTTGAAGATGAAGACGGATAGTTCTAATTTTTCTTCAAGAAACTAATCAAAGTTTTTTCACTCATATCCTTTTCTTCTCCTGTTTTCAAAGATCTAAGTTTAAACTTCTTTTTCTTAATTTCATTTTCTCCTATAAACAAACAGTATGGAATACCATAAGCATTAGCATATTCCAACGCCTTTCCTGGCTTATCAAACAATATAATACAAGATATTCCTTCGCTTCTTAATTTCTTAGCCAAATTCATAACGACTTTATCTTGCCCAATCGAGATTAATTGTAATTTTGCAATTGGATCAATCTGAAGTTTACCTATTTGTTCACTGCAAAGACCCATCAACGCCTCAAGACTAAATGAAATTCCAACAGCAGGTATTTCTCTATTAATATATTTTCCTACACTTTTATCATATCTTCCTCCTCCACATATTGCTGTCTTTGTACCCTTAATATAAACCTCAAAAATATTTCCAGTATAATAACTAAAACCCCTCACGAGAGTTGGAACAAACTTCAAATCAATTCCATATTGATTGCATCGATTTTGTAATTCTATAAGATCATCAGCCCCTTCAAAGGCATTATCTTTAAAGAATTTCAAATCCTTTTCAAGAAGCTTAAATATAGTCATAACCCTATTACTATCCGCATATTTCTTCAAATTCAATTTAACAAGATCTTCTCCTATTTTGTCTATTTTATCTAGCTCTTTCAAAACAGCTTTTTTACTGCTAATTTCTACACTTTCAATTAGAGCATCAAGGAGTTTTCTATTATTAACATGAATCTCGAATTCTATCCCTATATCTCTTAAAATATCAGAAACAACTGCAAGACACTCTGCATCAGCATTTACACTTGCATCTCCAATAACATCTATATCACACTGAGTAAACTGTCTTGTTCTTCCAGTTCTTATTGGCTCATCTCTAAACACCTCTCCAATTTGATATCTTTTAAACGGCATTTTCAAATTAGGATTCATTTTCAAAATTCTAGCCAACTGAAAAGTAAACTCATATCTTAGCCCTAAATTACGTCCGCCTCTATCTTTAAGTCTAAATCTGTCAGAAACTGCTTCATCCTGCTCTTCCATAGGCAAGGAATCAGACTTCATTAGTTCATCAATCTCTACAACAGGAGTTTCAATTGGTAAAAATCCATACAATCGATAATACTTTTCAGCTATTTTCTTTAAAGCTTGTCTCTTTAAAGATTCAGGAGGCAAATAATCCTGAAATCCTTTTACTGTATCTACCTCAATTATCATGATGATACCTCTCTTTCGGTCTTTTTAATGTTTTCTTTTATAGAATAGCATAATATAAAGCAAAAGCTAGAAGAAACTCTAATTCTCTCTATGCCGATAACTCCTAAGATTTATCATAACCTTTTCTCAGAGAAATATTACTTAAATCTTTCTGTTTATAATGTCAAGAACGTTCAAACCACGGCTCATCGTGTTTATAATTTCCAACTGCTATATTCAATAGCAATAATACTTTTAAACTCTCTAACTCATTTTTGTAAATGTCTGAAAATATTTCTTCCCAACCACCTCAACCAAAAAGAAGTGACTTTGATGATAATATGTATATAGTCAGAGCGATTTTCAGTGATGGAACATCTAAAGATATAACTGCAAATACAAAATCTCAACTAGCTTTAGATCTTAATCTTCCTCACCTTCCAAAAAACGCAGTTATATATCGACCAACAGGAGAAGGAGACACAAGAGGAGAGTCATATGTTTTAGATTCCGAGTTTGGTTCAACACTAAGAAGATTACAAAGACCATACTTTTCAAAACAAAAGAAAGAAGAATCGACTCCTCTAGCTATACCAACTCCAGCACCTAATACAACACCTATAAAAAAAGTTAGATATGACATACCAGTATTAAAAGGAAGAAGTCTTATATTTAAAGAAAAAGAAATTCATTTTTCAGGAAAAGAATTAACTTTAGTTGGTAATATGAATGCATATACTATCATTCAATCGAGAAATATAGCAGAAAGTATTGAAAACTCTAGTCCAGTTGCTATTTTACCAAGTATGATTATTGAATATGGCAAAAAAGTCGGAGCGATATTTGTAGCAACTGACAAAGCATCAAAATCAAGAAGAAGATTATATTTCTTTAAACTTAATCAGCCAAGCGACGAAACAGAAAGATTGGTAAAACAAAATTCTCTTGAAGTCCTTGCACAGTCAATAGAATAAGCTTCTAACGGTTTCTTTCATTCGATTCTCACTTTGAACAAAAAGCGAAAGGAGAGAATCGAACTCTCGTCTTCAGAGCCACAGTCTGACATTCTACCATTGAACTACAATCGCCATCTAATAAATTTTTAATGAAAAGAGAGTTTTTTAAGTTAACTATTCTATCATAATCAATGGAAAACAGGATTTATACATTTTGGATTGCAGGAGCATGTGCTATATTTTTTATACTTCAATTTTTAATACCTGGATTTACAGACTTTCTTTTGCTTGACCAAAGCAAACCTCTCGAACTCTGGCGATTTGTAACTTCAATGTTTCTTCATGGAGGTCTTGCGCATATTATTTCTAATCTATTCGTGCTTGTTCTTTTTGGTCTGACATTAGAAAAATTAATAGGAAGCAAAAGATTTTTGATGGTTTATTTTGTTTCAGGAATTCTAGCAAACATTATTGCAATAAATTTCTATCAATCTTCGCTAGGTGCTTCTGGTGCAATATTTGGAATAATCGGGGCATTAATCATAATTCGACCAACACTTACAGTATTTGCTTTTGGAATGCCCATGCCTATGTTTATAGCAGGAATTTTATGGATTATTTTAGATTTAATAGGCGTTTTCGTACCTTCTGATGTAGCAAATATTGCTCATCTAACAGGAATTGCAGGAGGAATAATTCTAGGAATAATCTTCAGAGATTGGAGTTATAAAGAAGAAAGAAAACCCAAAATAATTATAGATGAAAACTATGTAAGAAATTGGGAAGACAATTATCTATAATCGTCTCTAGAATCATCAACAACTATTCCGTCTGGAAAATCCCTTTCTTTTTTTTCTAAACCATACCTTCTCCGAGTCTTATCAATATACATCAAAGATGGATCTCCTCCAACAAGCTCAGGTCTAAATGTTCCCCCTGCTAGGGTAAATAAAGCAGAATCTGTTTCCTTTCGACTTCCTTTTTTGCTACTCATACTAAAAAGGATATTATTTAATTTAAAAATATTCCTATATTACACTATCAAAATGGACTAATAGTAAATAATGGAATTTCCTTTAAAATTCTACCATTCAAGGTAATTCTCCCAAAATAACTTCCAGGAGTTAGGTAATCAGCAGAAATCGTAACTCTTTTTTCAAAATCTTTTTCTTCTGTCAAATACTTTTTTCCAGAAACTAATCTTTCTCCTTCATATAAATTCAACCATAACTCTTTATGTTTTTTTAATTCAAAAGAAGTTACACAGTTTGTACAAAGTTCAACATTAAAATCTACCTTTTCTCCAATCACAAATCTTTTTTTGTCTCCAGAAATTGCAGGCGATGAATCATAAGCACAATGATATCTAACTCGGTCTAACTCCTTGTTTATTGCTCCAGTTTTAAAATCTCTAATTAAAGAACAACTTGAACCAGCAACAACCATCAAGACAACTGTCGAATTACAAATTATTTTTCCTAATTCCATCTCTTTTTATTTTAAATATACTTAATAAAAATTTCGTCAGGATAATTCACAGAATATTTAAACCTAAATTTAGTAATAACTTAATGAGTTCTCTTACTATATTCGGCAAATGGAAAAAAGATATCTCAAATAATAAAGGAAAAATTGTCCTGTCAATTCTTTTTTTGGTTTTTGCATTAGGGTTAACTATGATATCAGGGTGGTATGTAGATAAAGCCACTTCAACTTCAGTAAATGACATTATTTTAGATCATATTCCTGTAGTAAATTTGACCTTTCTGTTCACATGGGGAATAGTATTAGTTATTGTAATATTTTTGCTTTACTCCTTTATATACACTCCAAAGAAAATTCATTATTCAATTGGAATGCTAAGTCTTTTTTTAGCCATTCGTTCTGGCTTCTTGATATTAACGCATCTAAAAGCACCTGTTGGTGCATTTCTTCCTACAGAACCAGGCACCCTAGAAATACTTACCTATTCAAATGATCTATTTTTTTCAGGCCATGCAGGAATTCCATTTTTAGGATTTCTCATATTCAAAAACAAAAAAGTAAAATATTTTATGTTGGTTGCTTCAATTATTCTAGCTACAACAGTTCTTCTAATGCATCTTCACTATTCAATAGATGTAGCAAGTGCATATTTTATTACCTTTGGCATATACAAGTTAGGTAACAAACTATTTGGAGAAAATCAACTATAATTCTTTTCCATGAAATCTATACAGTAGACTTCTGTATATATTAATTATAATTACAAACAAAGAGTAAGCGATAACTTGAGAACCAATAACTGAAAGTATAACGTATCCTTCATGATCTAAAAGGTATCGAGATATAATAAACAA
>JBBTAF010000026.1:0-2568 GCA_038044305.1 Nanobdellota archaeon
GAGAAGCATAGTAAATTCGAGGCAGATAACATAGATGCCTGTTTACATTGCGATTTAAACAAAATTCCAAAAATAGTAAATAATTATGGGAAAAATCAAGAAGGATGAAAGTAAAAATGAGTGATAAAGATCATATGAATGAAGATGGAATATCTCTTGGAATTGATTTGGAGACAATTAGGGCTCTGGATATAAGGAAGAAAGGAAACTTAATGGCTCAGATAGCTCAGAATGTGAAATTGTGCAGGAAAGAGAGAGTTAAATTGGCTTTGTTTGGTGTTAAAGATAAAAAAGATGCATATTCTTTATTGCAAGCACTTGGTGCTTCCAGTCAGCAGACTAAAGAAGTTGAAGTTTACTAAAGGAAAGATTTATATATAAGTTTATATAAATTGTTATATGGAAACATATAATGAAACTGGAGTAATACATTATCCAACTTTGAAAACTGTTTTGATGGTTGAGAGGATAATTAGAGAAGCAGATTTAGCAATTGACCGAGAAGAAATAAAGAGAAGGCTTCCTGCGAAGATTATGCATCAGACTTTGAATTTAATTTTAAGATACCTTGAGGATAGAGGTTTGATATTGGATAGTCATAGGGGAATTGTTTGGATTTATAATCTAAGTCCAAAAATGAGAAATGCTCTTGAAAACGCAAGAGAAATATGAAATGTATAAAAACAAAGAAGTGATTGTGAAACTTTCAGAAGAAGCTGAAAATGTTTATTTGGAACTTCAAAAAGTAGTTGCAGAGGAAAAATCAAGAGGTATTGAAAGTTCTTTACATCAGACTTTGTTTAGATCTATTCTAAGGTCAAGAGATTTACTGAAAGAAAATCCTTTTGCAGGCAATCAAATTCAGAAAAGAATAATTCCTAATAAGTATATCAATAAATACGATGCTCAGAATCTTTGGAGAATTGAGCTTTCTGATAGATGGAGAATGATATACACAATTACTGGAGGACAGATAGAAATAGTTACTTTTATACTGGATATTTTTAGCCATTCGGAATACGACAAAGTTTTTGGATATAAACATTAGGAAGCACTATCTTTTTAACCTTAATTGCAAAATTAAGGAGATAGAGATTTGTCACAAATCTTTTTAACCCCTAAAATCCTTAAGAATAACATGACAAATGGTGAGAAAGTAAGTGATGAAATGATTGAAACTTTATCTCCAATTGAGAGAAAAGTTATTCCTTTTTTGAATAAGAGTATATCTGAAATAATTGAAAGATCTGGAATGGATGAAATTTCCGTGATGAGAGCTTTGAGATTCTTGGAGTCTAAAGGTTTTCTAAAGATTAATGTTATTAAAAAAACATTTATTGATTTAGGATTTAATGGTGTTCTATATAAGAAAAATCATCTGCCAGAAAGAAGATTGATTATTGCTTTAGAAGGAAAAGGTATTCTCTCTTTTGATGATGCAAAGAAGACATCAGGATTATCTGATAATGAGTTTAAGGCAGCGATAGGGGTTTTGAAGGGCAAGGCATTGATTTCTATGACAAATGGGAAGATAAAACTAGAAGCATCTAAAGAAGAACTGATAAAAAAGAATCTCGAGGAACAACTTATTGATTTATTACCTATAGAAAAAGATAAATTGGCACCTGAAATGCTTTTGGCACTTGAAAATTTAAAAAATAGAAAAGAAATTATAGAAATAAGTGAGAAGAGTACTACTTCTTTTGTTTTGAGTGAAAAGGGGAGAGAAATTTCTGGAAGAGAGATTGAATTGAATTTGATTGAGGAAGTCAATTCAGACATTATTAAAAATTGGAGCAAAGGAAAAAAATTTAGAAGATATGATATTCATGCTTCTGTCCCAAAAATAAATGGAGGTAGAAAACATTTCGTTTCTGAATCAATTGAACAAGGAAAGAAGATATGGCTTGAACTTGGTTTTGAAGAAATGAATGGGGGGAAGTGTGTAACTTCTTTCTGGAATTTTGATGCATTGTTTACTGCACAAGATCATCCAGTCAGAGAAATGCAAGATACTTTTTTTATAAAAGATATTGAAGGAAAAATTCCTGACAAAAAACTTGTTGATGGTGTGAAGAAAGCTCATGAATCAGGTATTTCTGGAAGCAAGGGATGGCAATATTCTTGGAATGAGAACACTGCGAAAAAGGTGTTGCTTAGAACACATACTACTTGCTTGTCCTCTCAAACTTTATATAAATTAAGGAATGAAAAGTTACCAAGAAAGTTTTTTGCGATGGGTAAATGCTTTAGAAACGAAGCTATTGATTGGAGCCATGGATTTGAATTTAATCAAAGTGAAGGAATTGTTATCGATCAAAATGCTAACTTCAGACATCTTTTAGGGTATTTAAAAGAATTTTATAAGAAGATGGGATTTGATAAAATAAGAGTTAGACCTAGTTTCTTTCCTTATACTGAACCGTCCTTAGAAATTGATGCATGGCATTATGAAAAGAAGAAATGGCTTGAGATTGGAGGAGCGGGAATATTTAGACCAGAAGTTACTGTAACTTTATTTGGAAAAGCAATACCTGTATTGGCTTGGGGACCTGGATTTGATAGAAT
>JBBTAF010000026.1:2578-6452 GCA_038044305.1 Nanobdellota archaeon
TGATGATGGTTAATCAAATAAAAGATATTAGAGAAGTGTATAAAAATGATTTAAGTTTGTTAAGAACAAGGAGGATTAATTAAATGGCTGCAGTTAATTTTTCTAGGCAACTGATTGAGAAACACATAAAATTGACTCCTGAAGTTATTGAAAAGATAAGTATGATGGGTGCTACAGTCGAAGAAATAGACAAAGAAAATATTACCCTTGAAATTCTTCCCAATAGACCTGATCTTTTGTCTGCATCTGGTTTTATTAGGGCATTCAAGTCTTTTCTTGGAAAGGAAACTGGATTGACAAAATATAAATTAAATAAACCTGAAAAGAATTATCAAGTTATTGTTGATGAATCGGTAAAGGAAGTCAGACCATTTACAACATGTGCAATTGTTAAAGGAATTAAATTTTCTGATGAATCTATTAAGGATATAATTGAATTGCAGGAAAAATTACATGCTACTTTGGGAAGAAACAGAAAAAGAGTAGCGATAGGAATTTATCCTATGGAAAAGATAAAATTACCTATAAGATATGAAGCTTGGAAACCAGAGGAAATTCGATTTTTGCCTCTTGAAAGCGAAAGAGAGATGAATGCTAGAGAGATTTTGGTTAGACATCCTACTGGAAAAGCGTATGCACATCTTATGGAAAAGCTTAAGATTTATCCTGTTTTCGTTGATTCAGCAGGAAAGATTCTTTCTATGCCTCCTATAATCAATAGCCACGATACAGGAAAAATTAATGAAAAAACAAGAGATGTGTTTATTGAATGTTCTGGTAGTTCTTTAGATGTTTTACATAAAGTTCTTGCGATTATAGTTACAACTCTTGCAGATTATGGTGGAGAAATTTATTCGATGGAAGTTGTTTATGATAAAAAAAGTAAAATTATCACTCCCATTCTTGAATCAGAAAAGGTTAAACTTTCATTAGAAAATACTAATAGACTATTGGGTCTTAATTTAAAAGAAAAAGACATTGAAAAGTTATTGCATAAAATGGGTATTGAATACTCAAAAGGAATAGCTTTAGTGCCTGCTTGGAGAGCGGATGTTCTTCATGAAGTTGATTTGATTGAAGATGTTGGAATAGCATATGGGTATGAAAATTTTGAGGCTGAAATACCTAACATCTCGACTTCTGGTCAAGAGTCTCTTGAGAGCATTAGAAGAAAGAAGATTTCTGACATTCTTACTGGATTAGGATTGAATGAAACTCTTTCATATCATCTTATAAAAGTGGATGAGGCAGAAATGCATAAAATAAAAGGAATTGAATTGGAAAATGCAAAGACGGAATATAAAATATTAAGACCTACCCTTTTAATTCCTGCTCTAAGAATTTTAACTGAGAATAAAGATAATGATTATCCTCAGAAAATTTTTGAGATTGGAACTGTTTTTCATAAAGATTCTCAGACTGAAACAGGCATTAGAGAGTCCGAACATCTTATGATTTCTTGCAGTCCTGCAGGATTTACTGAACTAAAGCAGATATTAGACTACTTGTTTAATTCATTAGGGAAGGCATACACTCTTAAGGACGTATGTAAAAATGAATTGATTGATGGAAGAACTGGGGCAATCTGCTTAAATGGAAAAGCAATAGGGTATATTGGAGAATGTCATCCTGAAACATTAAGAAATTGGGGAATTAAGATGCCATTGGCAGTTATAGAATTGAATTTGGATGATTTAATGCAATAGTTAAAGCCATCCAAATTTTCTTGCAAAACGTCTAATCATCATTTCTTCATTGGAAACTTTGAAGGTAGTTGATTGATGGTTTAAAGTAATTCTTCTTATTCTAGGAGTTATTTCTTCTATGCAATGAGTCATCGCTAATCTATATCTTCTTCTATCTGGATTATCATTTGATTCATAGTCTCCGTGTTGTAATGCAAGATGGTAATTAAATCTCATTTTAATATAATCTAACCAAAGTAACTTTTTTCTTTCTTGGTATGATTTTGAACTGGATTTCCTACTCTTGTTAAAAGTTTTTTGAAATCATCTTTACTTAACTTCCAACTATTAAATATCTTTTTTATCATATCCGTTTCATTTTTTTCTGAATAATCTAGCTCAAGAGGCATACAGTCTAAGCTTAGTCTTCCGAATATCTCATAAAGATTTTCAATTAATTGTTTGTCTTCTGCAGAGATATTTTTTATGAAACTTTGATATATTCTTGGTGCTTGAACTGGATTTAAAAGCATGTCTATAAATCCTAAAGAATTGACTACTTTGTCCATCATTATCTTTCTTATTGCTCTTGGAAGACAGTCGCTATCGTTCTCTATTTTTTCTATCTCGAATGCCTCGTTTAATTCTTTGAAAGAGGGAAGTTTGAATTGCTTTTCATATTTTTGATATTCTTTTTTTAATGAGATTAGATCCATAAAGTTAGGTGAAATGGATGGTTTAAATATCTACTTGTTAAACTGCTAGGGATATAATGGTGTTTTCAACTTTTTTTATCAAGCTTTCTTGACTAAAATCTTTGTTAAGAGGTTTAATCATAGTTACATCTCTTTTTGATGTATTATATAATGGAAGAGTTATGGTTGGAATAAACCCACAATTTATCATAAATGAAATAATATCTCTGCTTTCTTCTCTGACATCACCTATTAGTGCAAGATATCCTGCTTGAGTTGCTTCAACCTCAAGTTGTTTAATCATAAATCTTCCGAAAGCTCTCCATCTTAATCTTGGATGTATCCTCATATTTTTTATCTCTACAATTTTATCTAGATGTTGATGTTCTTGAAATAACAAATCTCCAACTAATTCGCCATTTGAATAAACTAATAGAGCATGTTTTGTTTCTGCTAATAATCCTCCAATTGCTCTTTCGTCTATCCATCTAGAATATTGAGGATATCCTAAATCTTGCTTTGTAAGAAAACTTCTAACTGTATCCGTATCTCTTTTTCTAAACGATCTAAATTTATAATCTATATCGACTATCATAAAACGTTTATTTTTAATTACTTTAAAATTATTTGTGTGATAAAAAATGTTTTATAGCGTAGAGGTATTTAGAATAAATTATAATATAATTAATATGTAACTTAATAATGATAACAAAACAAAACATTTAAATAGTGGAATAATCGAATAAAAAGTATGGGTAATGATAATGGGCATGGATGGTTGTATGTTATTGCGGTTTTAGCAATGATACATAGTTGTAATTCTAGCAAAACTGCTGATAAAATAGAAAAAAGAATAAAAAGTTTGGATACAAGTATAATAGACCAAAGAGTATTAGGTGTACGTTCAGAGATGTTGGAAAAATTGAGTTTAATGCAATCAGATATTACCAGTCTCAAACCTACTATTGTATCAACAAATGGTAATGCCTTTTATAACTTGAACGGAAATAGAGCTTATTTTACTATAAATGGAAAACCTGCAAGTTCATATATTACAAATTCAACCATTCTTGAAAATCAATAATATTAAATCTTAATAATTTTTAGGTTCCAACATTTTATATATTGCTTTTGATTATTATGAATTATGAATAATATGAAAAAAGTAGTTGATGGAGAAGTAGTTCATCAAGTCCCTAAAGATTTGAAGAATGTTTTAAGCTCTAATTATGATTTACTTAAAAAATGGAAAAGTTTAACGCCTCTTGCTCGTAATGAGTGGATTTGTTGGGTTACTATTGTAAAAAAAATTGAAACCCGTAAAAAGCATATCGAACGTTTATCTGAAGAAATACTAGAAGGGAAAAAAAGACCTTGTTGTTGGCCAGGTTGTCCTCATCACAGAGAAAGTGCTAAAAATGTTTTAAATAGATCTATAATTTTAAAGTATGAAGTGTTCTAAATTAAGAGAATTAAAAAAGCCTCTACCGAGGA
>JBBTAF010000027.1:0-8205 GCA_038044305.1 Nanobdellota archaeon
AAACACTATTCCTTTTCTTATTTTATCAACAATACAAATAGCAGCTATGCAAATAGTCATATATTTAGGTCCCTTTTTGGGTAAATAAGGTTTATTGTACTTTATTTTTAGTCAGGTCGTTGTGCAACTTCCTTTGAAAATTGTGTAAATCCAATTTTTCAAAAAGATTTATAAACCCCGTTTTTCTCACGAAACTATCTGCTTCTCAGATTTCATCTGGTAGCGGAGCTTAAATCAGCATAACAAAAACAAAAAATGATTTTCATCATTAAAGTAACTACAAATAAAGAAGACAAAGCCATTGAAATGATGGCTAAAAGAGCAACTGCTAAAAATTTAAATGTTTATGCAATTGCAAGACCACATGGTCTTAAAGGATATATAATTCTAGAAGCAGAAGATAGAGAATCAGCAGAAGAATCCGCATTTAATCTTCCATATGTGAAAGGCATTATAGGAAAGACATTAACCTATGAAGAAATTAAGTCAATGCTAGAACCTAAAGTAGAGGATATCAAGATAGAGATAGGAGATATAGTAGAAATAATTGGACAGACATTTAAAGGTGAAAAAGCCAAGGTCACTAGACTCGACAAATCAAAAGGAGAAGTAGTAGTTTCTCTTCTTGGAGCATCTGTTCCAATTCCAGTTACTGTAAAAATAGATAACGTAAAGGTTATAAGGCGCGAATCTACAGAAGAACAGGATTCAACAGAATCAACTGGAGCTCAAAATGAAAGTTAAATTAATTGTCGAAGGTGGTGCAATGAAACCAGGTCCAGCAGTAGCTCAGTCTCTTGGTCCATTAGGAATTAATCTTGGAAAAGTTATTATGGATGTTAATACTGCAACAGCAGGTTATAAAGGAATGAACGTTCCAGTAGAGATTGATGTTGACGCAAAGTCCAAGAATTATACAATTAAAGTTTCTTCTCCTTCAGTTGCAGAACTTCTTAAGAAAGAGCTTGGATTAGAAAAAGGATCTGGTTCTCCTTTGAGTGTAAAAGTAGGAAACATTTCATTTGAAAGAATATTGTCAATTGCAAAGACAAAACAATCTGCTCTTCTTGCAAAGGATCTAAGGGCAGCAATAAGACTAATTGTAGGTACTTGCGTTTCTCTTGGCATTCTAATTGACAATAAAGAAGCAAAAGAGATTGAGAAAGATATTGAATCTGGAAAATATGATAAAGAAATTAAGAGCGAAAAAACTGAACCTTCTGAAGAAAAGAAGAAAGAATTAAGTGAATTCTTTGCACAGAGAAAAGCCAAGCAAGATAAAGAAGCCAAAGCCGCTGAAGAAGCCAAAGCAGCTGCAGAGGCAGCTAAGGCGGCCACTACAACAGCACCATCAGCAACAGGAGCACCAGCAACAGGAACAACACCTACAACAGCACCATCAGCAGCCGGAGTCAAAGCACCATCAGCAAAAGCAGAGGCAAAGCCAGCAACTAAGAAGAAGTGATTAATCAATTTTTAGTATGATTACTGAAGAAATAATATCTAAAATACTATTAAGAGAATATTCTGGTACTGGAATTGCTAAAAGATTGAAAGAATCAGAAGAGATTCTAACGAATTTATTTGATGTTTCTCTTACATTATCTGAAAAAATGTTTCTCAAGCAAGAAGTTCAGTTATCCTGTGAAGAGAGACTTAAGAATTTAGATAGAATACATTCACCTGAGTCTTTATCTAAAAACTGTGCAGCAAGATTTATACTTACTAGATATACAATGGGAGAAAGTGAAGTTGTTGCAAATGTGATAATTTATAATAAACCTTCAACAGCATTAAATCTAAGAATAATGGAAGCGAGGAAACGATATGAGTAAAAGATTTTCAAGTAACTTTGAAGAAGCCAAAGTATATTTAGATATTCTCTTTGAAGTTCCGCTCTCTCTCTCTCTGATAAATCTCAACTTTTAAGAATAGTTAAAAAACATGAAAAAGTAGTTTCTGCTATTCAAGATATGAATGTAAGATATTCTCCAGCAAAACAAGCAGTAGTTGAATTTTTAATTAATAATTATCCAGATATTACTGATTTTAAAGCAGCAAAACCAATATTAGACGGATATTATAATAATTGGATAAACAAAGAATTAAAAGAATATAGAGAATCAAGTTTAATTGCTTCTGCATCTTTTGTTTAAAAGCACTGTCGTCTCGATAAAATTAAAATAAAATAATTTAAAGTTTAATATGATATTTATTTAATGAGAAATAAGAATCAAAGACTTTCCAAAGAAGAGATAGAAATTATAAGAAAACTAACTGAAGAGGGAAAAAGTCTAAATTATCTTTCAAAATTATTGAACATAAATAAACCTACAATTTATTATCAAGTTAGAAAATTTAAACCAAGAATAAAAAAGGAGTTTATAGTCAACTTATCAGATTTCCAAATAGGTGAATTAATAGGTGCTTTTGCAGGAGATGGTAATTATTATCATCAAAATTATAACAAAAACTTTCCAAATAGAGAGATTCCTTACAGAATTACATATTACCTCACTTTTCCAAAGGAAAGAGATTATGCTTATTATCTGCAAGCTCTATTAAAAAATTTAAATCTCAATCCTTACCTTATTGAAAGACCAAGCGTATTTGCTTTGGTAGTAAAATCTAAAGAATTTATAAATTTCATAAAAAATTATCTAATTTGGGAAAAAGACAAAACCTTCACAATCAGATTAAAGAATAATCTCTCTCAATATTCTAATGAATTTCTAAAAGGATTTGCAAGAGGCCTGATGGATACAGATGGTTTCATGAGCCCAGGTAATGCAGTTTGCGCATGCATATCAAAAGAACTTATAAATAATTTAAGTGATATTTTTGATAAGTTTGGACTAAAAACAACTAGAAGAATATTAGACAGAGGAGGAAATACAAGACCTTTAAATTTTGTAAGAGTTAGAAGAATGAGTTTAAATGATTATTCAAAAATAATAGGGTTTTCAAATTCCAATAAGGCTAAGACATTAAACTCAATATTAAATAAACAATCGCAAGTATTAAAAAGCTAATAATTTCAGTCTAGCTAATGGGGCTGTAGTACAGCCTGGTAGTATTCAAGGTTTGGGTTATTCATTCAAATGATAGTTACAAAAAACTTTGCGACCGAGGTTCAAATCCTCGCAGCCCCATTTTTGTCAAGAAATCCTAGTTAAAGCAGAGTTTAGTTTGGAAGAGACAAAAGAGATTTAGCGATACAGGTCTGGAAAGTCTTCTTTGAATATCTCTCTTGCTAACCTTCCTTCTCTTACATCTACTTCAATTCTTGACCAGCCCTCATCTTCTGATGAAGAAACTTTGATTTTCAAGTTCTCCCCATCGGTTCGATGTGACATGTGGTAATAAGTCTCTGCTAAGTCAGTAGTTGGAATTATTGAACTTTTATTTTGATTTAAGGCTCTTATTAAGTCAAGAGGGTCTTCAGGTCTGTAATCTCCTCTTGAATTTTTTGGTTCAGAAGGTTGAACTCTAAGCATTCTTATAACATCCCAATCACCAAGTGGAGCTTTTCTTTCAAAATCATGAACTGCATCGTCAGGGTCACATATTCCTTGATAAGCACGACTATTGTTATTATCTACCATAAAAAGTGAGAAACTAATTACTTTAAAAGCATTATTGTGATAAAAATTCTGTTTAAAAAGTATAGTCTATTCGTGACTTATTAAACAAAGCCTCAGTCTTAAAAAGGTTTAAAAACACTCTTTTTCAACTGATATCATGGCAGCTAAAACAAAAAAGACAAAAGCATTCGGAAAATTTGGTGCAGGATATGGTACTCATGTTAAAAAGAATTACAATTCAATTGAGTCAGAGCAGAGAAAAGCTCAGCAGTCTCCATTTCATCCAAAAGGAAAAGCAAAAAGAATTGCTGCAGGAATTTGGAAATGCACAAGAACTGGAAAGGTCTTTGCAGGCAATGCTTACGTTTTAAATCCAACAAAATAAACATTTAAAAATAAACAAAACACAAAAATAACAATGGCACAATACAAATGCTTCAAATGTGAAAAAGGAATTAGTAGCAAACAACTTGATAAAAGATTTGTCTGCCCCCACTGCGGTTCAAAGATTTTCTACAAACCAAGGTTGCAGATAGTTAAGGTCAAGGCAATCTAAAATGGATGATAATTTAAGTAAAAAGATTCAGGAACTACAGCTTTTAGAGCAATCAATTCAAAATCTTTTAATGCAGAAACAACAAATTCAAATAGATCTTGCTGAATCCACCAATGCTCATAAAGAAGTTTCCAATACCTCAGGAGATGTTTACAAGGTTCTCGGAGGAATAATGCTAAAATCTGAAAAAAATATAGTCCTAAAAGAATTAGATGATAAAAAAAGAGTTCTGCAATTAAAAATAGACGCATTAGAAAATCAAGAAGATGTGATAAACAGTAAAATTTCTCAGCTTAGGAAAGAAATATCATCTTCTGGAAAGCAGTGAGCTCATATTTTCTAAATAAATTTTTTTAAAATCGAAACTATATTACGGAATATATACATTCTAAAAACACAGTAATATTTATATACTGAAACTTTCAATAAACAACATGGTGTTTAACTTAAAAAAGTTGTTTGG
Source organism: Nanobdellota archaeon (assembly GCA_038044305.1). GTDB lineage: Archaea > Nanobdellota > Nanobdellia > Pacearchaeales > GW2011-AR1 > SICV01. The sequence goes on from JBBTAF010000027.1 coordinate 4,604, forward strand.
TAAAGATTCAAATGAAGAATACGTGGAGATTGACTTGAATGCTGCAAAAAGTGCGGATACAAAGGTGGTTGTAAAGCCATTTGTTTTGCGAACTTTTGACGATACAAATGATATTCTTAATGCTCTAAGAGAAGGATATACAATTGCAGTTATTGACATTAAAACTCTAAAGACGAAAGATGTAATTGAATTGAAGAGAGCAGTTGCAAAGATTAAGAAAACAGTAGATGCTATAGAAGGTTCAATCGCAGGTTTCGGAGAGAATATGGTTATAGTAACTCCAAAGTTTGCTGAAATACATAGAGCACCAGTTGCTGCTAAACCAGTAAGACCTGATTTTATTAATGAATAGATTGAGAATTTAGTTCAGCTTTTCTAAATACTTTTAATATGTCAAGAATTATATTTGCTAAAACTCGTTATCCCAGAAACTCTTAGTTTCTGGAGACCATCAAGAACATAAAGTTCTTGAGGCTTCAGTAGTGAGATACAGAAAATGTAATTCTTGAGCATGTTCAAGAACTATACTAGTCACATGCCATACACTTTAGTGTATGGTTCTTGACATAATCAAAGTTTATTTCTTTTTTTTCTCTCAAAAAAATGCTATAGGATTCTCGAGAAAATAATGAGCCAGTTTGAGGGGTGTGACAACTGGTACAAATTATTATAGGTTTCACAATTATATCTTAAATCACTATAATATTTATAAAGCAAACATTAGAAGAGTTTTTATGAGTATGAAATATTCAGACATCGTAGATTATGATAAATTAGACCCATTTAAAGAGGAATGCATAAGAAGATTTCAAAAAACATTAGTGAATCCAAATCTCCTTGGAATGACAATTGTTCCTGAGTCTATTGGAGAGACGGCAGTTGCTTTAAATTTAGGTTTTGGTGATTTCTATATTGCCTTTGGAGTTGAAGGATTAGGAACAAAAAACATGATTGCTGAATCAATGACAGAAAAAGAAAGAATTGGAAAAGGTTTAGGATTAAGTGAAAGAGCATTATTCTCGGGGATAGGTCAAGATGAAATGGCTATGACAATTAATGACTTATCAGGTATAGGAGCAACACCTATTCTTTTTGAGCCGATAGTAGCAACTGGAAGTTCTGATTACCTTGTTAATCAAGAGAGGTCATCTGGTTTAATTGACGGATTCGAAAGAGGTGCAGAAATAGCGAGAGTTGCAATTCCTGGTGGTGAGACTCCAACCTTAAAAGGAATAGTTGCAGAAAGCACAATTGATGTGGCAGGCAGTTCACTAGGTATAATAAGACCAAGAACAAGATTAACAGTAGGTAGTCGATTAGAAGAAGGCCTGATTATTTATGGCGTAGCAAGTAGTGGCATACATTCCAATGGCGTTTCTTTAGCAAGAAAAATTGCAGAGAAACAAAAGGATGGATATTTTACTAAATTACCAAGTGGAAGAACACTTGGAGAATCATTATTAACACCCACCTCAATTTACTCTCCATTTGTCGAAAACCTATTTAATGAAGATGTTGATGTAAGATATATTCAACCAATTACTGGACACGGATTTGCGAAGGTAATGAGAAAAAAAATGCCATTAAGATATGTAATTGATAATTTACCAATACCTCAAGAAGAGTTTAGATTTATGAAAGAAGTTGGACCTGTTGAAGAAGAAGAGGCTTATAGGGCTTGGAATATGGGTGTAGGCCTTGTTGTCATAGCACCTGAAAAAGATGGAATTAAAGTAGGTTTAGCAGGTAAGAAATCAGGTCAAGGTGTTTATGTTTTAGGTTTCACGGAAAAAGGTGAAAGAGAGGTTGTACTTTCTCAAAAAAATATTGCCTATAAACCTAGATAACATTAGTTGAGATACTCCAACACCCTCAAGCGATTGATTCAAGCATTTAACATTTTAAAAAACCAACTTATTATATAATCTAAAAATCTCTTCTCAAATACCAAGAAACTTCAAAGCATGATAAACCAAGAAAGCAGGCCAAACCATTGCCTTTAAAACTCCTAACACTCCCATCCAAAAACCAGTAGCATTAGAAATATAATATACTGCTGCTCCAATAAATCCTAAACAATGAATCCATCCACCCACTTTATGACCTTGATGCCATTTATGATTACAGTCACAATCACATTTTCTATCTTTCTGCATATTATCTACAGCAGATAATACTATTTAAACAATTCTGTTTAAAAAAATAAAACCAAATTAAACACGCAATCACTTCTTTTTCTTTATTACATCTGCCTTTTCACACCAAATGCATTTACAACCAGTCCACACCATTAAAATAACTAACACTGAAGCAATTATAATAATAGTTTTACTAGTAGATATTTGCCATATTGTCAAGGCAATTATCAGCAAAGAAAGAATAGTTATTCCAGAATTTGCACAACTCATATTTCACCTCCTATTTATTATATTTTCAATCCTTTTTAATTATTACCTTAAAAATGTCCTATTATAATATGATTAACTACTTGCTATAGAAAATACACTCTTCAAAGCTACAACTATTGTTGCAGGCACAAACATTGCTAATAACGTTTGTAGTACTGAAGAAATAATATGTCCTACTTCTATTCCACTAAATGCTGCTCCAACGAGCAAACCAGAAATTCCTAGATAACTTACAAGCACTAATGAAACAGAAGCCATAAGAAAAGTTTGAATATCATTATCTGCTACAAAAAATCCTACTAAAATTCCTAAAAGAGCTAAAATCCCAAGAATCAAAGGAGTTATTTTGATTTCAATAAATAACCCAGCAAGAACACCAACTATAACTGCTAAAACTAATCCAATCAAAAATGCATACGCTCCAATTAAATTTTCTTTCGCTCTTATCATATTGTTTAAACTTAAATATTCAAGTGATAACTTTTATTTAAAACCTTTCACGTCGTAAGAGTTCGCATTAATAGAAAGATTTAAATACCAGTGTAATTCAAGAGTTACAACATAAAAAGCAATCAACATGAATATCAAACAATTTTCATTCATCTTTGTATCTTTTCTTTTAGCAATTTTGCTAGTTAGTTTTGCAAGTGCTACTTTAACTTTTAATTCATTGTCTTCACAAACAGTTTCTGCAGGATCAATCGCAAACTTTTCATTAACTCTAAATTCTGATTCAGATGTATTAGTTAATCTTTCAGCTAATGGATGGGCATTTAATCCATCTCAGATTTTAGTTCCTGCATCAGGTTCAAACAATTCAGTTGCTTCACTCCAGATTCCTTCAAATCTTGCAGGCGGACAGTATTCTTATAATATCACCGCATTGAATTCCTCTTCTGGATTAGTTATTGCCTCTGTCATTGCAGTCATTAATGTCCCATTTGCACAAATCTCTTCTATTCCTTCTACAGTTCAATCTATTTCAAACGGAACAATATCTTTTCAGATAAATAATACAGGAAATGTCCCTCTTACATTATCTGCTGGTAAATCAGGAGTAATTGATTTTGCCTATTCATTTTATCCAAGTTCATACGTTGCGCCAGGATCAATCGCAACAGTAACTGCAGTATCTGGAAGTGCTTCTACCGCTTTTGGTACAAATGATGGAATAATTTCAATAAGTGGTTATAA
>JBBTAF010000028.1:0-1328 GCA_038044305.1 Nanobdellota archaeon
CGAAGGCAGATTTTTTGCGAAGCAAAAAACCTTTAGGGGACGGAGGATGTCACAATAAAAGAGATGTATGAGAATATGGAAATATTTTTGGATGTACTTGAATTTTTAAAAAGAAATCCAAAATCTATAGTTTTTATTTCAGTGGATGATAGGCAGTTTTTAGCATTTAATAAAATAGTTAGTCTTTTGATAAGTGAAAAGATTATTATAAAAAGAGAAAGTCAAATGATAAAAGGAACTCCAGAATATCGTGTAAATCTAGTTTTAGATAACTTATTGAATATCGAAAGACTAAAATAATTTTTTTATGCATAGGGTATGGTGTCCTTCTATCCTACTCTCCATAACAAGATATGGTTTTCGTCGGGTCACGTTTCCCTATGTAAATATCTGGGTCTTTTGTATATATAATTCTTTTGATTATGTTTTTGTGGGTGTAAAAACATGTGTCAATATTTTATAAATTGTTATTATTTTTAATTTGAATGAGTGAAAGTCAATCAAGATATAGCATAGTGGAGAGGCTAACCCAAAAGAAATTAGACATAATTTCTCAAAGGCTTGAATTGGAAGAGGATTTAAGAAAAAAACAACAGGAAGTTGAGCAATTGAAGAAGGATTTGACTGACTGGGAGAATGAAGTAGATAATGACATTGATAGAAACAGAAGGTTGAAACAAAGGGAGATAGAGAAAACTGAAATTATGAGCGAAAATGCAAAGAATAGAAAGAACGCAAAGGAAAATGCTCTGAACGAGAAAGTTAAGGCTGTTGAACTTGCTCTGAAGAGAATTGAAGAGATAAGTAAGACTTCCTCAACTGTTCAGAATTAACGGGCAATAGAAAGTAAACTTGGCCATGTGCCTATGCTTTGACAAATCAGAAAATATGCAAAACCATGTTGTTGCTTCCCTGCAGATTTGATTCTGCTGGCTTAGGCTAAATAGGGTAATTGGGCTGAAATAGGCTCAGATTAATACCAAGGCTGTGTTAAACAGCCTTTTATGTTCACAATGAGAGATGAAAAAAGAATAAAGAGGATATTAGAACTTTTGGAAGGTATATGGATGACCAATTCAGATTGGAGACTGAGAAAACCTTTGGTTTTCGAGGCTGAGAAACTTTAAAGTTTCGAGGCCATCAAGAATCGATGATTCTTGAGGTGTTCAAGAACTGCAGTTCTTGACATTTGGGCAACTTTTGATAAATTTGGGCATTGCAAAGGATGATTTTGCTACTTGGAAATTTGAGGATTTTGAATTAGAAAAAGGGTTAATAAGAATAAAGAAAAAATGGGAAGACCGCACAAACAAGGATTAAGCAAGGAG
>JBBTAF010000029.1:0-7437 GCA_038044305.1 Nanobdellota archaeon
GACGCAATTCATCCGTCCCTTAAAAGGAGACGGATTTCTTGCTAACATTTAAAATTTAAGAGATAAGATAATATCTTATCTCTTTTTATGGACTTTCTTATATTCCTAAGATATAATTTTCTATTTTCTGCATCTCTATAATGTTTAAATTTTAATATTTTAGGTAATAAATGCTTTAAATTCTTATTTTCAATAATCATATGGCCTATCAATTTGTCAGAGTAATCAATAAAAATATAATAATCAAACTCCTTCATTTTTCCTTCCCCCGTCTAGATAAATTATTACAACCTTTCTTTCTGTCAGATCTTCAAACAAATAACAATTCAGTTCCTTTCCCTTTTCTAGACAATTTCCCTCTGCGACCAATTTATTGATAGAAATGCTATATGTTGCCCTCTTTAATCCTACTTTACTTTTCCATCCGATTCCGAGAGATTTTATTTTTATTGTGCCCATTTTTACACCCATATTATCACTCACTTCAGTAGGTACAGAAAGTTTATATATCTTTCTGTACAGAATTAGTCATTTATTAGTTACGTCTGTACAGAAGAACTTATATATTCTTATCTGCTAGTATTTTCATGAAACTTCAGAAACAATTATCCAAAAGAACTAAAGAAAAAGACTACTTTAAACATGTTCTTAATATTCCACCAATGATCATAAAAGAAGCAGGATTCGATGAATATTCCGAACTGGAAGCACAAGTAAAAGAAGGTAAAATAGTCATAAAAAGAAAAGATAAAAAATGAAAATTCTCGACCTGCCAAAATCTTCTCGCCCTAGAGAAAGAATGCTTGAAAAAGGAGCTCAAGCCCTAAGCGATGCAGAACTTCTAGCAATAATCCTTCGCACAGGAACAATAAATGAAAATGTGATAGACATGTCCAATCGCCTAATAAATGAATATGGCTTAGAAAACCTCTATCAATGCTCCATTAAAGAACTCCAAAAGATAAAAGGTATGGGCGAAAGCAAAGCCCTGCAAATTCTAGCCATCTCAGAGCTTTCAAAAAGACAATCTTTAGCTAAATCCTCTAAAAGTTTCGTATCTTCTGCCAAAGCTGTATTTGAGATAATGCACGAAAAACTAAAAGATGAAAAACAAGAAAACTTTGTAGTAATTCATCTAAATAATCGAAACTATTTTATTAAAGAAGAACTGATAACCAAGGGAATATTAGATGCTTCCATAATTGATCCAAGAGAAGTTTTTAAGTCTGCAATTAGAAACTCTGCTTCAAGAGTAATTCTTGTTCATAATCATCCCTCTGGTAATCCTCTACCCAGCAAAGAAGACCTAGAAGTTACCAAAAAATTAATCGAAGCAGGTGATCTTTTAGGAATAAAAGTTCTAGATCACGTTATAATAGGAAAAGAAGAATATTGGAGCTGGAAAGAAAATCAAAAACACGATGCGCCACCACGGCTTAAAAGCCGTGGTTTGTGACAGGCGCTCGTGTTTTGGATGCTCAAGAACGCCACGGGTTAAAATCCATGGTTTGAACGTTCTTGACATAATTAACATTTTCTATCCCCCTATCTCCTCACATTTGCTTGTATCATTCCCGTACTTCCATATCTGAGCATACCCTCTATGCACCATCTCTTTGTTTACAAAAGTCTCATTGATATACACATACCTCAAAAGCCTTCCATAAGCATCCCTATCTGAAACATCTCTCTCCAATATTACTTCCCTATCCAAAACCAAACTCTCAAGAAACTGCTTTGCCTCTTCATACCCTTCTTCCCCTTTCTCTGGAGTATCTATACACAACAACCTTATGGTAGAATTATTCTTAATTTGAAACGTATCTCCATCAATTACTCTTATTGCACAATTGTCTTTAATGCATAAAGGCATTGAAATTGTTTCTTGCTGATAAGAATTAGATATTATAAATCCTATAATCACAAGTATAATCAACACTATAAATGAAATTATAACCACATCCAGTGTTTTCATTAATTAATCAATAGAATATAGAATAAAAGACTTTCTATTCAGAATTCCTATCCTCTCATTAAATATTTAAACCTCGATATATTTAATAGAATATGAAAAAGGGGAAAAATATATTTCCAATTATATTATCAATAATTATTTTAATTATTGCATTAGGAGTTTACTTTAACCTAACTGGAAATGCTGTTTCTGGTCCTCCAGAAAGTTCTCAAGACCAACAATCAATTGGTCCAAGTGATTCAGATGTTGTTTGCGTAAGAACATGTATGAGTCCATTGTGCCTTGATTTAACAGACACTTCTTGCACTTCTCAATATTCCTCTCAATGTCTAGCACAATGCAATGTCGCAGAACAACCAGAGCCAGCAGATGAAGGAGAATCATGTATGCAAGAATGTGTTGTAAAAGGATGCCAGCAATATGATTTCACATGTCAAAATCAAAATAAAGCAAGTTGCGAAGAAGAATGCAATATGATTAAAGCCCCAGATGAATCTACAATGTCCGAAGAACAAAAATGTATAACTAATTGCGTAAACACTCATTCTCCAAATACAATATGCAAACCAAGCCAAGAAGGAGAGCAAGGAAATGATGTCTGCCAAATGTGCTCCCAACAATGTGTTCACTTATATGCTGGTCCTTGCTTAGATAAAGAAAAGCTTGAAGCTAAAAAAACAGAATGTAAAACTTGTGAAAACTGCTATGGTTCTCCAATAATGGGAGACTCTGGAGAAGGATGGGAGTGTATAGTTGATATAGAATGTAAAGACGCAACAGGCGAATTCGGAGACGATCCTGGCACAGGAGAAGGTATAATCGCACAAGCAGGAGATACAATAAATAATATTGCGAGTTCAATAGGCAATTTCTTCTCAAATCTATTTGGTGGCAATGACGAAACACCTCAAGACACTCAACAACAAACAGATTCTACTCCAACTGAATAAATTGAATCTTTCCTCTTTCTAGCAATCCCCTTTGTGTTTGCCTCAGTCTTTACCGCCTTTCCAATCATTATTTTACCTCCAATAAATTCCTTTTCTTTCTTTTTTCTCTTGCTAGCCTTTCTTCTTCATTTAGATAATTTTCATCACTAACAATACTCTCTCCAGTTTCCTCTTCTAATTTTTCCTTAGCAACTCTTGCAATCTCTCCGCCTTTTCTTGAAACAATCACGTGCTCGTCAAATTCCTGAGGATTCTGCTTCCTCTCAATTTCAGCAGTAGATGCTTCTCCCAACATATTAAATATCAATTCCAAATCAGTCATGTGATCCCTTAGATTTTCGTCCTTTAACCCCTTAACTTTTTTATACTCTTTAACACCCAATCCAAAAGTGGCCTTACTTATCTCATTAGTTAAAATTGCAAACTCTATTTCTTCCTTAATCCCTCTCTTTTTCCATTCATCTGTTAAATCCTGTTTAACAGCAATACCTCTTAATCTCTTATCGATCCATTCCTTAGAATACCCCTTTAATTCATACAATTTCTTCATCCTTTCCTGTGCAAGTTCTGGGTTTTCTATTTCCTGCACCCTTTCATATCCTACTTTAGCAAGCCATCTCTTGAAAGGTTCTGCCTTCTTAGAAGGAATTGATTGAATTATTCTAAATATTCCCTCCGTGTCTGCACAATCCGTCTCTCTTTCCTTATTATCTTCAGCAATAAGCTTCAACTGTACACAAATTGTGTACAGATCAATTCCAGAATTCTCTTTTTCCCTACTTTTAAGCATATTCCAATAGTTTCTAGGATTCTCGCTTTCGGTCAAAGCTCCAACAACATCAACAACAGAAAAAAACCATTTATCTCCGACCAACTTTCGTCTTATCGCCTTCCCATTGAATATTGCTATATGCATTCCGTTGTTTTCTTCATCCATCTTTTTCATCCATTTTTAATACAAATTCAAAGAAATCAAACTTTATAATTTATTCTAACCCCTAATGGATTAATAATTATCTTTTCTCTTATTTTCCGCAATCCCTTTTATCTTCGCCCCCTTTTGCTCCATTATTTTATTAGAATAGGGAATTGTAGAAAATTATATGTTCTTTATCTTTTCCCATCTGAATTTATGAATCTCTGAAATCTTGTCTTTAAGATAGCTCTTCCAATCTTTTTCGTTCTTAAACTGATGAATAAATATGTTATAGTAATTCCTAATGAACTTATCGAATCAGCAGATTTTAAAGAAGGAGATGAATTAGAAGGAGAATCTACAAAAGGAGAAATTAGATTAAAAAAGAGATGAACATCGGAGATTTAAGCGGAAGAGAATTAAAGATATTGAAGGAAGATTGTATAAGTAACGACTATTTGCAATCTTGTAAATACTCGATTTTTGGTAAAGAAGGGTATTCTTTCTTTAAGTTAGAATTATTGTGAACTTCTTTTAACAACTCCTCAGTCCAATGCTGTTTATCAGAAGTAATGATAGTTAACGATTTATTTTTATGTTCTTGAATTGCCGAAGCGATTGTTTTTGCATCTGAATCATTTGGAGTAAGCCATGTAAATAGACAACTTTTGAGCTCAAAATTAATCTTATCTACTGGAATGACTGTTTCATTAACATATTTCTTAATAAAATAAGAAATTCTTGCTTGCAACAAATTAAATATTTTGTTTATACTCTCAAGGAATTCTGTTTTATTAATACTCTTTTTGTAAATTAAAATAAGATTATTAACGAATATCTTATCTTGAGATATCAATATTCTAGATTGTTCACTCGAGAAAAGATTATAGTCTGCATTTTGAATTTTTTGATTAAATTCAAATAAAATTATCTTCTGTCGTTTTAACCATTTTGGCAAATTGATACTAGAAATATAATCACACAACAAAAAAAGATTATCTTTTTTATTTTCAACAAATAACTTTGCTTTATTTTCAAGATGATGACCTATTTGCATACAAAAATATACTGGAATATTCATGTCTAAAAAATATCTCATCTTATTTGCTCTCTAGACTTTCTAGAATCAGCTTCTGAATATTATTAGATGCTTCATCTTTAGGCATGTTTATTTCAAAAGGATCGCTATCTTGTGCAGCAGACTCAAGCTCTTCAACTTGCGTTTGATATGTCATCTCTTTAAAATTGATATTTAAATCCATTATTTGTTCAAATAACTGCTTGTCTGCTCGGTCAATAAATGACTCAGAATCTTTAAATGAGGTAAAAGTTGTTAGTTTGTCCCATAAATGCGTTAAGGTCCCTTTAATAATTTCTAAATTCTGAGCCTCATTTTTGCGAGTTGATAAAATTATTTGTGAATTACTTATAAATTTTTCAAAATCATTATAAAATCTCTCTAATTTTAGAGGATAATTTAAAGATAACTCCAACAACGCTTTTTGAATTTTCAAGTTCATTTCTTTATTTGTTTCTTTATCTTTTTCATGAAACAAAAATAGCTTAGTCAATTCTTCTTTAGCTAGATAAAAAGGCATTTTATATTTTCTATACTGATAATCTCTTTCTTTATAGGCGATTCCAGTATGCTCTTTGTTGTTTATTACCTCTTTAATACATATTATAATCTCCTCTTTATTTTCAGGTTCTTCAATTAAACTTAATATACTCTGATTACTAGAATCAAAACTAGCACAAGTAGTTAGGCCATAATGAAAACTTAATACTGGAAGATTTAGGTTACAATGTTTTATTACATCTACTGCCAACTTTTGCAATGCTGTTTTTGATAGATCCACTCCTCGTTCTTTTTTCCACGCTTTATCAATCTCTCTAAGAATAAACAGAGTTTTCGTTCTAATTTCTCTATTAAAGGGAATACTATAATAAACTGGATCATCAGTTCTTCTATAAACTTTCATTTTATCTGTAATTAAAATCTCATTAACTGCTCCCTCTTCCTTTAGTTTATCTAAATAACTATTTGTTGTCGGCCAATTTGAACTAATTCTTTCCGCAATCTCATTGATTCCTTTAGGACCTTCAAATAATAAATCTAAAATTTCTTTTTTAATCTGTTCAGGAGTTTTTCTAGCTACCATAAGAATACACCTCTCCCTTTTTCATTATATTTTTAGTAAGAGTTTGTTTATAAATGTTGTGGAAGTATACTGTATACTTTTAAATATTTGAACAACAAAGTTTAAATACCCTTTATACATGCATAAATCATCCTTTTGCAAAGGAGGTAAAACAAAATGAATGAAACAATAGAAACAGAAAAATGGAGCATTGGAGTTTTAGAACCAAAAGACATTAGATTTAAGGGAGAACATCTAGAAGCAGTTATCAGATTAAGCCCTAAATTAAAGAGAAGTGCGCCCATTAACGATGAGGATATCAAAGAGCTTGAGGCAGACTTCAAGGATTTAGGTAAATGGAGAAAATTTAAGGAATTAAAGAGAGATTTAGAAAATGATAAAAGAAGTAATTGATTTTATAAAGAACGGAAGAGCATTTAAGAGAATTGTAAGTTTTTCTTCAGATGGAAGTATTCATAGCGTGATGGAAAAGCCTAATCTAGAGATATGGTCGCAAGCAGAAAACAGTATTATTGCTTCGGGTGCACATGTTTTTGCATGCAGTCCTGAACAAAATCATATTGACTTCTTTTTATCAGGCTCTTTAATTTCAAAGGAATATCCTGAAATCAGAGGTTCAACTAATTATGGTTATAATATAAGCGGGGCGATTGTAGTGACTTAAGATGGTTCTTGCATTTTTTCCAGAAAGTTTTATATTTAACATTCCTGAAGGAATCTTTTTAATAGGTCTAGTTGGAATTTTTGTAGCAGGTATCGTTGAATTCAGACAAGGACATATAGGAAGACCTGCAATTTTTATCAATTCTTTACTTTTATGGCAAATCTTCTATTCTCTATGGATTTCATTACCTCAGTTATTACAATTGTATCTTAACATTGGCTCAATTGTTGGAGTAATTGCATTAGTTTCATATATTCCAAGAAAACGTCTGCCTTCAGAATTTTATAAATTCTGTTTTATCTTTTATGGCTCAATTTCTTTATTAATTATTATTATCATGTCAATATACTTTAAAATTCAATTATTCTAAAATGATAAACAAAAAAGCCTCTGCTCCGTTAGTTATTGGGGGAATCTCCGTAGGAGCAATAATCCTACTATTATTTAGACTTTGGGCAACAGGATTAGTTATTAATGCTCTAGAACCAGAACTTGAGAAAGCGCTCAATAGTCTTGGAGAAAATGTAGTTTGCCCTCCTGAATTTTCTAATAAAGATTATCAATTTTGTATAAGCGGAAAAGGAGATGTTATTCTAAATGGCGAAACTGAGGGAATTATAACTATTTATCTCGATTCCAATAAAGGTTTTTGTACTATTAAGAGCGGAAGTTATGATCATAAAAAGATTTGTGTTTTAGATAAAATAAATGAAGCAAATGAATAACCCAATCGCAGCAAGCTGCGGGGTATCAGATGAATTCAAAAATAG